>JAZNDP010000052.1:0-24146 GCA_045588165.1 Eubacteriales bacterium | reverse complement strand
CGCCTTCGAATCCTCGGTCAGACGAAAAAATAAAGCTTACGCTGAAACGTAAGCTTTATTTTTGGCCTACCCGAAAGGATTCGAACCTTCGACCTTCAGAGTCGGAGTCTGACGCGCTATCCAGCTGTGCCACGGGTAGGTATGAAATTGTTGCCCGAATCCGAGGATTCGAACCTTCGTCCGCCATCGTCGCATAGTCGTTGCGCGTCGCTTGGGTTACAAGCTCCTTCAACTCCTTGCTTTGGATGGTTTCGCTTCATCAAAAACAGTATTTAACTGTTTTTGACTCGCTACCTTCAGAGTCGGAGTCTGACGCGTAATGCTGCTGTGCCACGGGTAGATGTTTTGGAAACCGATTTCGGTCACGGGTATTATTATACCACACTTTTTTTCGGATTGCAACTGAATTTATAAATTTTTTGGAAAAAGAGAAAAATTTTAATTTCCGCGTTTGTGCCTGTCGTGTATAATCTCCTTTTTTCGTGGGAATATTGAAAAAGGGAAGAAAATTTTTAAAAAAACGGGATTTTTTCAAAAAAAGTCTTGACAAGAATTCCATTATCTGTTATAATAGCGTTTGTCAATGTAATGGGGCATCGCCAAGCGGTAAGGCAACGGACTCTGACTCCGTCATTACCTAGGTTCGAATCCTAGTGCCCCAGCCAAAAAGAAACACCACCCAACAGGGTGGTGTTTCTTTTTGCCTCGGAGCATCGGTGCTTCGCACCTTGCTCCGCAAGGCGTAGCCGCAGTGGAATTAGGTTCGCATTCGCCGCTCGGAGATCGGGGGCTTGCACACCAGGCGTAGAGCGTGCGAATCACGGAGCGAAGCGGAGTTACCTTGGTGCCCGCCGTGATTTGGTGCGAAGCTCTTGAAATCCTCACGATTTTATGCTATACTAATGTTACCATTTGAAAAAACATACTAATAATATGTTAGCTAACGGTCATCAGAGAATTTGCGCCCCAAAATATCAAAGTATCTTTTGCAAAACAAAGAGGTTTTTATGAGTATTGAAAGTTTTTATGCAAATATTAAAATCGAAAATGTTAATATAGAAGAATTGAACAATATCTTTAATGACAATAAGACATTCCAATTAGCGATGGCTTATCATTGGGATGATGTTGACAAAGAACTTTCAATAAAGGCAACCTTAGTTAGCTTTCTCCCCGCCTGTGAGTTATTATATAAGCTTTGTCAAATCATAACAACAAAAGCTAAAATTATAGAGATAGAAACAAGAAAAGAAAGACACGCTTTTGATTTTGAAAAATTTATTGACTTCTTTTCATGGTTCTATACCTGTTGGGAAGAAAGCCTAAAAAACTTTAATAATGAGTGGGGAGCATTTGTTGTATCATCCGCTAATTATTACAAGGCAAGGCGAAAACTCAGAAAAAAATACATGTTAAAATATTGATTTTCAAGTATCACCCACGTTTGAGTTCGAATCCTAGTGGCAAACCACGAAAAATATCTTTTTCGTAGCCTTTATACAAAAAGAAACACCACCCAACAGGGTGGTGTTTCTTTTTGGCTCGGAGCGAGCGAATCCTCGCTTTTGCGAAGCAAATGCGAGTACCCTAGTGCCAAGAAAACGGGGCGTCGCCCCCTACAAGTTTGACTTTACATTCTCACAAAGGTGTGATATAATGAACGCAGAAAGGCGGTGGAAAAATGAAGAAACTTATATGTGTGATTTTACTCATATCTATGCTGGTACTTTCATCATGTTCTGTGCTGAATGAAGGTATCTTAATGCCGAACATACAAATAGACCATATTTTTGAAAATGATACGTGGTTAGTTGTTGAGGATCGACTGATCAATAAAATTGACAGAACAGTTTATTGGCTGGAATTTGATCGCAATATCACCATTTCCGAAGCTACTGAATTTTATCGCGACAGCGTAAATTCTTATAAATATGAATTTTTAGAGTCTTCGGTTAAAGAGTATACTTTTTTGAGAACTTATTTGAAGAATACAATGACAGCCGTATATTATGAGTGCGTAATTACGTACAATTATGAAGGCAAAGAAATAGATCGCTTTTATATAGGGGAAGTATTAACACGAGAAAAAATGCAACAATTGTATCAAGAAAGATCTTTCGATATTGAAGATTTTTCTTTTTACGTGCTTGGTAGCGGAGCGGGACGTATCATGGATAGGTTTACGTCTATCACTAAAGAAGAAACAAGCGCGGAAAAGCGAGCAATTCTGGACTTTGCGGAAAACCTGTACAAATCACAACCCGATGGCAGTTATTGTATTATGGAGGGTTTGGCAAAGCCTATGGACGATGAGATATGGTTTTCTACGTCGGGGAGCAATCGCCGAGATTCCGTGAAGGCGAATCCGCTGATAAGTGGCATTAGTGAAAATCAAATTACAGCCTACAATCCTGAAACAAACGAGTTCAGAACTGTTTTCAAGTACGACAAAAAGAGAACGCAAATTATAGATTTTGATGAGAACGGAGCTTATATACTTGATTCAAACGGCAAGTTTGGTTATGTTGATTTTGAAACGAAAAAATTAACCGCGATCCATGATTTTTCAGGGGTAGATAGCATCTTTATAACCGATAAATATATTTGCGTAAAATATCAGCTCAACGGATATACTTATTTTGTTTACGAAAAAGGAGGCTCTGTTGTCGCAAACGACTCCTCTCTGGATTGACGTTATCGGAAATAACGATGTCATTTAAAACGGTCACGAAACACAATAAGAAAAGCCGCCCAATCGGGTGGCTTTTTTTATTGGCTGGGGTACCGCTGTGCCGAGCGTAGCTCCGCACACCGAAGGTGTAGCGGAATTAGGTTCGCATTCGCCGCTCGGAGATCGACAAGCTCGCTTGTCAGGCGCAGAGCGTGCGAATCCTCGCCGTAGGCGAGTACCCTAGTGCCAAGCAATTTTTCTTTATGCGTTTGTTCCCGTTTCCTTTAATTCGTTTACTCAAAAAGATAAGACTGTTAAAATGGGAACAAAAATATTTATAATTTTTATACTTTTATTTTGTTTGCTTTCAGTAGAATATTTGATTTTTACATTGATATAATTTGGGAATCTATTAAGACCCAAAATGCAAAAAAAATCCAACTCGCAAGAGTTGGATTTTTTCATTGTTTTCTTGCAAATATCGCAAAAGAGAGATGCTTTTATTGGTCCAGATCCTTGACGAAGCAACGGCGACGTTTGTGTTGCTCTCGCTCAAAGAATTTCCATTGTCCTTGAATCTTGGTATTGGTCTCCAGTTGGGGACCTGTTTCTGCGTACTTGATGCCGTTTTTGTTGGTGCTTTGAATAAAATGGTTAAAGATCATGGCGATCAGCGTGCTTCCTTGAAGATCGGGGCGGATAGCAATCAAAAGCAGGTCCACCGTGTCGTTTTTGGACAGTGCCTTCAGGATGGGGATCCAGCCAAGGGGGAAAAGCCGTCCGCGGCACTTGATCATGGCGTCGGAGAGAGAGGGAACGGTCACGCCAAAGGCGACCACCTGATCATTTTTATCTACCACAAAGCAGGCGTAGTCGGGATTGACCAGAGGAATGAACTTGGCGGCATATCGGTCGATCTGCTCCTCGTTCAGCTTCACCACGCCGTACAGGGGCGCGTATGCCTCGTTTACAAGACGAAATACCTGCTTGACGTAGGGACGGTAGTCCGAGCGGCGCTTCAGATCGGCAACGCGGTATTCTCCCTGGCGCTCGATCCGCCGTGCCAGACGGGCGATCATGGTTCCTTCCTTGGAATCGGGGGGTGGAATATTGATGCGGTACTCGATCCAATCGGTGTCCTTCCGATAGCCCAGCCGCTCCAGGTGCTCGGGATAGTAGGGCGCGTTATAGTAGGTAATAAACATGCTCTTGCGGTCGAAGCCCTCCACGAGCATGCCCTCCCGATCCAGGTCGCAAAAGCCGAGCGGGCCGTGGATCTGATCGCAGCCGCGCTCGCTTGCCCAGCGCTCCGCCGTCTCAAACAGGGCTTGTGAGACGCGGTCGTCATCGATAAAATCCACGCAGGAGAAGCGGACGCGGTTGGTGCCCCATTTTTCGTTTGCCGCGCGGTTGAGAATCACACCGATCCGTCCGACGAGGCGATCGTCCTCATACGCCAGAAAGCACGAGGCGTCACAGTAGGCAAAGGCGGGATTTTGGGTCCTATCCCAGTCACCCAAGTCGTCCGAATAAAAGGACGGAACGTAATTGGGATTATCCTTATACAATTGGTTTGGAAAATCCACAAAGCGTTTGCGGTCCTTTTTGGTCGTTACTTCCCGAATGACGATAGCACCCATAAAACAGTCTCCTTACGCGCAAATTTTATGTCGACTGTTTTTATTATACAAAATTCGACAAAATTTGTCAAGTCCCATTATCTGCTATTCATATGCAACCGTTCGAATCGGTGGCGGAATTCCGGGGGAGGGAGCCTCTCATGATAAAAAATGGCCCATAAGCGTCTTGTCGGAGGGGAATGAAACCGCACCCCCGCCAAAATGCTTTTTGCAAAGTCCGGATATCTGATCGGGAGAAAATTCGAACTGCTCCGCCCGGGCTATGTGGCAGCACACTGAAATTGATTCCGTACAACCGGTTCGGTTCTGCGCGGAATAGGATGAGGGTGTTTTTAGGCAAAAGGGGAAGATTGACCAACAGAGTACCGCCGCAAATTTCGACAAAAGGGTTGAACGGGCAGCTGTTTTTTGATATAATAAATAGGAAGAATTCCAATTTACCGTCGAGAAACGGCGATGAATCAAATCAAGAACGGAGGATTTTTTATATGGCAACCTATATTTTGTATAATCCTTACGCCCAGAACGGAAAGGGAGAAGAGGGTGCCCGCGCGCTGGGCGCGAAGCTGGCAGGCGAGGAGATCTCCTATTGCGATATGACGGGGATCGAGAGCTACGCGAGCTTCTTTGGAGGGCTTCCGAAGGAGGACAAGGTGGTCCTTTGCGGCGGTGACGGTACCCTGAACCGCTTTGCCACCGAGGCGGGAGACGCCGTTTCGGAGAGAGAGCTGTATTATTATCCCACGGGAACGGGCAACGACTTTTGGCATGATCTGGGCAAGACCGCCGAGGACCGACCGATCTTGATCAATCCCTATCTGAAAAATCTTCCCCGTGTGACCGTCAACGGAGTCGAGTCCGCCTTCCTCAACGGCGTAGGCTACGGCATTGACGGATACTGCTGTGAGGTTGGCGACGAGCTTCGCAAGACCACCGACAAGCCCATCAATTATGCGGGAATCGCCATCAAGGGGCTGCTGTTCCACTTCAAGCCGAGAAATGCGAAGGTGACGGTGGACGGCGTGTCCTATGAATTCAAAAAGGTGTGGATCGCCCCCGTGATGCACGGGCGGTTCTACGGCGGCGGCATGATGATGGCGCCCGATCAGGTGAGAAACAACGAGGACGGAACCGTGTCTTTGGTGATGTTCCACGGCACCGGAAAGCTGAAGACCCTGATGATTTTCCCCTCTATTTTTAAGGGAACTCACGTGAAGCATACAAAGCATATTGCGATTCTGACAGGTAAGGAAATTGAGGTCGCCTTTGACCGCCCTACCCCCCTTCAGATCGACGGCGAGACCGTGCTGGGGGTTGAGAAATACACCGTCAGCGCCGGAGTTGGAGCGACAAAAAAAGAAACGGTAAGTGTAGACTAACCAATGGCGATTAAAAAAGAGCGGAAGGAAATGGGCTTACGCTTAAGGACAGTTTTTGAACTAAAAAAGAATATCTTATTTGCTGACAAATAAAAAACCACCGTAAGTGTTCGGTGGCAGTAAAACAGTAATATGCGAATTTCTTGAAACAGGCATGATTTAGATCATGCCTGTTCCGTTTTTATCACGGGAATGTAGCCAACAAGGTTATGTTCGATATGTACCTTCTGCTTGCGTTTACCGCCGGACCTGTCGAGTATAAACTTTGAGATTTTTTGCAAAATCTGGCTTTGCCGACTTTGCGGATTATTGGCGCTCATGCGATCTCCGGTATCTGCCAAAGTGGGCTCACAATCCTTTTACAGCTTGATCTGTTCGGGGAATGCTTCTTTTCGCATGATCCTCCACATCTTGTCGATATAAGACAACGTGTAAAAATTCTCATAGTAGTGATAGTAAAACGCACCCTTTAGTGTCATTTCATAAATCCCATCGTGTTCTTTGATGAACCCTAATCGCTTTGCAAACCAAAGCTCAAATCCATACATTTTTTTCAACGGCACACCAAAGAATTTTTCAAAATCACGTGCATTTACTCTTGTACTGTATGCCGTCCAAAACAGCCAGTAAATCATTCGTTGCCGTTTGGTAAAACGAATTGTCAATGATGTGGCGAGGTTGCCGGAACGAATCCTTTCACAGTAGGACTCCACATCAAAAGTATTGATTTTGAATTGCCCTTTGAATAGGCTTGTAGCAGAACAACCGAATCCGAGAAAGTTATCTCTGGTCATGGATGAATAGTTTGCGTTCGGTTCGCTTGAGAAAGTCCATATAGAACTCCGAGAATATCCTTTGCCCAAACAGTATTGTGTGATAGCATTCAGTAACTCTCGTTTTTCTTTTTTGGGCATTGCAGCAACAGGACTTTCTGTAAAAGTAAAATCAATAAATGGGTATATAGCAATATGATTTGCACCCAACGAAAAAGCCTTGTCAATATCGGATTTCAAATCATCATAGGTTTGTCCGGGCAGCGCAAAGATAAAGTCCATTGAAACAGTTTCAAAAGGAACCGCCGCCAAAGCAGACATCATTGCAGTGGTATCAATTTCCTTTCTGCCAAGAATATTCTGATACTTATCGCAGAACGATTGAATGCCGATACTGATTTTAGTTACTCCTGCATTTTTTAACGCTTGCAACACTTCAATATTCACATTATCGGGATGAAGTTCCAATCCAATCCCCTCTGTGATGATAAAGTGGTCGTTCAACGCATCAACAATTTCTTTTATACGATGGGCTGCAAGAGCCGGTGTTCCTCCGCCAAAATATAGGCTGGTTACATTTTTCCGTTCTGCGTTTTGGTTGCCTACAAGGTGTATTTCTTGAATCAAAGAATCTATGTATCTATCACATAATTCAGCGGAATACCGCACTTTGCAATAAGGGCAAAAGTTGCAGATGCTTTTGCAGAAAGGGATATGAACATAAAGCCCAAGGTTTTCACACTCTGCAAAAGGCAATATCTGGTCATATTCGTTTTTGAACGTAAATGGCTTCGTTGTTCGCGTAAGCCACATTCTCGTTAAATTTGTAATGAAACTCATATTACTCCTAAATGTACTTCAAATATGTATGGAGCATCTCAAAGATTATTTTGGGGTTGCCTTTGAACAAAAGCGTATATTCGGCAACAAAAAAGTATCCGCATTGGTCGCAAAGACCGGGAATATCTATACAGCGACCACAGATAGATAGCTTTCCGTTTTCCATAACAACGCACTGATGACAAGGTGTCGGGAATCGGTTTTCGATGAGATATGGAAACGCACTTTTTAGGTTGAATACAGGTGCGCCTTCTTTCATCATTTGAGTTATCGTATCACAACACTTGGCTTTTTCCTCTTTACTCAAAGCCAATTCCTTTGTGTCGGGATATGGTGTATGGAAATTGAAAGATACCGCACGAACATTTTTAGTGTCACGAGCAGTCAAGCATACGTCCCGCACATAGTCCTTGTTGATTTGATTGATAGCCATATAGAAGCAAATATTATCTGCGGTAGCATTGCTGATGTTCTTCATGATGGTATCGTAGGTGTCACCACGAACTTCATTATGGCGCTGCTTATCTCCATCTAAGCTCAAAAGAATCAAATCCGCTTCCGGGAGGTCAATGGGGAACGTGCCATTAGTAACTACATTAACGATGAGAAAGCCCATGCTTTTCGCTTCAATGACCAAATCCCTTAGTGTGCGTTCCTCATCTTTCCAAAGGAATGTTTCACCACCGCAGAAGAACAAAATGCGAACGCCCATGTCATATAGCTGTTGCATTTCTTGTCTGATCTGTTCATACGGATGGACGATTGCTGTGATGTTGTTGACGGAGCAATGATTGCAATGTAAGTTGCATTTGTCTGTAACAATTACAGTTCCGAGAATCGGCGATTTCTTTCTAAACAGAATTGTTTTTGCACCAAAAGCAGCAAAGTGCAAAAAAGATGATAGTTTCATAATTTATCTCCATAGCGTTAATGCGGAACACCGAAGTGTGTACACACATTATTATACATGATTTCGGTTGCTTTTTCAACCCTGTCAGACAGATTCCGTAAAAACAGTAATTTTTAGAATCGCTGTCTTACGAGCACCCGTCTAAATGGGGTGGTATTTTGTTCATCTATGACTTGTCAATTTTACTGACAAGCACTGCATTTGTGGACACAAAAGCAAAATACGGCATACCTCTTTCGAGATATGCCGTATTTTTGTAAAACTGTCCTTTAGAGTGACGCTCTAATTCCGCTCTTTTTTTTGTAGGCGAATTACGGTTCATCCACCTCAAACAGCTCCTCCATGGTCACGCGCAAGAGCTTGGCGATCACGTAGATCTCCCGATCCGTAGCGCTTCTCACCTGTCCCTCCAGCTTGGAATAGCTGGTGGGATTGATGTCGCAGCCCATGACCTGCATTTGCGCGATAAAATCCTTTTGTTTGATCCCACGCTCCTTTCGGAGTCTTTCTACGGTTTTTCCCACCAGATTAGCATCTCCGTATTCCTGTTTTCGAAGCTTCATATCCCTCGTCCTTTTTTTGTTCTTTTTTGGAATTATATCTCAAAAACCTCTTGAAAAAATTCCAATACGGAATCATAATATAAATAGTTCTGATACGGAATAATAACTAAAAAGAAAACTGCTACAATGTTGTTGTAAAAAATACGATCATAAGACGGCAGATGAGAGGATCGTTTGCATAAGCTGTGAATGCGGGACCAAACCTGTCAAGGAGCAGGATTCTTTGCCGCAAAAAACGGAACGGAAAGGAAATCTTATTATGAAGAAATTATTGTCAATCGTGCTGATATGTATTCTTCTTTTGAATACGGTTTGGCTTACCGCTTGTGATGAGCTATCATTTAATATTCTGCCCAATTCACCGGAGGAATCCTCCTCTGACAGCCAAGGAGGTGATTCCTCCGCCCCCGGTAAGGGACAAGGGGACGACCAAGGGGGAGGAGGAGGTCAGCCTCCTGCCACCGGTCCCGTGGCGGTCAGTTCTTTGAACGGAAAGAGCGCAAAGCAGCTGTATGAAGCCTTTGTGACTGAATTTTCCGCTGCCGGAACCTACGATTTCACCGTGAAGATGTCCGATGTTGAGGAGGGCGTTAACACCGAGGGATCGATGACCGTCAAGCTGGGCGAGGATGCGGTTTACTATTGTTTGGAGTCTGACGGCGAGACGATGGAGTTCTGGCTCGTGGACAGTACTCTTTATATGAATTCCTACGGTGACAAGTACCGGATGGATGACGTGAGCATGGCGGACATCTACGGGGATGATTTCAGAGATCAGCTGAAGGAAGCCGTAGCCGGATCCTTTTCAGCTGCGGATGATTTTTATCTTGAAAAGCTGGGAGGAGCCCAGCTCTATTCCGATGGCGGAACTTTTTACTGTACCATCGACATTTCTGCCCGGGAGGCGCTTGAGAATGATCTGGGCGAGAAGGCGATTACCGAGACGATTTACTTCAATTCTGCCGGAAAGGTGACGCGAACAATTACTTATTCGGGTATGACCTCGGTTATTGTGAAGCTGAACAGCTACGGCGCCGCTGTTACCGTTAATCCTCCCTTCGATGCAGAGGCGTATGAGGAGCGGAGTGATATGGATCCGGGTGATAACGATCCCGAGCTCTATGCGCTTTATCTTGACGTAATGGAGACCCTGTCCGATGCGACGGTCTATTCCATGTCTCTGTACGTGGACGATGGCTACAGCATATACTACGATACCGACGGGACAAATCAGCGCATGCGTACACAAGACGAGCAATACACCTATGAACAGTGGTACGTAAACGGCGTAGGATATGTGTCCGAGAATTTCGAAATCCCGAGAGAGGTTCCTGCCGATAGTGATTTCTTCGAGGGCTTTGAGTCCGCGATCGCGGAGAAGGATATGCTGGCGGAGTATCCCTTCGATGGCGGCGAAATAACGGACATGAGCATTATGATCGGTTCGGACGGTTTCAAGAAGCTTTACTTTACGTACGTCTTTTCGGATGACTATCAGGATTATTACTCTATCAAGTTTGATGAGGAAATGACCCAGATCACCGTTAAGGTTGAAAACTTTTATGGCGGAGTCCTGTACTCGGAGTGGACGTATATCTTCGAGCATATCAATTCCACCACCTTCCGGGTGGAGGAGCCGTGGTACAGTTGATCGGTTTACCGAAAAAATTGCCCACGGTCTGTGCAAAATGGCACAGACCGTGGGCTTTTTATGCGCCACTGATTTTTTTGGTTAGTTAGCTTAAACTTTTCGAGCGTTTATTTCCGATTCGTTTCCTCAAATGGATCGGTGTCATTGACAAAGGCGGGAAGGAGACGGAAGGAAAAGTCTATGGAATCCTCCTTTAATTGCCAACGGGGGTGCAGGGTGGGACCACAGGAGGCGGAGCCGATGCCGGCGTGGCGGTAGTCGATGTGCACCACGGTCTCCTTCAGAGGGGTCAGCTCGTAATCATGCGCCGTTTCGGTCAATTGTTGGGCGGTAAAATGCGAGCAATTGAAGCTGAAGGGCTTTTTGGTGGCAAGAGCCAGAAGCCCGTGACCGGAAATGTTAGAGAGAGCTAACCATTCGGAATCGGTGTGCGCCATGTTTTCCTGGGGGCGGATATAGGGCTCAAAGTGATCACTGACAGTTGTCTCATAAACACCCAGCTGAGACGCCAGATTCTTGTCTATGTAGCTTTCTACGGGTCCTTTGCCAAAATAGCGCAGTCGCTCGTTTTCCTCCGGCATACGGAAGGTAAAGCCCAAACGGGGCAGAGGGGGGGAGCACATTATCACATTTTGTGGGGAACGTCTCGGCATGGGTGTCGAGCTTCAATCCGCCCTCCGCAAAAACGGTATAGCGGACGGTATTGATATTGTGCGCCTTCATGAGATAGAGATCCCGGAGCATATGATCGTAAGGGGCGACGGAGCCCAGGAGGGGTGGCTGTCGTGACGGTTAGTCCTTTTTAACTTTATTTTCTTTCCATTCAGGAAAACCACGCGGTTCTTCACCCGTAGATCCTTGAAGCCTACGGGAAAGCAGACGATAGTCGCAGAGGAGAGACTCGGTTGCCGTCAGCTTGTCAAAGCCTTGGACACAGAATCCTTCTGCCAGAAAATCGGGACAGTGAGCAAGGGATGGATAGTAGCAGAAATCCCAGTCGCCGCAAAGGGAGAGAAATCGTCGGCTTTCTTGTCTCATACCGCGACGGGCAGAAATTTCACTGTGGAAGGGTACAAAATAGGCTCTCGGCTTCTCGCATCCCACGTGAAGGTGTTCCGGAGAGAGATGATAGGTAAAATCGAAGGACATGGTGCGCTCCTTTCGCAATATGGAATGGTACAATTTCATTATACCGAATCTGTGGCGAATTGCAATAGCAAAATGACAGCGGAATATGACAAAAAGTCGTATTTTTGGAAGATTTTAAGATAGAATATGGGAAAAAGTCGTTTTTCATTGACAGCGAGGTGGATTTATGATACAATAGCGATAGAATTTACCGAAGGGATGCGGAGGTGATGGGGTGAGTCAAATTCAATATTGGAGAGATATGTTTGACGGAACCCGTCAGATCTTTGAGGATCGGCTGGAGCCGTCCGGGGCGGATCAGCTTTACTACGACGACGCGATCTCCAATCGCGGTCAGGACGTGCCTCTTTCGTTTTTATATTTTGGGAAGGAGCAGTCCTATCCCAATCGGGAATTTAACCGAACGACAACCGAATACATTTTGCACTACGTGACCGACGGCTGCGGGGTGTTCAACGGCAGGCGCGTTGGCGCGGGAGAGGGATTTCTCGTGATTCCCGACGTGCCCCATCATATGACGGCGGACACGGACCACCCATGGCACTTCAAGTGGATCTCCTTTCGGGGGAGTGAAGCCAGATGGCACATGAAGAGCATAGGTCTTGACGAAAATAACCAATATTTCTTTTTCAGCTTCGCGCCGGAGCTGGAGCGGCTTTTTGACGACGTGCTGTATCGGGAGCATACCTCCTGCGACCTGAACACCTATATGCAAGGGGTGTTTTATATGATCCTCTCCTATCACAAAAAGCAATATTTGCGGGATCGGCAGGGCAGCGGAGCCGGGGCGGGCTACGCCAGAGATGCTATTCGGTACATTGACGAGCATTTTGGGAGGGATCTGCGGATCGACGAGGTCGCCGAGGCGTTGCATATTTCCCGCAAGTACCTTTGCTCGGTGCTGGAGCAGTATATCGGAATGTCTACCAAGGAATATTTGCTGACGCGGCGCTTGGAGGCGGCGTCGAAGCTGCTGCTGTCCACAGAATTGAGCATATCCGAAATCGCCCGGAAGGTGGGATATGGAGATTATACCCAGCTATCCCGTTTGTTCCGCAAGAAAAAGGGACTTTCCCCCCAACAGTATCGCAGACAGGGCGGAAGAGTAATTGCCCGATCCGCGAAAGAAGAAAGGCGGACGGAAAAAGCGGACGGATTATATACATGACGTTAGGAAGAAAATAAGAATGAAGCAACAGAAAAGAATGCCGGAGCTCCTGTCTCCGGCGGGAAATTTTGAAAAAATGAAGGCGGCGCTCCTGTACGGCGCCGACGCGGTCTATCTGGCGGGACGACGCTTTGGGATGCGCTCCGCGGCGGACAACTTTACCGACGAGGAGCTGAAAGAGGCGGTGGAATATACCCATGCCCGGGGAAAGCGTCTGTATCTGACTCTGAATACCATGCCTCACGGGGCGGAGTACGGGGATCTTCGCGCGTTTTTGATCCGCGTAAAGGACTTTGGGATCGACGCGATGATCGTAGCCGATCTGGGGGTTCTGGTAACTGTCAAGGAGATCATTCCCGATATGGAGATCCATATCTCTACCCAGGCAAGCATCGTTAGCCCCGAGGCGGCGAGAGCCTACGCGGCTCTGGGCGCCAAGCGGTTGGTACTGGCGCGGGAGCTGACGCTCTCCGAGATTCGCGCCATTCGGGAGGGAATAGACCCCTCCGTGGAGCTGGAGGCGTTTGTTCACGGCTCGATGTGCGTGTCTTACAGCGGCAGATGTCTGCTGTCTCACAATCTAACGGGCAGGGACGCCAATCGAGGCGCTTGCGCCCAGCCCTGTCGCTGGGTCTACACCGTTACCGAGGAAAAGCGGCCGGAAATTCCGTTCCCCGTGGAGCAGAACGAGCTTGGCACCTTTATTATGTCCTCCAAGGATATGTGTACCATCGGGATCCTTCCGCGGCTGATGGAGGCGGGAATTGATTCCTTTAAGATCGAGGGGCGGATGAAGAGCGCCTACTATACGGCTGTGGTGACCAACGCCTATCGGTTGGCGATGGATGCATACCGCGCCGACCCCGATCATTATCGCTTTGACCCCGCATGGATGCGGGAGCTGGAAAGCGTTTCTCACCGGGAGTACTGCACCGGCTACTACGAGGAGTCTTCCATGGAGAACGCTCAGCTCACCGCCCAGAACGGATACATTCGGGAAAAGGCGTATTTTGCCACGGCGCTTGCCGAGGAGGAGCTTCCTCTGCCCGGGAGGCTGACGGCGCGCACCGATCGCGGACGGCTCTATCCCTTTATTCAGCGGAACAAGGTCTCCGTAGGAGAGCGGGCGGAGCTGATCTCCCCCCGTCGGGTCGGCAAGTCCTTCCTTGTGGAGGAGCTGTATGCAGAGGACGGTACCCCCATCGAATCGGCGCCTCATCCGTCTATGAAATTCTTCGCTCGCGTGCCCTTTGACGTGTTTGAGGGCGACATTATGCGTTCGGGAGATACGGAAGGTTAAGTCAAACTAACCTATGTGAGTGAAGGCGCAAAGCGATCTAGTTAACCGAAACTAACTAAAAAGACAGAAAGGACATCGTATGGCTATTTGGGAAATTTTAAAGGCGGTGCTCTTCGGCATCGTGGAGGGAATTACCGAGTGGTTGCCCGTCAGCTCCACGGGACACCTGATCCTTTTGGATGAATTCTTGAGGCTGAAGGTGGCACCCGATCTGGGCGCGATCTTTGCCGAGGAGTATATGAGCATGTTTGAGGTGGTGATCCAGCTGGGAGCGATCCTTGCGGTGGTGGTCATGTTTTTCGGCAAGCTCAATCCCTTCTCCCCACGGAAGAATCCGGAGGAAAAGCGAGGAACCTGGTCCCTTTGGGGCAAGGTAGTCATCGCCAGTATTCCCGCGGCTCTGATCGGTATCGTGGGAGATAAGCTTCTGGAGGAGGCGACGGGTAAGGACATCGACGGCTGGATCTACAACGCCGTGACGGTGGCGGCGGCGCTGATCCTTTACGGTATTCTCTTCATTATTATTGAGCGAATTCAGAAAAACAAGCATCCCGCGGTGGAGCGGGTGGAGGACGTATCCTACAGGCAAGCGTTTTTCATCGGATGCTTTCAGACGCTTTCCATCGTGCCCGGTACGTCACGCTCCGGTTCTACCATTCTCGGGGCGAGATTTTTAGGGATCTCCCGTCCCGCGGCGGCGGAATTTTCCTTCTTTCTCGGTATTCCCGCCATGGTGGGGGCAAGCTTGCTGAAGGCTTATGGCTTTTTTGACTACGTGGCAAAGAGCGGTGTATCCGTGCCCGTCCTTGCCTGGGTGGTGCTGGCGGTTGCCAGCCTCGTGGCGTTTGCCGTGTCGCTGGTGGCGATTCGCTTCCTGATGGAATTTGTAAAGAAGCACAGCTTTGCGCCCTTCGGTGTGTATCGCATCGTCCTTGGCGCGCTGGTTCTTCTCTATTTTATCCTTAAGCCGGTATGAGTATGGAAAAGCTGAAGATTCCTTACCCCATCATCGTGGAGGGAAAATACGACCGCTTGCGCTTGCTTTCGGTGTGTGACGCTCAAATACTTACCACCGACGGCTTTGGGATATTTAAAAAGAATGAAAAGCTTGCCCTGTTCCGCTCCTTGAGTCGGCAGACACCCATCATTCTGCTTACCGACAGCGACGGGGCGGGGAGGCTGATCCGCTCTCATCTGACCTCCGCCATTCCAAAGGATCGACTGATCCAGTTGTATATTCCGCGGATCAAGGGAAAGGAGAAGCGGAAGGAGGCTCCCTCCGCCGAGGGAACCCTTGGGGTGGAGGGCATGGAACGACAGCTTCTGCGGGAGCTTCTCTCTCCCTTTGAGGACGGTGAGAGAGTGGAGCGGGCGGCGGAGCATCCACTGTCCAAAACCGATTTTTACGCCGACGGCTTGTCGGGCGGGGAAAACAGCGCCGAGAGGCGAGACACTCTGGCAAAAGCGGTTGGCTTGCCCGAGGGGATGACCGCCAACGCTCTGCTGGAGGCGCTGAAGATTCTCATTTCCTACGAGGAATACTGCCGCTTTGTGGGCAGAGAGACGAAGAAATCGTCGGACTTTTCCGATTTATTATGATTTTTTTGTGAAATCTGTTGCGCCCGTCGCGGCTTTGTGGTACAATAAGGGTAATAAAAATTTAGAAAGTTCAGGAAACGCTATGAAAAATCTGAAAAAACAAGTCAAAGCGATCGTTGCTCTTTTGTTGGTAGCGATTTTGGTTCTGTCTCTCGCCTCCTGCGGTTCGTCCGCGCCTCAGGCGGAGGACGCGTCGGGAAGTCACGGTGCTCTTTCTTGGAGCTATACCAAGGGGGATAAGACCTTGCGGATCAGCGGAAGCGGCGAGATGGCAGGATTTGAAAACGGCGACTCTGTGGTATGGTCCGCCGTACGGGCTTCCGCAGAGAAGGTGATCGTTACCGAAGGAATTACCTCGGTTGGAAGCTACGCCTTTTACGGCATGACGGCGCTGACCGACGTCGCGCTGCCCGCCACGCTGACCTCCATCGGAGATTATGCCTTCGGCTATAGCAGCGCGCTGAAGAACGTGAATCTTCCCGCGGGAGTGACCTCCATTGGCAAGGGCGCCTTTGAGGCCTGTGGCGCTCTCCAGTCGATCTACGTGCCTGCCTCGGTGACCGCCATCGGCGCCCGTGCCTTTGCTTACTGCTATTCCATGCAGAGCGCCATGATCACGGGATTGCCCGCTCGCATTGAGTCCGAGACCTTTAAGAATTGCAAGGCATTGGATAGATTGACCTTCCGCACCGATCTTTCGGCAGAGATTGCCCAGGATGCCTTTGTTGGAGCGAAGCTGAATTATGATACCGCGACCAAAACCGACAGCGTGGACGGCTCCTCGACGATTACCGTTCATTACGTAGACGCGTCGGGCGCCAAGATGGCAGAGGATACGGTGGAGACGAAGGGCTACGGCGAGAGTTATACTTATAATTCTCATGACATTTCGGGGTATACGGCAGACGTGCTGACGGTGACCGGAACGGCTGACGGCATCAACAAGGAGATTACCGTCACCTATACCAAGAACGAGGTCGTGGAGACTCCCGCCGAGACTCCCGCGCCTGAAGCGGAAGAAGAGGCGGATGAGCCCGTTGGCGCGGGAACCATTATCGCCATTGTAGTGATGGCTCTGGTTCTGATTGCCATCGCCGTGGGCGCCTTCCTGCTGATCCGTTCCGATAAGAAAACGGCGGGGAAGAATACCACCACCGTTCGTAAGGATCAGAACGCAAAGAAAAAAGGAAAAAAATAAAGAGGGCCGCGCATGAAAAATAATTATCACGTGGACCTGAAGCTGTCCGAGGACCTGCTTCGGAAGCTCCTTTATATCTCCGAGGCGGAGCACCGCACGCCGGCGGCGCAGTTTGCCTTTATGTTGAGAAATAATATCGCCTACTTTGAAAAGACCAAGGGGCGGATTCCCGAAGCCAAGCTGAAGGAGATCGACCTTACCGACTATCGGGAGGAATAATCCCATAAAACAAGAAAAGCACAAGCACGATGGGGAAAGCATAAACGCATGGTTTGTCGTTGACAAATTGTTTTTCGCATGCTATAATGGACGTACCGTAAAAAGAGGGAAGAGAACAAGGAGATGGATTGGAATAAATATTTATATGATGAAAACGAAAAGTCGCTGGATCGGCTGGTGGACGGATACAGCCACACCACGATCTGTTTGAATATTCCTGGGGACAGTACATCGCCCGCAAAAACGGCTTGACGGCGTATAATTTCTCCAGAGGAGGAATGACCGCCAAGGAGTATATCGAATCCTTTGCGGAGAAAAAGGGCTTCTGGGATCCCGCCCTCAAGGCGCAAGCCTACGTGATGGATTTGTACCAATACGGACTCGCTTATGATCTGGAATTTCGTAGGAAATTTTATCTTTATGGGCACATGAATCCCAGCGGCTATATTCTCACCGCCCAGCTGGTGGATTCCTACATTGATTATATTGTACGCCACAATCCCGATGATTTTCGCACGGCGGGTATGATCAACACCGATATTCCCTATAAATTATGAGGAGGATCTGATGAAGAAAACGGGTATGTGTCCCAAGTGTGGCTCGACGGAGGTGGCGCGATTCGACGGCAACGTAGGACCGTACGGATCAGGAAATAACCTACAGGTCGGAAAAACGATTTTCTCCGCCATCAACGTGAATCGGTATATCTGTCTTTCCTGCGGCTTTACCGAGGAATGGATCGACGACGGGGATCTGGCGCAGGTGGCAGGCAGCAAAAAAATCAAGAGATAATTTTCGAGAGGAAGGCTTTTTCAACAGCCTTCCTCCTTTTTTGTTTCTTGGGAGTTTGTTTTTGTTCGAAAGATGGACGGAAATTGGACTCTTGATATGATTTTTTATAAAAAACGCAAAAACTCAAAGAAAAAACAAAGAAAAACAAAAAAATAAAAGAAAAACTATTGACAATCGAGAGGAAACATGGTATAGTGTATATAGGAAACTATGCAAATCAGGTCAAAATCCCACACAGTCGGGACAAAAACCACATTTTTAATGAATTTTCTCCGTTTTTCCTTGGAAGCAACGGAGTCACAGAGAAAGGAAGATTTTTATGAAGTTCTATACAGAGCCCATTGAAAAATCTCCGAGAATTCCGAAGCTGGTGGAGGCGCTGTACGAGAAGATGCCCGAGATCGAGGCGGACCGCGCGGTGCTTCTTACCGAGTCCTACAAGGCCACCGAGGGTGAGCCCATCATCACTCGCAGAGCCAAGGCGTTCAAGCATATTCTGGAGAACCTGCCCATCACCATTCGTGAGAATGAGCTGATCGTCGGCGCCGCTACGCGGGCGCCCCGCGGCTGTCAGGTATTTCCCGAGTACTCCTTTGAATGGCTGGAATCGGAATTCGATACGGTAGAGACGAGAACGGCAGATCCGTTCTACATATCGGAGGAAACCAAAAAGACCCTGTCGGAGGTCTACCGCTACTGGAAGGGAAGGACCACCAGTGAGCTTGCTACCTCTTATATGTCTGAGGAGGCAAAGCTTGCCATTGATCACGGGATCTTTACCCCCGGCAACTATTTCTATAACGGAATCGGTCATCTGACGGTGGATTATCCCAAGGTGCTCGCCGTGGGCTACCGCGGAATCATTGAGGAGGCAAAGGCGGCGCTGGAGAAGATCTCCGCGGGCGACGCCGACTTCGCAAGACGCTCCCATTTCCTGCATGCGGTGATCATGAGCTGTGAGGCGGCGATCGGCTATGCCAAGCGGTATTCCATCCTGGCGGCGCAAATGGCAAAGACAGCGCCCGATATCCGTCGGAGAGGGGAGCTGGAGGAAATTTCCCGTATCTGCGACCGAGTGCCCGAGCGGGGAGCCACGAGCTTCTACGAGGCGTGTCAGTCCTTCTGGTTCGTGCAGATGCTTCTGCAGATCGAGTCCAGCGGACATTCCATCTCCCCGGGACGATTTGACCAATATATGTATCCTTATTATAAAGCCGATCTGGACGCGGGCAGGCTGACTCGGGCACAAGCCCAGGAGCTGATGGATTGCGTTTGGGTCAAGCTCAACGACTTGAACAAGGTTCGCGACGCGGCATCCGCCGAGGGCTTTGCGGGATACAGCCTTTTCCAGAATCTGATCGCGGGCGGTCAGGACGCAAATGGCAAGGACGCCACCAACGACTTATCCTTTATGTCGATCACGGCAACCGAGCACGTCTTCCTTCCCCAGCCCTCCTTCTCGGTAAGAGTCTGGAACGGAACCCCCCACGAATTTCTCATTCGCGCCGCCGAGCTGACGAGAACCGGCATCGGATTCCCCGCCTACTACAACGACGAGGTGATCATTCCCGCTCTGCAAAGCAGAGGACTGACCTTGGAGGACGCGAGAGACTACAATATCATCGGTTGCGTGGAGCCCCAGAAGGCGGCAAAGACCGACGGCTGGCACGATGCGGCGTTCTTCAATATGTGTAGACCGCTGGAGATGGTCTTCTCCAACGGCGTGGACAAGGGCGTACAGATCGGACCCCGTACGGGTGCGGTGGAAACCCTGACCACCTATGAAGCCTTTGAAAATGCCTACCGCGCGCAAATGAATTATTTCATCGAGCTTCTGGTGAATGCCGATAACGCCATTGACGTATCTCACGCCGAGCGCTGTCCGCTTCCGTTCCAGTCCTCCATGGTAGAGGATTGCATCGGTCGGGGAAGGAGCCTACAGGAGGGCGGAGCCATCTACAACTTCACAGGTCCCCAGGGCTTTGGCATCGCCAACATCACCGACGGTATGTACGCGGTGAAGAAGCTGGTCTTTGAGGAGAAGAAATACTCTCTGTCCTTCTTCAAGGAAGCGCTGGAGAACAACTTTGGTGCCGAGATGGATTCTCACATGGCGGCAAAGCTTACCGAGAACGTTGTCAAGAGTATAGCGGAATCGGGCAGAGAGGTGACCGAGGAGGATATCAAGACCGTTTATCGGACGGTGAGAGTCAACGGCGCCTCCGAGGAGAGCAAGAAGCGGTACGCCGCGCTCCTTTCTGACATTGCCGCTCTGACCAAGTTTGGAAACGACGACGACGAGGTAGACGCCTTCGCGCGAGAGATGGCGTACACCTATACGAAGCCCTTGGAGGGATATCGAAATCCCAGAGGAGGAATCTACCAGGCGGGACTTTACCCCGTATCGGCAAACGTGCCGTTGGGCGCTCAAACGGGAGCCACTCCCGACGGACGGTTGGCGTATACCCCTATCGCTGACGGCGTGTCCCCCGCGGCGGGACGGGACGTAAAGGGTCCCACGGCTGCCGCCAACTCGGTATCAAGGCTGGATCACTACATCGCCTCCAACGGAACCCTCTTTAATATGAAATTCCATCCTTCCGCCCTGGAGGGTCGAAGCGGTCTTGAGAGCTTCGCGGCTCTGGTCCGCGGATACTTCGATCAGAAGGGAAGCCACATGCAGTTCAACGTGGTGAGTCGTGAGACCCTCCGCGACGCGCAGAAGCATCCCGAAAAATACAAGTCGCTGGTGGTGAGAGTTGCCGGATATTCCGCCCTCTTTACCACACTGTCCCGCGGCTTGCAGGAGGATATCATCAACCGAACCGAGCAGCAGGGCTTCTGACGGTTGAGATCGGAGCGACGGAATGGAACAATCCATTTTGGAAACAAAGGGCAGAATATTTAACATTCAACGCTTTTCCATCCATGACGGACCGGGTGTTCGCACCATCGTATTTCTGAAGGGGTGTCCCCTTCGGTGCCGCTGGTGCTGCAATCCCGAATCCCAGGAATGGCACTTTGAGACCATGACCCAAGGGGGCGTGGAGAAGAGTGTCGGACGGGACGTGACCGTGGGAGAGATCCTGGAGGAGATCACCCGCGATCGGGTTTACTACAACCGGTCGGGGGGCGGAGGACTTACCCTTTCGGGAGGCGAGTGTCTCGCTCAACCCGATTTCTCGGAGGCTCTGCTTCGAGCCACCAAGGAGCAAGGGATCTCCACTGCCATCGAGACGGCGGGATATGCCGATCCCGAGGTGATCCGACGGATCCTTCCTTACGTGGATACCGTGCTGATGGACATCAAGCACATAAACAGTGAAAAGCACAAGGAATTTACCACAAGGGAAAACGGAAGAATTCTGGAGAACGCGAAGCTGATCGCTCGCGATGCCAAGCGGCTGATCGTCAGAACTCCCGTGATCCCAACCTTCAACGATACCGAGGCGGAGATCGGCGAGATCGCTCGATTCGCGAAATCCCTTGGAACGGTGAAGGAGATGCACCTGCTTCCGTATCATCGGATCGGGTCGGACAAATACGCGGGTCTGGGACGAACCTACGGCATGTCTCACATTCAGGTACCCACCAAGGAGCATATGCAAAAGCTTCTTGCGGTAGTGAACGAGACAGGGCTTGAGGGTCAGATCGGCGGGTAAGGAGGAGAGCATGGACCATACGGAAAAGCAAAGGATCATACAGGAGCTTGTCCCCGGTAAACAGATCACCCTGGCGCACATCATTGCCAACCCCGATGAGATTCTTTATAAGAAGCTGGGTCTGGATCCCGCGGTAGAATACTCCAAATCCGCCATCGGAATTCTCACCGTGAGCCCCGCCGAGACGGCGATCATCGCGGGAGATATCGCCATCAAATCCTCCGGCGCACAGCTTGGCTTCGTTGACCGCTTCAGCGGAACGGTGATCCTCACGGGAACCTTCTCGGAGGTGGACGCATCCTTGCGGGCGGTGGTGGAATACGCCGAGGGCGTGCTTGGGTTTACGGTATGCAAGATCACAAAGACGTAAGCGCGGGCATGAAAAAGACCCTTCTGGTGGGACGGCACGGTGTGGGAAAGACCACGCTGAAGCAAGCCCTCCGGGGGGAGGAGATCCGATACGTCAAGACCCAGGCGATTCAATACGGGGATTGGCTCATCGATTCCCCCGGTGAGTACGCCGAGGTTCACGGACTTGGCGCGGCGCTTGCCATCTATGCCTATGAAGCCGACGTGGTGGCATTGCTGATCGCCGCCGACGAGGACTACTCCCTTTTTCCACCAAACATCACCTGCATGGTGAATCGGGACGTGATTGGAGTGATCACAAAGATCGACCGCGCTTCTCCCCAGCGGGCGGAGCGATGGCTGCGGCTGTCGGGCTGCCGAGAGATCTTTCCCTTAAACTCTCACACCGGCGAGGGTGTGGACGCATTGAAGGCTTATCTGCGAAAGCAGAGCTGATAAAAAGAAAAGAAAAAATAATTAATATTTCAATTTCAAAAGGAGAACAAAATCATGGTAAACGAGTACGAAATCAAAAAACAAATTTGCGAGATCGGTAAGCGTATCTACGACAAGGGAATGGTTGCTTCCAATGACGGTAACATTTCCGTAAAGATCAGCGACAACGAGTTCCTCTGCACCCCTACGGGCGTATCCAAGGGCTTTATGACCCCCGAGTACATCTGTAAGGTGGACGCAAACGGAAAGGTCATTCAGGCAAACAAGGGCTTCAAGCCCTCCTCCGAGATCAAGATGCACATGAGAGTGTATCGGGAGCGTCCCGACGTAACCTCCGTGGTTCACGCACACCCCCTGTACGCAACCTCCTTCGCGATCGCGGGAATTCCGCTGACCGAGCCGATCATGCCCGAGGCAGTAATCGCTCTGGGTTGTGTTCCGATCGCCGAGTACGGTACCCCCTCCACCGAGGAGATTCCCGATGCCGTTTCCAAGTATCTGCAGCACTATGACGCAGTTCTTCTGGCAAACCACGGCGCTCTGTCCTTCTCCGACTCTCTGCTGAACGCATATCACAAGATGGAGTCTCTGGAGTTCTACGCACAGCTTCTGTACCAGTCTAAGGTTCTGGGCGGTCCCAAGAGACTGACCGACGCGCAGGTTCAGAGACTGTACGAGATCCGTCGTCAGTTCGGTCTGAAGGGTAAGCACCCCGCAGACATCTGCCCCAACGCAAAGGCAGGTAAGCCCAGCTGTCACGGTTGTGGCGGCAGCTGCAAGAGCGGAGACGTGGACGCGGAGATGGTAGCCAAGATCACCGCAATGGTGATGGAGTCGCTGGGCAAATAAGTCCGCGACGGGC
This sequence comes from Eubacteriales bacterium, assembly GCA_045588165.1. Classification (GTDB taxonomy): domain Bacteria; phylum Bacillota; class Clostridia; order Oscillospirales; family CAG-272; genus HGM12713. The sequence continues at coordinate 966 of JAZNDP010000052.1, read as the reverse complement.
GGTAGTATGATGGACGAACGTCAAATCAGACAAATCGTTCAGAATACCGTATCCCGTATACGGGGAACGTCCAAAACGGTGACTCTGGAGCGAGCGGAGAAGCTTTGCGACGAGGTAATCGCCGAGGCGAGACGAATGGGACTTTCTGTCGTTGTCTGCGTATCGGACGAGGCGGGAAATGCCAAGCTGGTCAAGGTGATGGACGATGCCTATATCGCCAGCTACGACGTGGCGGTGAACAAGGCGTTTACCGTGGTGGCGCTGAAAATGTCCACCATGACCCTGAAGCCTCTGGCGCAGCCGGGCAATGCCCTGTATGGGATCCAGTTTACCAATGGCGGCAGGATCGTGATCTTCGGGGGAGGAGATCCCCTCACCGATCACACCGGTAAGATCGTAGGAGGTCTTGGTGTCAGCGGTGGCTCGGAGGAGCAGGACACGGCGCTGTCCCTGTACGGTAAGCGGTATTTTGAAAACAATATGGAATAAACGAAAGGATAGTACAATGGATATGAAATCCACAGACATCGAGAAGATTGTCAGACAGGTTCTCGAGAGTATGGGCAGTGCAAGTGCTCCCGACGCAAAGTCGGCAGGACCTGTTCCCGCTACCTCGCGGGTGGCAATGCTCACGAAGGCAGAGCATTTTGACATTCAGGAATATCCGATCCCCGAGCTGGGTGACGACGATATTCTGGTCAAGGTAGAGGGCTGCGGCGTGTGCGGAACCGATGCGCACGAGTTCAAGCGCGATCCCTTCTCCCTGATCCCCGTTGTTCTCGGACACGAGGGAACGGGTGAGATCGTAAAGATGGGTAAGAACGTCGAGAAGGACAGCGCGGGCAAGCCTCTGCGCGTTGGCGATAAGGTGGTTACCTGCATGATCTTCAAGGATAACCCCGATATTACCATGTTCGACCTGAACAAGCAAAGTCGGATCGTAGCCATGTCGTTCTGTGAGCCAAG
>JAZNDP010000051.1:0-2229 GCA_045588165.1 Eubacteriales bacterium | reverse complement strand
GGGTGCGCCACGTAGGTGAAAACACCGGTTTCCATGGCTTCGATGACGGCATCCGCGTAAGACGCGAGGCGTTCCTCCTCGGCAAAGGGCTTGAAGGTGCTGTCCTTGGGGAAATCCTCGTTATCAATATAGTGCTGACCCTGCTGCAGATACTCCGCTCCCAGCTCATTGACGATTCCGAGCATACTCTCAAAATACCGAGGGTAGTATTCCATCTCAAAGCCGATATAGATCTGAATTTGATCGCGGTATTCTTCTCGCAGGGCGCGCAAGCTGTTCAAGTATTCCCGCGCCTGTGCCATGGGCACGCGAAAATTCGATTCGCGTCCGTCGGGAAAGACAAAGGGCATATGGTCGGAAAAGCCCAAGTGTGTAATACCGACGGAAATGGCTTTCTCAATATATTCCCGTTCGGTTCCTCTCGCGTGTCCGCAACGGTGGGTATGGGTGTGTAAATTAACGGTCATGGAGTATCTCCTGTTTCTTATCCTTACTTACTATTATAGCACAATCGCGGCGAATTTCAACGAAAAAAGAAAAAATGGCAGAATTATTCTGCCATTTTTTGCTTTTTTTTCGAGGTATGAATCAAAGGGCGAAGATCCTTCGGCAGCCAGAGTCCCGTGAAGTATAGCGTGAGAACGTAGACACATTCCACCGCGTTACCGATGGGGCCTGCCGCGTAAAGTCCGATGATGCCAAAGCGATCGATCAGAAGATAGGAGGCGGCAAGGGCTGTAAAGGAGCTGATCATGGAGCCCGCAAACAGATGCCTGACCGATTTGACTCCTCGCAGAGCGGAGTGGAAAACGGCGCAGACCAGGTTAAGAAGATGAAAGGGGAGAAAATAGTGGATAAAGATAACCGAATATTCCAAAACCTCGGGCTCACTTCCGGTTTCAAGGAAGAAATTACAGATGAACTCGGGAAAGAGCATAACACAGATCATAAGGGGTAAGAAGAACAGCGTACCCTGTAGCATTGCCACGCCGACTGCAGGGCGGATCTTGTGAAATTTTTTTGCGCCGATGCTCTGGGATATGTAATTTCCTCCTGCGCGGGAGGAGGCATAATAGACCTGCGTGCACATGCTGGATATGTGACTCGTTACCGTACTGGCGGCAACCACCGTATAGCCGAGACCGTTTCGAAGGGGGGTGATCAGGAAGCTTGCCAGATACATGGAAAGCTGCTGAAAGCTGTTGGGAAGGGTATAAGAAAGCAGGGCGGTAAAATGGATCCATCGGGGGCGGAAGCGGATCTGCGCCACGCCCATTTTCTTGAAATACACCTGAAACCGAACAAGATAGCAGATCAGACAAACAAGGGTGGAAAACAGCGTGGAAAGACCAATGCCGAGGACGCCCAGCTTCAATACGGTTACCGAAAGAATATTTCCACCCAGATTCAGCACGGCACTCAAAATGGACAGGAATAGGGGGAAGGTGGTATTTCCCATGGCATTGATGCTGACCGAAAGCAGGTGATAAGCGGTCTGTATGATCATCCAGAAGCACAAAACGACGTAATAGTCTCTTGCATCCGTCCAAATGGCGGGATCCACCCGAAGAAAGGAAAGGATCTGATTTTGGAAGATCAGAGAGGGGATCGCCAGCAGAGAAACGAAGCCGACGATCACCAACAGATTGGTGGAGAGGATCCGTTTCAGCGCACGGTATTCCTTTGCCGCAAACATACGCGCAACGTAGGTGGAGAGTCCCATATTGATCCCCCAGAATACCGCCTGCAAAAGGGCAAAGTAGGTTCCGGTGGAATTAAGGGCGGCAAGGGCTTTGGCGCCAAGAAAATGTCCCGCAATGGAGGTGTCAAGGATCCCAAACGCGGAATTCAGAACGGATGTGATAACAACAGGGATTGAATAAAGCAGGAAGCTTTTGTGGATGTTTCCTTGCGTCAGATCTCTCATGCATCGGTCTCCTTTGCGACGTATCGTTTGGATTCGCATCCATTATAGCACAACCGGAGGAAATGTCAAGAGAAAAACAAAAACTTTTCAAAAGTTATTTTTTTAACGAAAAAGAAGCGCGGAAACCGACCGAAATCGGGCTTCCGCGCGTTACTTACGCTTGATATTGCTTGCAGTACTTTTCGATGATCTCCGCCTCGCTGAATTCCTCACGGATTCCGCAGATGATCTGATAGGATTCATGCCCCTTGCCCGCCAGCAGGATGATATCTCCCTTTTCCGCGTGGGAGAGGGCGTACTCA
>JAZNDP010000050.1:0-6750 GCA_045588165.1 Eubacteriales bacterium | reverse complement strand
GTGGAGCGGATTCAGAAAAACAAGGTTCCCTCGGTAGATCGAGTAGAGGACGTGTCCTGCGGTCAGGCGCTTCTGATCGGATGCTTCCAGACGCTTTCCATCGTTCCGGGAACCTCCCGATCGGGCTCCACCATTCTCGGCGCGAGATTTCTGGGAATTGCCCGTCCCGCGGCGGCGGAATTTTCCTTCTTCCTCGGGATCCCCGCTATGGTGGGCGCCAGTCTGCTGAAGGGCTACGGCTTTTTTGATTACGTGTCCGAGAGCGGAGTTTCGGTTCCCGCCCTTGCGTGGATCGTGTTGGCGGTAGCCAGTCTTGTGGCGTTTGCCGTATCCTTGGTGGCGATCCGATTCCTGATGGAATTCGTCAAGAAGCACAGCTTCGCTCCCTTTGGTGTCTACCGCATCGTACTGGGCGCGCTGGTTCTTCTTTACTTTGCCTGTAAGGTGCTGTGAACATGGAAAGGCTGAAGATTCCGTATCCCATCATTGTAGAGGGGAAATACGACAGATTGCGATTGCTTTCCGTGTGTGACGCTCAAATTCTCACCACCGACGGCTTTGGAATATTTAAAAAGAATGAAAAGCTTGCGCTGTTCCGTTCCTTGAGTCGGCAGACCCCCATCATTCTGCTGACCGACAGCGACGGGGCGGGAAAGCTGATCCGCTCCCATCTCACCTCCGCCATCCCAAAGGATCGTCTGATCCAGCTCTATATTCCCAAAATCAAGGGAACGGAGAAGCGAAAGGAAGCTCCCTCCGCCGAGGGAACGCTTGGGGTGGAGGGCATGGAGAGAGAGCTTCTGCGGGAGCTTCTTGCCCCCTTTGAGGATGGAGTCCGTGTGGCACGGGCGGCGGAGCATCCTCTTTCCAAAACCGATTTTTACGCCGACGGATTGTCGGGAGGAGAGGGAAGCGCGGCGCGGAGGGACGAATTGGCACGGGCGGTTGGGTTGCCCGAGGACATGACCGCCAACGCGCTGCTGGAGGCGCTGAAGATCCTTATTTCCTACGAGGAATACTGCCGATTGGTTGGCAGAGATCGGGCGGCGGAATAACAGATCTTCGATTTATTGTGATTTTTTTGTGAAATCTGTTGCGCCCGCCCTGCCTTTGTGGTACAATAAGGGTAATAAAATTTAGGAAAGTTCAGGAAACGTTATGAAAAACATGAAAAAACAAATCAGAGGGATCGTTGCCCTGCTTCTGGTAGCGGTTTTGGTTCTGTCACTTGCCTCCTGCGGCATGTCCGCGGCAAAGGCGGAGGATGCGTCGGGAAGTCACGGGGCGCTTTCTTGGAGCTATACCAAGGATAACGCCACGCTGGTGATCAGCGGCGCGGGTGAGATGGCGGACTTTGAGAATGCCGATGCGGTGGTATGGGCAGACATTCGCTCCTCGGTAGAGAAGCTGGTTGTGAGCGAGGGGATCACCTCGGTAGGAAACTATGCTTTTTATCTGATGACGGCGCTGACCGAGGTCACGTTGCCCTCTTCTCTTACCGTCATTGGAGACTATGGCTTTGGCTACAGCTCCGCCCTGAAGAGCGTGAGCATTCCCGCGGGTGTAACCAAGCTGGGAAAGGGCGCGTTTGAGGCCTGCGGCGCGTTGCAGTCGATTTACGTACCCGCCTCGGTGACCTCTATCGGTGACCGTGCCTTTGCGTACTGTTATTCTATGCAGAGCGCGATGATCACAGGGCTTCCTCAGGCAATCGGCTCCGAGACCTTTAAAAACTGTAAGGCGTTGGAGAGACTGACCCTCCGTACGGATCTTTCGGCAGACGCGGTTGCCGCGGATGCCTTTGTTGGCGCCAAGATCGGTCTTGCGAACGCCACCAGAACCGATAGCGAGGACGGCTCCTCGGTAATCACCGTTCGTTACGTGGATGCGGCAGGTACCGCTATGGCGGAGGATCTGGTGGCAACCGTGGCGTACGGTCAGAGCTATACCTATAATTCTCACGCGATTGAAGGCTATACGGCAGATGTGCTGACGGTGACCGGAACGGCAGACGGAATCAACCGTGAGATCACGGTGACCTATACGAAGAACGCGGTAGAGGAGGCTCCCGAGCAGACTCCCGAGGAGGAAGTGGAGGCGGAGCCCGACGAGCCCGTTGGCGCGGGAACGATCATCGCCATCGTGGTGATGGCTCTGGTTCTGATCGGTATTGCCGTGGGCGCTTTCCTGCTGATCCGTTCCGATAAGAAAACGGCGGGGAAGAATACCACCACCGTTCGGAAGAACGGGAACGACAAAAAGAAGAACCGCAAATAAGAGGAGACGGTATGAAAAATAATTGTCATATCGACGTAAAGCTGTCCGAGGATCTGCTGCGGAAGCTGTTGTATATTTCCGAGGCGGAGCATAGAACGCCCACGGCGCAGTTCGCTTTTATGTTGAGAAATAATATCGCCTACTTTGAAAAGACCAAGGGGCGGATTCCCGATGCCAAGCTGAAGGAGCTGGATATCAGCGACTATCGGGAGGAATAAGGACGCGGGAGATGCGATGAGGGGGACTTTTTAGAAAAAGTCCCCCTCGAACTCCCCTCAAAAAGCTTTCATGATTTTGGGTATAGTTATAAAACAAGACGACCGTTCTATTCGCGGAGAGGATGGTTTTTTCTTTCGGGGGATGTGGGCGAAAAATTCGTCTCTATCATTGACAGCGTCTTCCCCCGTGTGCTATAATGAAACCACCGTGAAAAATGGAAGGAGAAAAGCGATGGATTGGAATAAATATTTATATGATGAAAACGAAAAGCCATTAGATCGGTTGGTGGACGGATACAGCCACACCTCGGTCTTTCGTAAGATTGCCTTCGTGGGAGACAGTCTTTCCTCGGGAGAATTCGAAACGAGAGATGCCGAGGGAAAGGCGGGGTATCACGACCTTTACGAATACTCTTGGGGGCAGTATATCGCCCGTAAAAACGGACTTACCGCCTATAATTTCTCCCAGGGCGGCATGACCGCCGAAAAATACATACAATCCTTTGCCGAGGAAAAGGGATTTTGGGACCCCGCGCTGGCGTGTCAGGCATACGTCATGGCGCTGGGTGTCAACGACGTGTTCAATAAGGGAATGGAGATCGGAAGTGTATCCGACGTGGATCTTTCCGATTGGCGTAACAATAAGTCTACCTTTATCGGCTATTACGCCGCCATCGTCAGCCGTTACAAGGAGATCGCGCCCGACGCGAAATTTTTCTTTGTGACCTTCCCCAATGACGACCGCCCTGACAGAGAAAATCGGGAAAAGCGGATTTGGCAAGCAAAGGAGGTCATTCGGGTGCTGTACGAGCTGGCGGAGCTGTTTGACAATGCCTACGTGATCGACCTGTATCGGTACGGACCCGCCTACGACCTCGCCTTCCGCGAGAAATTTTATCTATACGGACATATGAATCCCAGCGGTTATATTCTGACCGCCCAGCTGGTGGATTCCTACATAGATTATATTGTCCGTCACAATCCCGACGATTTCCGCACGGCGGGTATGATCAACACCGATATTCCTTACAAAATATAAGGAGGAATTATATGAAGAAAACGGGAATCTGCCCCAAGTGCGGTGGCAATGACGTGGTGAGAATCGACGGATACGCAGGGCCCTACGGAACAGGGAACAACGTGATGACGGGGAAGTCGATTTTTTCAGCGGTCAACGTGAACCGCTATATCTGCCTTTCCTGCGGCTTTAGTGAGGAGTGGATCGACGAGGGCGATCTTGCGCAGGTGGCAAACAGCAAAAAAGCAAAGCGTTGAATACATACGTAAAACCGACGGAGCCTCTTCCGTCGGTTTTGTTTTTGTTTTTTTCTCTCCAAAATTGGGTTCATGACCGACTATTGACGGGTTTTTGGAGAATAATCAAAGAAAAAACAAAGAAAAACAAAAAAATAAAAGAAAAACTATTGACAATGGGAAGAAAAAATGGTATAGTGTATGTAGAAAACTAGGCAAACTAGGTCAAAATCCCACACATTCGGGACAAAAACCACATATTAAATGAATGATCTCTGTCCTTTTTCGAGAGACGGAGTGGGAAGAAAGGGTGATTTTTATGAAGTTCTATACAGAGCCCATTGTAAAATCTCCGAGAATTCCGAAGCTGGTGGATGCGCTGTACGAGAAGATGCCACAGATCGAGGCAGATCGTGCCGTGCTTCTCACCGAGTCCTACAAGGCGACCGAGGGGGAACCCATCATCACTCGTCGCGCAAAGGCATTCAAGCACATTCTGGAAAACCTGCCCATCACCATTCGTGAGAACGAGCTGATCGTGGGATCCGCAACCCGCGCGCCCCGTGGCTGTCAGGTCTTTCCCGAGTATTCCTTTGAATGGCTGGAATCGGAATTCGATACGGTAGAGACGAGAACGGCTGACCCGTTCTACATATCGGAAGAAACAAAAAAGACCCTGTCGGAGGTTTACCGCTACTGGAAGGGAAGAACCACCAGTGAGCTGGCTACCTCCTATATGTCACAGGAAGCCAAGACTGCCATTGACCACGGGATCTTTACCCCCGGCAACTATTTCTATAATGGCATCGGACACCTGACGGTGGATTACCCCAAGGTGCTCGCGGTTGGATACCGAGGAATCATTGAGGAGGCGCAGGCGGCGCTGGATCGGCTTTCTGCCGGCGACGGCGACTATGCCAGACGCTCTCATTTCCTGCGGGCAGTGATCATGAGCTGCGAGGCGGCGATCGGATATGCCAAGCGGTATTCCGCGCTGGCGGCGCAAATGGCAAAAACCGCCCCCGATATCCGACGGAGAGGGGAGCTTGAGGAGATCTCTCGCATTTGCGACCGAGTACCCGAGCGGGGAGCGACGAGCTTCTGGGAGGCGTGTCAGTCCTTCTGGTTCGTGCAGATGCTTCTGCAGATCGAGTCCAGCGGACACTCCATCTCCCCCGGTCGGTTCGACCAATATATGTATCCTTATTATAAAGCCGATCTGGAGGCGGGCAGACTGACGCGGGAGGACGCGCAGGAGCTGATGGACTGCATCTGGGTCAAACTTAACGACCTGAACAAGGTCCGTGACGCGGCATCCGCCGAGGGCTTTGCGGGATACAGCTTGTTCCAAAATCTGATCGCGGGCGGTCAGGACGCAAACGGCAAGGACGCCACCAACGACTTGTCCTTTATGTCGATTACCGCCACTGAGCACGTCTTTCTTCCTCAGCCCTCCTTCTCGGTACGGGTGTGGAACGGAACCCCCCATGAATTTCTCATTCGCGCCGCCGAGCTGACGCGGACGGGCATCGGATTCCCCGCCTACTACAACGACGAGGTCATCATTCCCTCCCTGCAGAGTAGGGGATTGACTCTGGAGGACGCGAGAGATTACAACATCATCGGTTGTGTGGAGCCCCAGAAGGCGGCAAAGACCGACGGCTGGCACGATGCGGCGTTCTTCAATATGTGTAGACCGCTGGAGATGGTATTTTCCAACGGTGTGGATAAGGGCGTGCAGATCGGACCCCGCACAGGCTCGGTAGAAACGCTGACGACCTACGAGGCATTCGAGAATGCGTATCGCACCCAGATGAATTACTTCATCGAGCTTCTGGTCAACGCCGATAACGCCATCGACGTCGCCCACGCCGAGCGGTGTCCGCTCCCCTTCCAATCCTCTATGGTAGCGGATTGCATCGGTCGGGGCAAGAGCCTGCAGGAGGGCGGAGCGATCTATAACTTCACGGGACCCCAGGGCTTTGGCATTGCCAATATCACCGACGGTATGTACGCGGTGAAGAAGCTGGTCTTTGAGGAGAAAAAATACTCCCTGTCCTTCTTCAAGGAGGCGCTGGAGAACAACTTCGGCGAGGAGATGGATTCTCACATGGCGGCAAAGCTCACCGAAAACGTGGTCAGATCGATCGCGGAATCGGGCAGAGAGGTGACCGAGGAGGATATTAAGACCGTTTATCGAACAGTAAGAACCAACGGCGCCACAGAGGAGAACAAAAAGCGGTATGCCGCGCTCCTCTCCGATATCGCCGCGCTGACCAAGTTCGGAAACGACGACGATGAGGTAGACGCCTTTGCGAGAGAAATGGCGTATACCTATACGAAGCCTCTGGAGGGTTACAAGAACCCCAGAGGAGGAAGCTATCAAGCGGGACTTTATCCCGTATCGGCAAACGTACCCCTTGGCGCCCAGACGGGAGCGACTCCCGACGGACGTCTGGCGTACACCCCCATCGCGGACGGTGTGTCCCCCGCGGCGGGACGGGACGTAAAGGGTCCCACGGCTGCCGCCAACTCGGTGTCGAGGTTGGATCACTATATCGCATCCAACGGCACCCTGTTCAATATGAAATTCCATCCTTCCGCGCTGGAGGGTAGAAGCGGCCTTGAGAGCTTTGCGGCTCTGGTTCGCGGATACTTCGATCAGAAGGGAAGCCACATGCAGTTCAACGTAGTGAGCCGAGAGACGCTCCGAGACGCGCAGAAGCATCCCGAAAAATACAAGTCGTTGGTGGTGAGAGTTGCCGGATACTCCGCTCTCTTTACCACGCTGTCCCGCGGCTTGCAGGAGGATATCATCAACCGAACCGAGCAGCAAGGCTTCTGACGGTTGAGACAGGAGTGACGGAATGGACGAATCCATTTTAGAAACAAAGGGCAGAATTTTCAACGTACAACGCTTTTCTATCCACGACGGACCGGGTGTTCGCACCATCGTGTTTCTGAAGGGTTGTCCCCTTCGGTGCCGCTGGTGCTGTAATCC
>JAZNDP010000049.1:0-2552 GCA_045588165.1 Eubacteriales bacterium | reverse complement strand
AAAGGAATAGAAAGCAAATTTCACGGGGGTACAATTTGCGGATGCCACATGTCCGTCCAATGCGTAGGTGAGAGACGTAATACAGCAAACTGCATTGTAGGTTACAGAAAAGGAATATCGGGTATCCGTCACCTTTGTCAGGGCGACCGTCTCACCATCGACTACCATGGAATTGACCGTGTATCCCTCCGAGCCGATGAAATCCACATACCCGGTTGCCGTTTCTCCCGACTCCACGTAATTTTTACCGTTTGACAGCGACACTCCCGCAATCTTGGTCTCTCTCAACACAACGATTTCCAAAGAGGTATCGATGTTGACCGACACCGTTTCCGACACTCCAAGGATTTTATAGACAATCGACTCTATCACGATTTCGTATTTTCCGTGATCTATATCGGGTGTGATCGAAATAAAATAGGTGTTTCCCGATTTGGTTACGGGGAACGTCTGCCCGTTGATTACCAGATGGGTGATTGCAACGCCTTCAATCTCCGCAAATTTTATTTGCGCGCTTGCGCTGTTTCCCGCAAAAATCACCTCGTTATTCAGCTGCGCCGAAAGGTACTCAAATTCAACGCCGGTTCTGAAGGTCGCCTGTGCCACTTTTGTCTGCACGCCAAACCCATCGCCCAAGTCGTATTGATAGGTAACTCTAACGGTATAGCTCGTACCGGCAAGCAGCCCGTCAAAGGTTCTTACGTCAAGATTCTCCGCCTCTTTGACTACCTCTCCATTCATCAAAAGCTCGATCTTCGTCATGCTTCCCACGTTGTCCGGATCGGTCTCCCTTCCCTGAAAGGTCAATGAGCATTCCGTAACACAATCCTTGGAAATCGTGTACGTGGGGGTTGTCAGAGACGCAGTCGATACGTAAGCATCCACCGACAAGGTTTCGCCACCGTATTCATATGTAATATTCAAGCGATAGGTTGTGCCAAATTGCAGACCGTCTACGTAGGTTGCGTCCGTCGCCAATTCGCGCTCCAGCGTGGACCCCTTATAGAGGCATATGGATCGAATCGTCTTATTTTCGGCTTTCTCGTTCCACACAACGGAAAAATCAATTCTGCCCCTTCCGACCTCTCTATTTATCGTGAGCGCGTTGTCTGTTTTTACACTCTGGTAGTCAAGCTCATAAAGCTCCATTCCGTCGCCATCCAGTGCATCGTAATACGCATATACGCCAAAGGAATACTCGTGAGCGGGAGAAAGTCCGTCAAAGACCACCTCCGTCTTCTCTCCTACCTTAAGGGCTTGCTGTTGAACCACCTTCATTTCGTCCAGCAGAGCGATCGCCACCAATCCCTCATCCGCGGGGATCAGCGACATCGGATCGGTAACCTTCACCTCCAGAGAAACAGAGGAAAGACCCTTCTGCAGCACGGAAACCTTTGCTCTGGGATGTGTATCTGCGGCAACGGCAACCTTTACCGTTTTGTTACCGTCCATGCGAACGTCCTTGATGGCAGTTCCGTTTACGTACTTGATGGCGTCAATCGTATAGTCCAAAATTTGACCCTTCGTGTCGCCCACGTTCACCTTCAGAACCAAATTTTCCATATCAGAACCCATCTCGAACATATAGGAGGAATATTTCTGACCGTTGAGCGTAAAGGACAAAATTTCAAAGTTCTCGGGATTATCCACATGAACCGTGATATAAACATCCTCCTGTGGATCTGCATAGTAAACTTGCTTGTCGGTACCGGTCACCGACAGGGAGGGCGTACCGTCCTCGTCAAACAGATCTCCGAACTGATCGGAAAGCCGATTGATCACCTCATTGGCAATCTCCTCCACGGCAGGATCCCGCAACGCTGACCAGTCAAAGTCCGAAATATAATCACTCACATTGAGCGAATGACTCCCCGAAAATGGAACATAACTCGGCAAACTAAGCAGAGTTGCGTCCCCATCCGCCACGGTCGGTATCGCCGCGCTTTCCTGCGCTATGGGGGCAGTATCCGACACCGTCATTCCCGTATACACGGGAACCTGCTCCCCGTCTTCGGTAGGTTGACTGCAAGCGGGAAGCAAAGAAATACTAATCAGTAAAAAAGCCAATACCAAGCAAAGCTTCTTTTTCATGGTCTTTCCTCCAAAAAATGGTTATCGTTGGGGTTACATTATATCACCGTTTCATTGATTTGTCAACTCACCCTGTAAAAAACAGAAAACCGAACACCCGCGGGTGTTCGGTCGTTTTTTTTCTTTGGGGGAGTTCTTACGCCTTGATAAAGCGCTCAAACTCGTGGTAGTGATCCTGATCCATGATGATTCTCAGGTCATCCCAGTTCAGCTTTTTTGCCAGAATAACTCCCAGCAGACTCTTTGCGTTCACCGCAAACTTATTTCCGCTCTGCAGAGTGATCTGTCCCTGAAGCTTGGTGGCGATGGCAACCAACGCCTTGGCGTCAGACATCGTGTCGATCTCTACCCGATATACATACTTTTTCACTTGTTCGCCCATTGTTATTACCATCCTTTCTTCCTCCGCCTTCGGAGGGGGTCGTTTCTGTCTCGGATTCTTCCGATGGTATTATTTTACA
>JAZNDP010000048.1:0-7301 GCA_045588165.1 Eubacteriales bacterium | reverse complement strand
GACGGTTATTGCAATGTTTGCGCTTTAAATTGTGACCATGCTTGGACCGACGGTGTATGTACGGCAGGCTGTGGAACGATTTGTGCGCACGCTGCAGGCTATGATGATGAGTACAAGTGTACTGAATGTGAAATGGAGTGTGAGGACGACTATTCTGATGGCGGCGTATGCTCCTGCGGCAAGCCTTGCGGACATGACAACCATAATCAGAACGACGGCAAGTGTACCGCTTGTGGTACGGATGTCGGTCACACCTACGTTGACAGCACTTGCGCATGTGGCAAGGAATGTACCGAGCACCTGTGGGATAACGGTGTTTGCGGCGAGTGTGAGAAGGTGTGTGCGCACGACGAGTACAATACGGAAGAGCCTTACACCTGCAAGGCCTGTGGCACTGCTTGCGGACACGAGTACGCGCCCGGTAGCGACACCTGTTCCAAGTGTACGAAGGAATGTACTCACGTCTGGAATGCAGAGGGTACCGGTATTTGTGATGTGTGCGGAGGATCCTGTGGGCACGATTACAACGACGAGAGCGTATGCGGAACCTGCGGCAAGACCTGTACCGATCACGAGTGGAATGAAGAAGGTACCGGCATTTGTGACGAGTGCGGAGCGGAATGTGAGGCGGACTTCAATACCAACGGTGTTTGTGAGATCTGTGGCAAGAAGTGCACGCATAACTATGATGCAACCAACAGCACCTGTACTGTATGTGGCAAGGTATGTACCGAGCACGAGTGGGATGATGAAGGAGTTTGCGGCGAGTGCGCGAAGGAATGCGCTCATGAGACCCATACTACCGCGGGCATTTGTTCGGAATGCGGTGAAACGAATCTGACTCATACTTTCGAAGAGGGCTTCTGCTCTGTATGTAACAAGAAAGAGCCTGAGTTTGATGTAAAACCCAACGATAAGGACGAGGGTGGAGACAAGTGGGGACCCTTGAACCCTTAATAAATCCATAAACAGAAAATAAAAGGAACCCGAGGAATTTCCTCGGGTTCCTTTTATTGTGAAACGAAAATCACGCGATCGTCGCGTGGTTCAAAAAAGGCGATTGCCGAAAAGGAGAAAACAAATAAAAAGTTAGCAAAGAATGGTTTCTGTGTTGAAGGCTCCCTCCGGGAGGGAGCTGGATTTTGCGAAGCAAAAGACGAAAGGAGCAAGCGGCAAGGGTGGTTTATTTCTCGCTACATGGCTACACGCACCCTTCGTGCTGGGGGACTCCTTCCATCACGCTCCGCGTGTGAAAAATCCCCCCGTTCACGTGTGAACGGGGGGGACATGTTATGAACTTATCGGATCACGATCTTACGGAAATTCTTTTTGCCGCGGCGGAATATCTTGCCGTCGATATCGGCGGGGGTAAAGGTGGCGCGGACGTCGGTGATTTTCTCGTTGTCCACGGATACGCCGCCCTGTTCAATGGCGCGTCTTGCCTCGGACTTGGAGGGAACCAATCCCGCCCTTACCAGAACGCTTCCGATGTCGATGATGCCGTCTGCGAAATCAGCGGCGCAAAGCTCGGTCTGAGGGATCTCCGCATTCTCTCCCGCTCCGAACAGAGCCTTGGCGCTTGCCTCGGCGCGTCTTGCTTCCTCCTCGCCGTGTACCAGAGAGGTCAGCTCGAAGGCAAGGATCTCCTTGGCGCGGTTCAGCTGCGCGCCCTCCCACTTGTCCATGGTGTCGATCTCCTCCAGAGGAAGGAAGGTGAGCATACGGATACACTTGAGTACGTCGGAATCCGCCACGTTTCTCCAGTACTGATAGAAATCGTAGGGAGTGGTCTTGGCGGGATCCAGCCAAACGGCGCCCGATTGGGTCTTGCCCATCTTCTTGCCCTCGGAGTTGAGGAGCAGATTGATGGTCATGGCATAGGCGTCCTTGCCAAGCTTGCGTCGGATCAGCTCGGTTCCTCCCAGCATGTTGGACCACTGGTCGTCACCGCCGAACTGCATATTACAGCCCATGGTCTTGTAGAGATGATAGAAGTCGTAGGACTGCATGATCATATAGTTGAACTCCAGGAAGGAAAGTCCCTTTTCCATTCTCTGCTTGTAGCACTCGGCGCGAAGCATGTTGTTGACCGAGAAGCAGGAGCCTACCTCACGAAGAACGTTTACGTAATTCAGATCCAAGAGCCAGTCGGCGTTGTTGATCATGATCGCCTTGCCTTCGGAGAAATCGATGAAGCGGCTCATCTGCTTCTTGAAGCACTCACAGTTGTGAGCGATGGTCTCCTCGGTCATCATCTGGCGCATATCGGTTCGACCCGAGGGGTCTCCGATCATGGCGGTACCGCCGCCAATCAGGGCGATGGGCTTGTTGCCCGCCATCTGCAGACGCTTCATCAGACAAAGCGCCATAAAGTGTCCTACGTGCAGACTGTCCGCCGTGGGATCAAAGCCGATGTAAAACACCGCCTTTCCGTTGTTGATCAGTTCTTTAATTTCAGCCTCATCGGTTACCTGAGCGATCAAGCCTCTGGCAACCAGCTCGTCGTAAATAGTCATATGTCCTCCATAATGAGTTTATCTCCCAATATTATACCCCATTCGTCGGCTTTTGTCAACCGTATTTCCCCCATATTTTCCAAAAAGTAGGGCAGGGAGAGCGCATTCGCGTCTCTCCCTGCCTTTTTGTCCTGCCCGAAAGCGGTTTTCATTTCCGACGCGCGGTCGGAATCGGGCAACCGAGGGGGAATTGAGAAAAGGATTTTCTTTTTGGGTTCTCTTACTTGCCGGCCTTCATGGAGTTTTCGTAGCTCTCGATCATCTTCTTAACCATCTGACCGCCGATGCTACCAGCCTGACGCGCGGTCAGGTCACCGTTGTAGCCGTTCTGGAGGTTTACTCCAACCTCGCTTGCAGCCTGCATCTTGAACTGCTCCATAGCTGCCTTTGCTTCGGGAACCATCGTCTTGTTGCTTGCCATAATTCAAATCTCCTTCTGAACGCTCTCATTCACCCTTACGCAGTAAGAGTCGACGCGGGCGTTCAACTTCAAATCATCTATATCAAATTGAGTCGCTCGGGAAAAGCCGAATGCTTTGTTTCCGTGCGCTCTGCTATTATTGTTGCCGAAGAAACCCTTGATATGAAAGGCAATTTTTGAGAAAAAAAGTGGGTGAGGGCGTCAACTTTTTCATTTTTTGTCGTTCAAACGCCCAAAGTCTCTTAAAAAAGGGAGGGGAATTTACTGTCCCGAAATAAAAAGAGGGGACTTGTAAATTTCAAAAAAATTATTGACAAACGGTTTTTTCTATGATATAATATATTGGATAAATTTGAGACTGTGATGAAGAGAGTATTGTTCGATCCTCATTTCCAGAGAGCCGCGGCAGGTGGGAGCGTGGCATTGAGATGGGCAAGAAAAACACTTCGGAGTCTGCGGAAGAAAGCCCATGGGTGAGTAGAACCGCACGGTCATCGCGTAACGATGGAGTTGAGTGGATCGCCTCTCGGCGGTCAATTTGGGTGGTATCGCGGAAGGCAAGCCTTTCGTCCCATATCGGGGCGAAAGGCTTTTTGTTTTCCCCGTGACTTTTTCTGTAAAAAATGAAAATACTAACTATATTCCAAGGAGGAGAAATTCATGTTAAGAACCCATACTTGTAATGAACTCAGAGCCGACCATATCGGTCAGAGAGTGACTCTTACCGGATGGCTGGAGACCGTCCGTGACCACGGCGGCGTACTTTTCGTTGACCTTCGCGACCACTACGGCGTGACCCAGATCGTCCTTTCCGATGACTCCATGCTGGCGGGTATTTCCAAGGAGACCGTCGTTCTCGTCGAGGGCGTGGTGACCAAGAGAGCAGAGGAGACCGTCAATGCCAAGATCGATACCGGTATGATCGAGGTCAAAGCCGACAAGATCGAGGTGCTGGGTCCCTGTCAGTTAGGGTTGCCCTTCGAGATCGATGCCTCCACCAACACCCGTGAGGAGGTTCGTCTGAAATACCGCTATCTGGACCTGAGAAACAGAAAGATCCACGACAACATCGTGCTTCGTTCCAAGATTTTGAGCTACCTGCGCTCCCAGATGGAGGAGCTTGGATTCCTTGAGATCCAGACTCCCATTCTCACCGCTTCCTCTCCCGAGGGCGCGAGAGACTATCTGGTTCCCAGCCGCAAGCACAAGGGCAAGTTTTACGCGCTGCCCCAGGCACCCCAGCAGTTCAAGCAGCTTCTGATGGCGTCGGGCTTTGACCGTTATTTCCAGATCGCCCCCTGCTTCCGTGACGAGGACGCCCGTCAGGACCGTTCTCCAGGAGAATTCTATCAGCTGGACTTTGAGATGTCCTTCGCAACGCAGGAGGATGTATTTGCCGTCGCCGAGACTGTGGTTTATAACACCTTTAGCAAATTTTCTGACAAGAAGGTATCCAAGCCCCCCTTCCGTCGCATTACCTTTGCCGAGTCCATGCTCAAGTACGGCTCGGATAAGCCCGACCTGCGCAACCCTCTGGAGATCAAGGATCTGACCGAGTTCTTCGCTCGTCACGAGTTCCTCAACATCAACGGCAGAACCGTGCCCTTCAAGAACAAGCTGGTTCGCGGTATCGTCGCCAACTATCTGGTGAAGAAGGACGGCGAGGGAGACGGAAAGAAAGCCTTTGAAAAGGCGATCGACACCTACTCCAGAAGCATCGGCATGAAGTTCGGATGCGGATATATCACGCTGGAGGACGGAGAGTTCAAGGGTCCCATCGCCAAGTTCCTGACCGAGGAGCAGAAGGCGGAGCTTTGCGAGCTGTGCGGCATCAAGGACGGAGATTCTCTGTTCTTTATCAGCGACAGCGCGTCGGTGATCAACAAGCTGGCAGGCGAGATGAGAACCTGGATCGGAGAGGAGCTGGGTCTTGTCAAGAAGGATTCCTTTGAGTTCTGCTTCATCGTGGATTTCCCCATGTACGAGCTGAACCCCGAGACGAACAAGATCGACTTTACTCATAACCCCTTCTCCATGCCTCAGGGCGGTATGGACGCTCTGCTGAACAAGGATCCTCTGCAGATCTTCGCATACCAGTACGGCATCGTTTGTAACGGCGTCGAGCTGTCCTCGGGAGCTGTGAGAAACCACAACCCCGAGATCATGAGAAAGGCATTCGAGATCGCGGGATATGGCGAGGAGGATCTGAAGGCGAAGTTCGGCGCTCTTTACACCGCCTTCTCCTACGGCGCGCCTCCTCACGCGGGTATGGCTCCCGGTGTTGACCGTATGATCATGCTCATTGCCGAGGAGGAGACCATTCGTGACGTCATCGCGTTCCCCCTCAACGGAAACGCGCAGGATCTGATGATGGGCGCCCCCGGCGAGGTGACCGAGCAGCAGCTTCGTGAAGTTCACATCAAGGTCAGAGACTGACCGATTCCGAAAAAGGAGTTTTTTATGGATAGAGAAACACTCAGACGGCTTGAGATGCTCAATCAGCTCAAGCTGACCGAAGGGCAGAAGGAGGAGACGATCGCCTTCTTTGCCGAGCGTGAAGCGGATCTTGCGTCCTTGGACGCCATTGACACCGCGCAGGTGGAGAGAATGGTACACGTGATGCCCATTATGACCGTGATTCGCGAGGACGTGGTGTCCCAGCCCTTCACCCGTGAAGAGCTTCAGGCAGGCGCGCCCGAGACCGACGAGGGCTACTGGTGCGTGCCCCGTGTCGTTGAATGATAGGAGGGGTGAAGATGAACGCATATACTGTGAAAAAAGAATGTTCCTCCCAAAAGAGAATCGTCGTCGACGATATGATTCTGACTACCGATATGCCCACCACCGCGGGCTCGCGGATGCTGGAGGGCTATATGAGCCTTGTGGAGTCGGAGGCGCTTGTTCGCCTGAAGGCGGCAGACTATGCCGTATGCGGTAAGGCGGACGTGGGAGAATTTTCCTT
The DNA here is from genome assembly GCA_045588165.1 of Eubacteriales bacterium. Classification (GTDB taxonomy): domain Bacteria; phylum Bacillota; class Clostridia; order Oscillospirales; family CAG-272; genus HGM12713. The sequence goes on along the minus strand of JAZNDP010000048.1, from coordinate 1,402 downwards.
CGATCTGCTGGGCGAGACCTCCGCAAGAGGCGCTCTTGCAGAGAACGGCGTTCTCAAAAACGCGGCTGCCGAGATCGTGGCGTCGGGTGAGGCAGAGGCTGCTCTCTGTCTGGACGTCAACGGCGCACCCAGACGCGCCGCGGCGCAGAGCGGACTGATCAGCCTCAAGCCCACCTACGGTACCGTTTCCCGATACGGAACGGTTCCCGTGGCTTGCTCGGGTGAGACCGTCAGTGTCCTTGCCGCAAAGGTGGAAGACTGCCGTGAGGTTCTGGACGTGATCGTCGGTCACGACGACAAGGACGGAACCAGCCTTTCCGACGAGGTGTGCGCTCCGCTGAAAAGCGGCGCGGAGAGAGCTCCCCTTCGCCGTGTGGCGGTTCTGGGGGATCTGACCGAGACCTGTGGCGAGGACGTCATGGAAAAAATGATGCTTGCCGCCGTTGCTCTCAAATCGAGAGGCGTTGAGGTGGTTACCGTAGAGAACAGCGTGATCGCGTCGGCGAGAGCGGCTTGGAACGTGCTGATGTGCGCCGAGCTTTGCAACAATGTCTCCCGCTATGACGGAGTCAAATACGGCTACCGCGCCCAGAGCTTTTCGGGAATCGACGAGCTCTATACCAACAGCCGTACCGAGGCGTTCGGAGACCTGCTGAAGATGGCGATCCTCTTCGGCTCCGAGACCCTTTCTACGGAAAATTATATGAAGGTCTATGATAAGTGTCTGCGCAGTCGCCGTGTGATCGTCGAGGAATTTGCCAAGCTCTTCTCCGAGTTTGACGCTGTCATGATGCCCGCTGCCTCGGCTCTTTCCTATACCGAGGAGCAGATCGCGGCAAATAAGCAGATTGCCTTTGAGGAAAACCGCTATACCGCTCCCGCTTCGATCACGGGTCTGCCCGCAGTTGTGGCAGGCGGTGTCCAGCTGGTGGGACGGGCGTTCTCCGAGCACACGCTTCTGGACGCGGCAGAGATCATTGCAGGGGAGGGAAGATAAGATGAGATATGAAACCGTCATCGGACTGGAGGTCCACGTAGAGCTTGCCACAAGCTCCAAGATCTTTTGCTCCTGCTCGGCTCATTCCTTTGGAGCTGACCCCAACTCCCACGTATGCCCCGCCTGCTGCGGCATGCCCGGCATGCTTCCCGTGGTGAACAAGAGAGTGGTGGATTTTGGTATGAAGGCGGGTATGATGCTCAACTGTCATATCAACCGCACCACCACCTTCGATAAAAAGAGCTACTATTACCCCGATCTTCCCGCGGCGTATCAGACCACCCAGTGGTTCGCCCCCGTTGCCGTCAACGGCACGGTGGAGATCGAGACCTCCAAGGGCAAAAAGCAGATCCGCATCAAGCAGATCCACATGGAGGAGGATGCGGGTAAGCTGGTTCACGACAT
>JAZNDP010000047.1:0-16477 GCA_045588165.1 Eubacteriales bacterium | reverse complement strand
CGGGCGAACGCAGTTCGCCCCTCCCGCGTGTTATGCAAATATTTTGTAATTTCTCCGCTAATTTTGCACACCCTTCGGCAGGATCTTATTTTTTATATAAATTTACTGCTTTTCCCAGCGTGTACCCTGTGGCGTATCGATAAGAACGATACCTTCTGCAAGGAGATTTGCGCGGATCTCGTCAGCTTTCTTATAATCCTTTGCCTTCTTTGCCGCCGCGCGTTCTGCGATGAGAGCCTCGATACGAGCAGCTTCGGGATCGTCGCTCACAGGCGCTTCTTCAATTTTCTTGTTCTGCTCGGCTTTTATCTTTTCAGCGGCTTCTATAAGTCCGAGAGAAAGCACTCTGTCGAAATCGGCAATAAGAGCAATCTTGGTCTTTGCAGAGATATTTGCCTTGAGCACGTCGTAAACAGCCGTTACCGCAAGCGAGGTGTTGAGATCGTTGTCGAGTGCGTCGGTAAATACCTTCTTGTATTTTGCCATATCCTCCTCGTTTATCTCGCCCGAGTTATCAAGTGTCGCGATACGCATAACGAGTTTGTTGTACGCCGCTGCCGCATTGTCGAGGTTTTCCCAACTGAATACGAGCGACTTGCGATAGTGCGACTGCATACAGAAGAATCTGTAAACGAGGGGATCGTAGCCCTTTTCTTCAAGAAGAGAAACCGTGAGGAATTCTCCCTTGGATTTACTCATTTTTCCGCTGTTTGTGTTAAGGTGGCGGACGTGGAACCAATAATTGCACCACTTATGACCGAGATAAGCCTCGCTCTGCGCGATCTCGTTGGTGTGGTGGGGGAATGCGTTGTCGATACCGCCGCAGTGGATATCGAGAGTTTCGCCGAGATGCTTCATAGAAATGCACGAGCATTCGATATGCCAACCGGGATAGCCTACGCCCCACGGGGAATCCCATTTAAGCTCCTGATCTTCGAACTTCGAGCGTGTGAACCAAAGAACGAAGTCTGCCTTGTTTCTCTTGTTGCTGTCTGCCTCCACACCCTCGCGGACGCCGACCTCCAGATCCTCCTCCTTGAAGTCGTTGAACACGTAATACTGCTTCAGCTTGGAGGTATCAAAATAGATGTTTCCGCCTGCCTCATAGGCGTAGTCCTTCGCGATCAGCTCCTGAATGACGCGAATAAATTCGTCAATGCAGGTGGTAGCGGGAGAGACCACGTCGGGGGTCTTGATATTCAGCTTCTTGCAGTCCTCAAAGAAGGCGTCGGTGTAGAACTTGGCGATCTCCAGAACCGTCTTTTTCTCTCTCTTGGCGCCCCTCAGCATCTTATCCTCGCCGGTGTCGGCGTCGCTGGTCAGGTGTCCCACGTCGGTGATGTTCATGACACGGGTCACGTCATAGCCCGCGTAGCGGAGATATTTCTCCAGAACGTCCTCCATGATATAGCTTCGCAGGTTGCCGATGTGGGCGTAGTGATACACGGTAGGTCCGCAGGTGTACATACTGACCTTGCCGGGCTCGTTGGGGATAAATTCGTCTCTTGTTCTCGTCAGAGAATTGTATAACAGCATGTTTTCTTTTCCTTTTCTATTTCCAATTTATTTATTTTTCTTAAGGGTTGCCAGCTCTGTCTCCAGCGCGATCAGCTTTTCTTCCAGTCTGCGGATTTCCTGTGCCACGGGGTCGGGAATGTGGATCTGATCGAGATCGTTTTCTACCTTCTGACCCTGTCGCTTGACGATCTTGGCGGGAATGCCCACGGCGGTACAGTTTTCGGGAATCTCCTCCAGTACCACGGCATTTGCGGCAATCTTGGTGTTGTCCCCGATCTTGAAGGGGCCGAGAACCTTTGCGCCCGCGCCTACCATCACGTTGTTTCCCAGGGTGGGGTGACGCTTTCCCACGTCCTTTCCCGTACCACCCAGCGTAACGCCCTGATAGATGGTGCAGTTGTCGCCGATCTCGGCGGTCTCACCGATGACCACACCCATACCGTGGTCGATCATCAATCCTTTGCCGATGGTGGCGGCGGGGTGGATCTCGATGCCGGTGAAGAAACGGGCGGTCTGGCTGATGGCTCTGGCGCTGAAGGTGTGACCTCGCTTGTGCAAGCGGTGAGCGACGCGGTGGGCGGCAAGAGCGTGAACGCCCGAGTAGAGGAGAAGAACCTCGGCGTCGCTCTTGGCGGCGGGGTCTCTCTCGCGGGTTGCCCTGACATCCTCCTTGACCGCCTTTACGGTCTCGCCGATCACGTCTGAGGCGCTCTTGAGTTTCTTTTTGATTGTTTCGACGGCGGGGGATGCCGTCAGCTTTGCGTCCTCCTCCCATACGTAGGAGGATTGATTTGTATTATAATCCATGGAGATACCTCCTCTGTGGTTTATTCGTAAAAAAATAAACGCCCCGTGCCACACGGCACAGAGACGTTCTCACGCGGTTCCACTCTGCTTGAAACGAAACGGGTCGTTTCCTCTTTCGTCCTTAACGCGGAATACGCCGCTGGCTACCCGCCCCATGGCGCTCGCCGACGGATCTCACGGGCGCACAAGCCGCCAATCTCTGTCCGTTGCTCTCAGCCCATGGCAACGGTTCTCTGGAACAGAGTCCGAGGGTTTCTTCCCGATCATCGATACTACTATATTATACACGCTTTTGGGCGCTTTGTAAATAGCTTTTGCAAATTTTCTTTGACAATTCGATCAGAGTCATATAAAATACCGATCATTCCTTGACAAAGAAAGTCGGTCATGTCACACTTTTATTGCGTAATAAAGGGAAAAGGATGTGATCTTATCAAAATATTACTTGGCGGATTTCATCAGGAAATCAATTCCTTTGCTCCCGGAAGGACGGGAATGGAGGAATATCAAAGAAAACAGTATTGCAGGGGTGAGGATATGCAGGGCTTTGCCCGTGAGCGAACCCGCTGATGCCGTAGAAACGCTCGGATCAAGAGCGACAATTGTCCACTTGCCGAAGGATTTGGAAAGAGGTATGTCAAAATAATCCTGTTTTGAAGATTTCATATCAAAATGTTTCTAATCACGGTCTTGGAACGCATGTTATAATATAGCGTGTGATGCTTCCCGAGCTTTGCGCAGAGCGAGGAAAGCGGTGACGATTTGAAAGCAAAAAGCTTAACAGATAAGGAGAAAACTATGAAAAAAACTGATATTGTCATCATTGGAGCCGGTGCCGTAGGCAGCGCGCTGGCCCGTGAGCTGTCCAAGTATCAGCTGGACGTCACGGTGGTGGAGAAGAACGCAGACGTGGGCGGAGACAGCTCCAAGTCCAACAGCGCGATCATTCACACCGGATACGACGCGAAGCCGGGTACGCTGGAGAGCCAGCTGGTGGTTGCGGCAAACCCCATGTACGATGAGATTTGCAAGGATCTGGACGTTCCCTTTGCGCGCATCGGCGCGATTCTGCCTGCCTTCAACGACGAGCAGATGGAGCAGCTTCCCGCCATCAAGCATAAGGCAATGATGAACCGTGTATACGACATAGAGTACAAGACGGCAGAGGAGCTTCTGGAGATGGAGCCCGAGCTGAATCCCGAGGTAAAGGGCGGTCTGTATATTCCCCGTGAGAGCATTATCGATCCCTTCCTGTTCTGTATCGCTCTTGCCGAGAACGCGGCAGACAACGGCGTTCAGTTCGAGCTTGCCACCAAGGTCATCGGCATTGACGTCAAGGACGGCGCCGTAACTACGGTCAAGACCGATAAGGGTGACATCGAGTGTAAGTACGTGATCAACGCCGCAGGTCTGTGGTGCGATGAGATCGCCTCTTACGTTGGAAAGAACGACTACTACGTAACGCCCAGAAAGGGTCAGTTCTACATACTGGATAAGAAGACCTCCTGCAGGGTAAACACGATCGTGCTTCCCATTCCCATCAAGGTAACCAAGGGTAAGCTGATGTGCCCCACCATTCACGGCAACATGCTGGTAGGTCCTACCGCAGAGGATATGCTGGATAAGTGTGATAAGAGCACCAATAAGGAGGGACTGGACAGCATCGCGGCTGACGTTCGCAAGATGATCCCCAACGTCAACCTCCGCGACTCCATCACCCAGTACTGCGGTCTCCGCGCCCAGAGAAATCCCGAGGGTCTAAACATTGATATGTACGACGATCTGAAGGGCTATGTCAACATTTCCGGCGTACGCTCCACCGGCCTTACCAACTCGGTAGCCGTTGCCAAGTACGTGGCAGACCTTCTGATCGAGTCGGGTATGACCGCTGTGCCCAAGACGAACTTCATCAAGACCCGCAAGGGAACTCCCCATTTCGTAGAGCTTTCCGCCGAGGAAAAGGCAGAGCTGATCGCCAAGGATCCCCGCTACGGTAATGTGATCTGCCGCTGCGAGACAGTCACCGAGGGTCAGATCTGCGACGCCATCAACCGCACTCTTGGCGCTCGTACCGTGGACGGTGTCAAGCGCCGTGTTCGCGCGGGCATGGGACGTTGTCAGGGCGGCTTCTGCGGTCCTCGCGTCATTGAGATCATCGCCCGTGAGCTTGGCATATCGCCCGATGAGGTTCGTAAGAACGACGAGGGCTCCGAGATGCTGACAGGCTTCGTAAGATAAGAAAGGAGAGCGCGAAAATGGCAGAAAAATTATATGACGTAATCGTGGTCGGTGGCGGGCCCGCCGGTCTTGCCGCCGCAGTCGGCGCAAAGGAAGCGGGAGCGAAGGACGTTCTGATCGTAGAGAGAGACGTCAGTCTTGGCGGTATTTTGCAGCAGTGCATTCACCCCGGCTTCGGTCTGAAATATTTTAACGCGGAGCTTTCGGGCCCCGAGTACGCGTATCGCTTCATTCAGAAGGTGAAGGAAAGCGATATCGAGGTCAAGCTGGACACCATGGTTCTGGAGGTTGGCGATCACTCCGTGGTCGGCATTAACCCCAAGGACGGTTTGTTTGTAGCAAAGGGAAAGAGCATCGTGCTGGCAATGGGTTGCCGTGAGCGTACCCGTGGCGCGATCATGACTCCCGGTACCCGCCCCGCAGGTGTTTACACCGCAGGCGCGGCACAGAGACTCGTCAACCGTCAGAACATGATGGTTGGTAAGAGAGTGGTAATCCTTGGTTCGGGTGACATCGGGATGATCATGGCTCGCCGTATGACGCTGGAGGGCGCAAAGGTTCTGGCGGTTGCCGAGCTGATGGACTACACCGCGGGTCTTACCCGTAACCGTGTACAGTGTCTGGACGACTTCGGCACTCCGTTGCTTTTGTCCCACACCATCGTAGAGATCAAGGGTAACAAGCGAGTAGAGGGCGTAGTGATTGCCGAGGTGGATCCCGCCACCAAGCAACCCATCAAGGGAACCGAGGTTCTGTACGAGTGCGATACTCTGCTTCTGTCCTGCGGTCTGATTCCCGAGAACGAGCTGACGAAGGAAGCGGGCATCAAGATCAATCCCGTTACCAACGGTCCCGAGGTCAACCAGTTCATGCAGACCAGCGAGGAGTACGTGTTTGCTTGCGGTAACGTAGTACACGTAAACGACCTGGTTGATAACGTAACCGACGAGTCTCTCCGAGCGGGTCAGTACGCGGCGCAGTACGCGCAGGGTACGCTTCCCCGCGCAGAGGAGATCCCCTCCGTTACGGGCAACAACGTCCGTTATATCTGCCCTCAGAGAATTTGTCCCGATGCTCCCGCAAAGCTCTTCTTCCGCGCCGCGGCTCCCAAGCTGGGCGTAACCATGAAGGTGTACGCGGACGATAAGGAGATCTTCTCCAAGAAGCTGATCAAGATCAACCCCGGTGAGATGGAGCACGTAGAGGTAAAGCCCGAGGATATGAAGGGCGTATCCGCCATCAAGATCGAGGTAGTATAAGAAAGGGTAAGGGCTATGACGAAGGATATTATTTGTATTACTTGTCCCCAGGGCTGTATCATCAAGGTCAGCGGTGATGTCGAGAAGGGTGTCATCGAATCCTGCGAGGGCTTTAAGTGTAAAAGAGGAAAGGTATACGCGGAGAACGAGTTCATTCGTCCTCTGCGAATCCTGACCTCCTCCGTGAAGACCGAGGGCGCAGGCGTACCTCTGGTAGCGGTAAGAACCTCCGCTCCTATCCCGAAGGAGATGCAGATGGCTGCTATGGAGGAAGTAAAGAAGATCACCGTCAAGGGACCCATTACCCCCGGTGACGTGATTGTAAAGGATTTCATGGGCACGGGCGCGGACCTGGTCGCCTCGGGTTGTCTGGAATAAGAAAAAGGAACGGAGAACCAACGGTTCTCCGTTCTTTTTGTTTGTATTTGACCCGCTCGGGGGCGCGGACGGGAATCTGAACCGGCGCACACCCAATGTGTACGCGGTGTCGTTACTTTATTCTGTGTGCGCAATCCAATCCGCAGGGCGGATTGGAGGGAGTTCGATTGCCAAGAGATGAGCAACAAAAAAGGGATATGCTTTTGCATATCCCTTTTTTATTGGTGACCCGTACGGGAATCGAACCCATGTTTCCAGCGTGAGAGGCTAGCGTCTTAGCCGCTTGACCAACGGGCCGTCGCTTGACAGCTTGTATATTATATCACATCTTTTTTTAAAATGCAATAGTTTTTTGAAAAAAAGTTTCCGAAAAAATAAAAATTTTTTCGGAAACTGATTTTTTAATATTCTGCCTTGATGTGCACGGTGTAAAGAGTTCCCATAGCCTCCTCCACAAGACCCGCGAAATCCAGCTTGTTTTCCTGAATCAGCACCTTGGCAAGCTCGGGCTTGGTGCGGGGATGTTTGGGGGTAAAGACGGTACAGCAGTCCTCGTAGGGCTGAATGGAGGTTTCAAAGGTTCCGATCTTACGGGAGATCGTCACGATCTCCTCCTTATCCATACCGATACAGGGACGGAACACGGGCATATTCACCGCCGCGTCGGTCACACCCAGCGCCTGCATGGTTTGCGACGCCACCTGTCCGAGGCTCTCACCCGTGATCAGGGCGGCGCAGCCCTTTTCTCTTGCCACCCGCTCGGCAATGGTCATCATATAGCGGCGGAGCAGAAGGGTGAAATATTCCTCGTCGCACGCCTTCACCAGCTCCTCCTGAATATGAGTCAGTGACACCACATGAACGAAGATGTCTCCCGAATACTCGGCAACGATCCGCGCAAGCTCCAAAACCTTTTCTCTGGCGCGCTCGCTGGTGTAAGGGAAGGATTCAAAGTGAATGGCATCCAGACGGACGCCCCGCTTTGCCATCATGTATCCTGCCACGGGGGAGTCGATTCCGCCCGAGAGCAGAAGCAGCCCTTTTCCGTTGCTTCCCACAGGCATACCGCCCGCTCCCTTGAACTGTCCCGCGGAGATGTAGGCACCGTATTCGCGGATCTCTACCTTGACGATCACGTCGGGGTGATGCACGTCCACACGAATGCGGGGACAAGCCTCTAAGATCTCTCCGCCAATCTCGCGGGAGATCTCCATAGAATCCAGAGCGAAGGATTTGTCCGATCGCTTGGCTTCCACCTTAAAGGTTTTCTTTCCCTCTAAAAATTGGGGGATGTATTGCTTTGCGGTCTTGGCGATATCCTCCATGTTTTTCTCACACACGGCGGCGCGAGCAATGGCGACGATGCCAAACACCTTGGATGCGGCGTCAAACATGCCGTCCATATCGGCGTCCTCGTCCAGAGGCTCAATATAGATGGTACTCTGGGCGCGGTAAATATCGAACTTTCCGTAATGGTACGCCCGCTTTTTCATTTCCTTGGCGAGCATGTCCTCAAAGCTTTTTCTGTTTGCGCCCTTGAGAACGATCTCCCCGTATTTACAAAGTAAAATTTCCTTGATCATTCCTCGCCCTCCTCCTCGTCCTCGATTTCCTGAGGAGCGATCAGAGCCTGCGCTGTTTCCAAGTGCTCCTTCAGAACAAAGAGATCGGTTCCGAACACGGAAAAGCCGGTGATCACCTTCATAGAGGTGCCGCTTCCGCGCTCCTTCTTCAGATAGGGGATCTCCGCGTCCTTCAGGATACTCTCCAGAATCATCAGTAGAGAAGAGTCGTAAACGGTGGTGAGAAGCGTCAGCGAATCGTCGTGGGGGCTGACGCGGTCAAGTCCAAATAAAAAGTCCATAAAAATATCCTTCTTAACTTGCGTAGTAATTGGGGAAGAGAACCTCCCAGACCTTCATGCAGGCAAAGGTGTCCGCGGTGGAGGTGTGGGCAATGCCGTCCCATTCGATCTCAAAGCAGCTCATGGCGTCGGTGAGGGAGGCGTGAGAGAGATCGGGACGGTGCTCGGTGATGAAGCGTACGTATTCGTTGGCGCAGCAACGGATCTTTTCATGCAACGCCTCCCGCTCCTCGGCGGTATCGTAGATGTACTTGATATGGCTGTAATCGGTGGAAACACCGTAAGCGATAATATTCTCCGCCCCGTCAAAGATTTCGCGGATCTTGGGACCAAGCTCGTCCATCGTAGGCGCGTCTACCACCATATCGGGGGTAATGCCGTGGATCTTTTCGGTGTTTTTCCATTTTTTCTTTTTCTTCGGTCTGACCAGAGTATCCATGATCAAGTCGCCGCAAGCGTTCACGATGGTCACCGACAGAATTTCGTCGTGGTCGTAGAAGCCGGTCAGCTCCAGATCAAAGAACAGAACCTTTTTCCGATCCATGCCGTAGGAGGCGTTCCGATGGGCATCGCCCTCCGCTCGTCTGACGGCAAGCTCCTCCTCATAGCAGCCGCGGCAGAGTTTTTTCTTGAAGCGGATATCCTTACCGCACTTGACACAGTTCAGAGGAAGGCGCTTGGCGGTTCGCTTATCGAAGAAATAGAGAACGCTTTTGTCCGCCTTCAGCGTATACGCCACAGGCTCTTCTACCACCTCGTAATGCATACGGCTCAAGCGGTCCTGCGTGTAGTAACCGTTTGCGGCGGCATTTTTTGTGCTCATGCGTTCGATGACCGTTCCGCTGGGAAGAGTCATGGTATCCCGTCTCGCGTTGGGGAAATACCATTGCTCGGGGGGAGCCTCCACCACACGTCCGGGATCAAAATAATAGATGATCTGACCGTCGGGCGCTATGTCGTAGGCAATGGGCTCACCCGAGGGCATCAGGTGCATTTTGGACAGAGTCTGGCGTGTCAGATAGTGTTTTTTATTTGCTTCCTCGCTTCCGACCTGACGGATTTTTGCGCCGGAGCGAAGTGTCATTTCATTCTTCAAAGGGAACCTCCCGATCAAACAGTAATTTTGAAACCATCAAATTTTATTATATCATAAATCGGTGATGCTGTCAAGATAGTGGGCGGACTTTCCCCTAAATTTGCGTCGGATGAAAATATGGGAGAAAAAACGAAAAAAAGAAGGGAAAAATCGGATGTTCCATTGACTTTTTCGCAGAATCGTGTATAATATAAAATGAGGTGTTATGCCGTCGAAAAAACATGGAAACGGAGAAATACATATGGCAAAGATGACCTATCCCATGACCTTAGCGGGACTCCAGCGGGCTCTGCCCCTGTGTCCGATCAACGATCAGCTGATGATCGGCGCATTTGTGATATTCGGGGACCCTGAATTGACCACCGCTTGCGCCCAAGCGCTTCTGGATCGCGCGCCTGCGTATGATTATCTGATTTCCGCGGAGGCAAAGGGAATTCCGTTGGTGCACGAGATGGCTCGTCTGGCGGGCAATCAAAAATATTTTCTGGCAAGAAAGGCGCCTAAGCTCTATATGGACGGCGTATTTGAGGCGGAGGTTCGCTCCATTACCACCGAAAAGAAGCAGACCCTTTATCTGGACGGCGCGGATGCCGAGCTGATGAGAGGCAAGCGGATCCTGATCGTGGACGACGTGATCTCCACGGGAGAATCCCTTCGCGCGCTGGAGCATCTGGTGGAAAAAGCAGGGGGCGTGATCTGCGGCAGAATGGCGATCCTTGCCGAGGGCGATGCGCAGGAGCGAGAAGATCTGATCTATCTGGAAAAGCTTCCGCTGTTTGATCATCAAGGAAATATCGTAGGATAAGGAAGAAAGGATAAAAAGTATGGCAGAATTATTGAGAGAAACTGATAAACGGACGCATTATTGCGCGGAGCTGTCCGCAAAGAACGTAGGAGAGAGAGTTTGCGTGATGGGCTGGGCGCAGAAGCAGAGAGACCTTGGTGCGCTGATCTTTATTGATCTTCGCGACCGTACGGGCATCGTTCAGCTGGCGTTCGACGAGACGACCGACAGGAAAATTTTTGACGCGGCATTTGGCGTTCGCGCCGAGTTTGTGCTGTGCGCAAAGGGTGAGGTTCGCCGTCGCGGAGAGGGAGCGATCAATCGGAATATTCCCACCGGCGAGGTAGAGATCGCCGTGGACGAGTTCCGTATCCTGTCCGCCGCGCAGACACCTCCCTTTGAGATCGTGGAGGACAGCAAGGTAAATGCCGAGCTTCGTCTGAAGCACCGCTATCTGGATCTTCGCCGTCCCGATATGCAGGGCCGCATCATCGCGCGCTCCCACATTTCCAAGATCGCGAGAGATTACTACGCCGAGAACGGATTTATCGATATCGAGACCCCCAACCTCTGTAAGCCCACCCCCGAGGGAGCAAGAGACTATCTGGTGCCCTCCCGTGTGCATAAGGGTAAGTTCTACGCCCTTCCTCAGTCGCCCCAGCTTTATAAGCAGCTTCTGATGGTGTCGGGCTTTGACCGGTATTTCCAGATCGCCCGTTGCTACCGTGACGAGGATCTGCGCGCCGACCGTCAGCCCGAGTTTACCCAGATCGATACCGAGATGTCCTTCGTGACGGCGGATGACGTCATGAAGATGCACGAGGGATTCCTCAAGCGCCTGCTGAAGGATTTCTGCGGCAAGGAGATCTCGGAGGACTTTATTCGCATGCCCTATGCGGAGGCGATGGAGCGCTTTGGTTCGGACAAGCCCGATATCCGATTCGGATACGAGCTGACCGACCTTTCCGAGGTGGTGAAGAATTGCGGATTTAAGGTCTTTGCGGGTGCCGTGGAAAACGGCGGCTCGGTACGGGGAATCAACGTCAAGGGAGGAGCCGGATTTTCCCGCAAGGAGATCGATTCTCTGGTAGAGTTCGTCAAGTCCTATCGCGCAAAGGGACTTGCGTGGCTGAAGTGGGCGCAGACGGGAGAGATTTCCTCCTCTTACGCCAAGTTCCTGACCGAGGAAGAAAATGAGGCGATCAAGACGGCAATGGGCGCCGAGGCGGGCGACCTTGTTCTGATCGTTGCCGATAAAAATAAGGTGGTATTTGATTCTCTGGGAGCTCTCCGTTGCGAGTGCGCCAAGAGAATGGGTATCCTCGACCCTATGGATTTCAAGTTCCTGTGGGTGACCGAGTTCCCCCTTCTGGAGTACAGCGAGGAGGACGGCAGATTCTATGCGATGCACCATCCCTTTACCTCTCCCATGGATGAGGATCTGCAGTATCTGGACAGCGATCCCGGCAGAGTGCGCGCCAAGGCGTACGATATTGTGCTGAACGGTACCGAGCTGGGCGGCGGATCCATTCGAATCCACGACGGAGCCATTCAGTCCAAGATGTTCGAGGTTCTGGGGCTTGGAGAAGAGGAAGCGCAGGAGAAGTTCGGATATCTGCTGGATGCCTTCCGTTACGGCGTTCCTCCCCACGGAGGTCTGGCGTTCGGCTTTGACCGTCTGGTGACCCTCCTTCTGGGTCTGGAGGATATTCGTGACGTCATCGCCTTCCCGAAGGTTCAGAATGCCTCCGAGCTGATGACCAAGGCGCCCTCCGCGCCCGACGCGGGAGCTCTTGCCGAGCTGGGTATCGCGGTGATCAGTGAGTAAATAGGATGCGATGAGGGAAACTTTTTTCCAAAAAAGTTTCCCTCAAACTCCCCCCAAAAACTTTTAATGAAATATCGGAGAAAGTTGTATGTATCATTTTTTTGCCTATATGGCTCGTATGAAGCTGATCCGTCGGTGGAGTCTGATGAAATCGGTGAGCGAGGAAAATATTGCCGAGCATAGCGCCCAGGTGGCACAGATCGCCCATGCGCTGGCTCTGATTAAAAACAAAAAATTCGGAGGGAATCTGAATCCCGATCGGGTAGCCACCATGGCGCTCTATCACGAGACGTCGGAGGTGCTGACGGGAGATCTCCCCACGCCGATCAAATATTACAACCCTCAGATTCGACAAGCGTATAAGGATATTGAGGGGGTTGCCAACGAGCGGCTTCTTTGTATGCTTCCCGAGGAGCTGCGGGAGGAATATCGCACTCTGATCGTGACCGATTCCACCTCCTATGAGGCGATATTGGTGAAGGCGGCGGATAAGATCTCTGCCTACATCAAGTGCATCGAGGAGCTGAGAAGCGGAAACAGGGAATTTTTCCGCGCGGAGGAAGCGTTGCGGATCGAGGTTGAGAAATACTACCCATACGAGGAGGTCAAGTATTTTTGCGACACCTTTTTGGATACTTTCCGAAAAACTCTTGACGAACTGGAATAAGAAAAAGGCTGTTACCGAGGTAACAGCCTTTTCTTTATTCTAATTCCAAACTGTCCGCGTTAAGGAATTCGTGAGCGCTGATAAGAGAATCGGTGGCAATCAGCTTGGAAGCACCGCAACGCTTACAGGTAACCATTACACCGTCGCGACGGATCTCCGCCTCGTAGTCGCCTTCTTCATCTCCCCGGCAGCGACAGTAGATCTTCCCCTCCGCGTCCAGCTCCTTGATGACGTAGGTCACGATCTCGGTGACTTGAGGATCGGAGAGCGTCTGCTGGCCTTGAAGGGCGTCAAAGCTGTCAAGACCGCTTTTTTCCAGAAGATCCAGAAGCTCCAGCTCGGTGCGGGATAGCTCCGCCTTGACGTGGTTTGCCTCGCCCATCATACAGATGTTGATGTCTGAGTAGGGGCAGGGAAGAACGAACAGATCCTTGCCAAAGAAGAGCTTGGAGCTGACAGAGAAATTGTGCGGAGTGGGACACAGCATGCAGGGGACGGTGAAGCGAACCTTTCCGTCCTTCCCGTATACCACGGTCATCTCGCTCTGACCGCAGGTACATTTCAGCTTCACCATATGACCGGTGAGCTGAAAGAGACCGACCGCGCTCATCACACCCGCGCCGCAGTGGGGGCAACGATAGGCAACGGTGGTTTGTTTGGATTCAAGTACCATATTTTTCTTTCCTTATTTCGTAAGATATTCCAACGGGGCGCCGCACTCATGCGCAGCGCCCCGTGCCTGATTTCAGTTTATGCCTCTACTACGTTGTCCAGTGACTTCTGAACCTTTACCGTAGGCTCGTATTTCGCGGTCATATCAGTAACGTAGCTTTCGTAATCCGCATTCAGAAGAGCAGATTTTACGCCGGCGCGCCAGGTGGGGGTACCCTCACCCAGGTAGAAGGCAACCACGTAGGTGCTTTCGTCCAGCGTCAAGGGAGTGGTGGTGATGTGACCGGGCAATCTCAATCCGTCATAGAGCCAGTTGTCAAAAACATCGCTTCCCAAGGATCCCTTCACGTAATCGGTTATGGTATTGTGAGCGGTAGCGGTAGTGCTTGCTTCGGCAAATGCCTCAAACGATTCCTTCGTTACGGATTCCATTCCGCCAAGCTCGGCAATCGCGCTCTCTGCCGCCGATTTGGAGGAGAATACCATGTAGGACACGTTTCGGGTCTTGGTCTCATCCTTGTACTGAGGCGCTCTCAACAGGTAAACGGTAATGGTAGCGGAGGAGGGACTTGCAAAGGCATCGTCCACCTTAGCGCCGTCGCCTGTGTGGATCACGTTGGCGTCTCCCGCGCCGCGACCGTCGGCAAATGCCCATTTCAGGAAATCGCTGGACTCGGAGTAGGCAGCCTTATCGGTCTTGCAAGAGTCCTTCTGTGCGTCAACCTTGGTGAATACGGTGGATTTTACCTCATTGAGGGTTTTGCCGTATGCCTCGGTAACGTCTACGCCGTATGCCTTGTTCTCCTTGGAGGCATCTGCCGCAGATGCTTTATCCTCCATTACCTCGGTTACGAGCTCGGCGATCATGGCTTCCTTGATGGTCTTGAGATTCTCGTCGGTGGGCTTGTCAGCGTCGGCAATCGACTTTGCCTTATAGGCGGTGTCAAATTCTTTCTCTGCGTAGTCCTTCAGAATTGCCTTCAGGAAGGCATCCTCGGTTGTGGTTCCCGCCTCGCCCTTGATGTCGTTTGCCTTTTTCTTGGCGTCCTCAATCGCCGCCTTATAAGCCGCAAGGACCTCATTCTTCTTGCCTGCCAGATCCGCGTCGGTGTAGTTGTCACCCAATTCCTTCGCGGCAATATCCTTATAGTTTACGGTGAAGGTGTAGGAGCTGTAATCAACTACGTTATACGCCTTGGGGTCTGCCGCATAGCCGGTGTCAATGCGCTCGTCGGTAATTTTGCCTTCCAGATCCGTGGAAATATGAGCCATACACTTGTTGGCAAGGGTAGTGAGCTTCATTGCGTTGCGCACGTCGGATTTCTGTACGCCGGGACCGTACATATTGGAGATATAGGCGTTGGTGGAGTATCCGTAGGTCGTTGCCTGGGTCTCAATGGACTCGATGGCGGCATCGATCTCCTCCAGATCCGTATCCTCCAGCTCCAGACCAAGAGCATCGGCTTCCTCGCAGTAGTAAAGAAGGCTCTTTACCGACTCAACCGTCTGCTCCATAAAGTAGTCATACCAGGTAACAGCGGGAGCGGTGTCGGTAGCTTCGGTGTAGTACTGATCCTTCAGCGATACCGAGGTGTCCAGCATGTCGCCTATGTAGCTGGAGTACTGAGAATAAAACTCATTATAATTCGTATAGAAATAGTAGGACATCATGTTGGCGTTGACCTTGTAGTTGTCGGTGCGGACAACGGTATTCAGTCTGCCGAATACGCCGTTCTCGGAGAGGAGGCTGAGGGCGACACCGACAAGAATCGCCAGAGTGATCACGATGGTGAGCGTGGTCATCAACCAGTTGGGCATCCCCTTTTTCTTATTCTGTTTTTTCACCGAGGGCTTCTTCGGCGCCAGTGCTTTGTTTTCTTTAATTCTGTTTGATTTTCCCATAGAAGGATCCACCTTTTTGAATTTTAAAATTTTAACATTGAATTGTTAAGAAGGCCGAAGCCATCTTAACAATTATTATAATTATAATAGCATACCGTGATAAAAGATTGAACAAACAATGAACATACCATGAATTTTCGGATGTTGTCTCTTCATTCTTGCGGGATACGGAGAAAAACCGATCAAACGTTCATAATCACGGGTAATACCATGGGCTTTCTTTTGGTTTTGGAGTAAAGGTATTTGGAAAGGGTGTCCTTTACGCAGGTTTTCAGCTCCATGCGATCGACCCGATCTCTGCGGTCAAGGCAGTCGTTGATGGCTTGGGTAGCAATGGCGCGGACCTCCTCCATCAGCTCCTCGGATTCTCTGACGTAAACGAAGCCTCGGGAAACGATATCGGGACCCGACAGGAGCAGTCTTGCCTCGGTGTCCACCGAAGCCACCACCACGATCAAGCCGTCCTGCGCCAGATGCCGTCTGTCGCGGAGAACGATGTTTCCAACGTCACCCACGCCGTAGCCGTCCACCAAAACCTTACCCGCGGGAATGGTTCCCGCAAACTTGGCGCTCTTTTTGCCTACCTCCAATACCTTTCCGATATCGGAGATAAAGATATTCCGATCCTCCATGCCCATATCCAGCGCCAGCTCGCGGTGAGCGGCAAGATGTCGGTATTCGCCGTGAACGGGCATGAGGAATTTTGGCTTGAGCAGAGCCTGAAGCAGCTTCAGCTCCTCCTGACAGGCGTGGCCGGAAACGTGAACCTCAACCACGGCATCGTGAAGAACGCTGACTCCGTTTTTGGATAGCTCGTTGATGATCCGTCCCACCAGCTTTTCATTGCCGGGGATTGCGGAGGAAGAAAGAACCACCAGATCGTTCTGTCCCAGCGTCACCTGAGAATGGTCGCCGAACGCCATGCGGTAAAGGGCGGACATAGGTTCTCCTTGGCTTCCCGTGGTGATCAGGGTCAGCTCCTCGGGCTTGAAGCGCTTGATCTCGTTGATATCCACCAGAACTCCTTCCGGTACCGTCATATAACCAAGCTCCACGGCGGCGCCGATGATATTCAGCATGCTTCGTCCCGTGATGGCTACGCGTCTGCCGTGACGGGCGCTGACGTTGATGATCTGCTGTACCCGATGCACGTTAGAGGAGAAGGTCGCGATGACGATCCTCTTCTCGGGGTTGGTGGTAAAAATATACTCCAGGGACTTGCCTACCTTCTTTTCTGAAGGGGTAAAGCCCGGGCGTTCCGCGTTTGTGGACTCGCACATCAGGAGCAGCACGCCCTTTTTACCGATCTCGCCCAGACGGGTGATGTTCATCATATCTCCGTCGATGGGGGTGATATCCAGCTTAAAGTCTCCCGAATGCACCACGGTACCAACGGGGGTGGTGATAGCCAGGCAGCAGGCGTCGGCAATGGAGTGATTGACGTGGATAAACTCCACGGAAAAG
>JAZNDP010000046.1:0-9574 GCA_045588165.1 Eubacteriales bacterium | reverse complement strand
TGATTCCTCCCCCCATGAGTACGGAATTGCCGCGGCGGATTACGCGGCGCGTGGTATTACTACCGTCATGCCGACCCTTGCCACGGCTTCCTTGGAAAGAATGCTGGATGCCACCGACGCGCTCACTCGATTTGAGCCGAGGGAGAATGAGGCGACGCTGTGCGGTGTACACTGGGAGGGAAGATATTTAAATCACGAAAAGCGCGGGGCGCACGATCCTGCGGGACTGGCACCGCTGAAGGCGTCTGATCTGACAGATCATGCCGATTTGCTTCGTCGCTGTCGGGCTCTGCATATTTCTGCCGCCTACGAGCTGGACGAGGACGGAAGCTTTCTGGCAGCGGCGAAATCGTTGGGAGCCACCGTTGGGTTGGCACACACTAAAGCTACCTACTCTCAAGCGAAGAATCTGGAGGGGAGAGGACTTTCCTCTTATACGCATCTGTTCAACGCCATGCCATCCTTGCATCATCGGGACGGAGGAGCGGTCTGCGCCGCTCTGGAGGGAGATTTGCCCGTAGAGCTGATCTGTGACGGTGTTCACGTATCCCCCGAAATGATTCGTCTTGTGTGGCGAATGAAGGGTGCCACGGGAATTTCTTTGGTCTCCGACTCTCTGCGATCCGCGGGACTGGGAGACGGCACCTATTTCAGCGCGGGACTTTCGGTCATCGTGAAGGACGGTATTGCCCGTACCGAATCGGGGGCGCTTGCGGGAAGCAATCTGACCTTACTTGACGGAGTGAACAATTTGATTGAGTTTTGCGACATTCCTCTGACCGAAGCCATTTTGTGCGCCACCGAGACCCCTGCCAGAATGATTGGCGTTTACGATCGGTGCGGATCCATCGATGTAGGCAAGCGAGCGGATATTCTGTTCCTTTCGAGCGACCGTCGCCTTGATGTGGAGCGCGTCATGCTCCGCGGGCATTTCTTGGACGAGAAGTGACAGTAAGAAAAAATCCGTGTAGACCGTACACGGATTCTTTTTTATAAGACGAAAGCCCCCCGACACGGCTGTGTCGGGGGGTAAGTGTTTTATTTGCTTGCTTTCTTTCTGTCGTGCATCCTGTGGAAGATCTTGACGATCTCGACGATGGGAATGATCAGAATTGCCAGACCCATGGCGATCGCGTATTCCTTCCAACCGATGGAAACCAACTCAAAGGCATTCGCCAGGAAGGGAACCTCGATAACGACCGTGGTAAGAATCAAGGAAAGCGCGCCTGCGCCCCAGAGCCACTTATTCTGTCCCTTCATGGTAAAGATGGAACCGTGGAGGGAGCGCATATTGAAGGAGTGGAAGATCTCACACATAGAAAGGGTGAGGAACGCCATGGTCATACCGTGAGCGCTGTCGATGCTGCCGATGATATTATAATTACCGAATTCCATATAGTGACCGACGGCGTAGGATACCAAGGTAATGAGAGTCACGAGGATGCCTTGATAGAACACGGCAAAGCCAAGTCCTCCCGCGAAAATTCCTTCCTTGGAATCTCGGGGCTTCCGCGCCATTACGTCGGATTCGGGCTTTTCCATACCCAGAGCCAAAGCGGGGAAGCAGTCTGTGATCAGGTTGATCCAGAGCAGATGAACCGGCTTGAAGATGGTGAAGCTCATCAGGGTCGCAAAGAAGATAGTGAGCACCTCGGAGAGGTTGGAGGCAAGGAGGAACTGAATCGCCTTGCGGATGTTGTCGTAAATACGGCGGCCCTCACCTACGGCAGAAACGATGGTGGCAAAGTTGTCGTCGGCAAGGATCATATCCGCTACGTTTTTGGTGACGTCGGTTCCCGTAATGCCCATACCAACGCCGATATCCGCGTTCTTGATGGAGGGAGCGTCGTTGACACCGTCTCCTGTCATGGCGGTTACCTTGCCCTTCTTTTGCCATGCGTTGACGATTCTGGTTTTGTGCTCGGGCTGAACGCGGGCGTAGACCGAATAACGCTCCACAGCGGTCTCGAATTCCTCATCCGAGATCTCATTGAGCTCCGCGCCCGTAATGGCACACTCGGGGGAGTCGATGATACCCAGCTGGGTAGCGATGGCTACGGCGGTATCCTTGTGGTCGCCCGTGATCATGATGGGGCGGATTCCCGCGGTGCGACACTGATCAATCGCGGGTTTCACCTCGGGACGAACAGGGTCGATCATACCTACCAGTCCCACGAAGCAGAGCTCTCGCTCTACCGTCTCGGGCTCGTATGCGGCAGGCTCGGCGGTCAAATTCTTTCTTGCGGCGGCAAGGACGCGGAGCGCCTTGTCTGCCATAGCTTTGTTTGCGGAGAGGATCTCTGCGCGGAGCTCGTCGGTAAGAGCCACCGCCTCACCGCCTACCATTGCCGTGTCGCAACGCTTAAGCAACTCGTCGGGCGCGCCCTTGGTAAACTGTACGAGAGAGCCGTCCGAGGTTTTGTGAACCGTGGACATCATCTTTCTGCCCGAGTCAAAGGGAACCTCTCCTACACGGACATATTCGTGCTTGGTTACGTTCTTGGAGCGTCCCAGCGTCTCGGCGTAATTCACCAAAGCGCACTCGGTGGGCTCACCCACGGCAGTACCCGCTTCGACATCAAACTCGGCATCGGAGCAGAGAGACATGGCGAGGGAGAGAAGCTCCTCGTCCTCACCGAAGTGATCCACGACGGTCATCTTGTTCTGGGTCAGAGTACCCGTTTTATCCGAACAGATGATCTGGGTACAGCCCAGGGTCTCTACGGCGGTGAGCTTACGGATAATGGCATTTCTCTTGGACATGTTGGTGACACCGATGGACAGCACGATGGTCACCACGGTGGCAAGTCCCTCGGGGATTGCCGCAACCGCCAGAGAAATAGCGATCATAAAGGAATTGAGAATGGGCTCAAAGCCGATGCCGTCACGGATCAGCTGTACGCCAAAGATGATGGCGCAAATGCCGATAACCAGATAGGTGAGAATCTTGGAAAGACCCGCCAGCTTGATCTGCAAGGGCGTTTTTCCTTCTTCTGCCTGTGCCAGCGCATCGGCGATCTTACCCATTTCGGTGTCCATGCCCGTGGCAACCACCACAGCCTTGCCACGACCGTATACCACGGTGGAACCCATGAATACCATGTTTTTACGGTCGCCCAACGCCACGTCACCGTTTGCGTCGGGGGTCAGCGCCTCCACTTTCTTGTCAACGGGTACAGATTCTCCCGTCAGCGCCGCTTCCTCGATCTTCATAGAGGCGCACTCCAGAATCCGTGCATCGGCGGGAACCGCGTCTCCCGCTTCCAGTACGATTACGTCGCCAACTACCAGATCCTCACTGGCAACGAAAATCAGTTTTCCGTCACGCAGAACCTTGCTTTGCGCTCGGGACATTTCCTGTAGGGCCTCAATGGCTTTTTCTGCCTTGCTTTCCTGGAAAACACCCAGAACTGCGTTGATAATTACGACAGCCAGAATGATCACGACGTCGGCAGGGAACTCAAAGCCTGCGTGCAAGCCCTCATAGATCTCCACACCCGCGGAGATGGCAGCCGCCACCAACAGAATGATGGTCATGGGCTCTGCCAGCTGCTTCAGAAAGCGACGGAACAGAGATTCTTTCTTCCCCTCAACCAGTTTGTTTTTGCCGTTTTTCTCCAGTCTTGCCGCTGCTTCGGTTCCGCTAAGACCCTCGGCGGTGGTGTTGACCTCCTCCAGAACGGCGGAGGTTTCCTTGAGATAAAGCTTCATTTTTGTCTCCTTTTTTATCATAATTAAAAAAGACTTTTGCAGTCGCCTGACTGCAAAAGTCTTGCTATCCGAAACTTGGTACCGACGACCGAGCAACAAATGCCGAGGTGACGATCGTCAGAGGCGTTTTTACGCCAGCTACTCCCTTTTGCCTCTTTATTTTACACTATATTTTATCCTTTGTCAAGGGGATTTTATTCTTTTTCTTTATTGTTTTATCGATATTCCGTAAATATTGGGTGGGAGATACCCCCATCTGTCGCTTAATAACTCCAGAGAAGTAGAGAGGATCGGTAAAGCTCGAGAGAAGGGCTATGTTTTTGACCGAGTTGATTCCGTGGTCGAAGAGAGAAACAGCGTAGCGGATCCGCAGGGTGCGGAGATGCTCCGAATAGGTTGCTTCCATCTTTTTTGAAGGGGATCAAAAAAATCCGACTTTTTTCTATAAAATAATGAAATATTTCTATTGCATTTTCGATGAAAATGTGTTATACTGAACCGAAAAACAGAAAAAATCTTACCAAGCCGGAGGAAAATATGTATTACGCCTTAATAATGATATCGGTGGTGATGTTCGGTGCAAATTTCGCTTTGCACGATGTGTACCGCAAAATGAGAGGAAGCGGACTTAGGATCAGTCTGGAGGCCTCTTTCATCGGCTCCTTGGCAGGGCTGATTATTCTGTTGATTGTCAACGGCTTCCAGAACGGATTGCGATTTGAGTTTACGCCTTTTACTTTGATCATGGCGCTTCTGGCGGCGCTGAACGGTTTTGCCTTTACTTTCTGCAGCTTCCGCGCGCTGGATGTGATCAATCTGTCTCTGTTTTCCCTCTTTTCTATGCTGGGTGGTATGGCATTGCCCTTTCTACAGGGAATCTTCTTCTACGGAGAGGAGCTGACCTGGGCAAAGGGAGTCTGCTTTGTCCTCATTTGCGCGGCGCTTCTCCTTACCGTGAACCGATCCGAGGAGAAAAAGAAGGGAACCATCTATTACATCGGTATTTTTGTGCTGAACGGCATGTCGGGTGTTCTGACCAAGCTGTATAACGAGTTACCCTTTGAAAAATCAAGCTCAGCAGGATACTCCATCTGGATGGCAATCTGCACCATGGTCGGAGCCGGTATTCTCTGGTTGGTGCTGTTCAGTAAGAAAAAAGACGAACGCCCCTATACATGGAAAGCAGGTGCCGTTTGCGCCGTTCACGGAGGACTTGGCAAGGTTGCAAACTTCCTGTTGGTGATCGCTCTGTTGCACGTGGACGCTTCCGCACAGTATCCTCTGGTGACGGGCGGTGTAATGATCGTCTCCACGCTGATCTGCTTCTTCGGTGACCGAAAGCCCAGCAAGCGGGAGATTGCCTCCATCGCGGTGGCATTTGCGGGAACATTGGCGCTCTTCCTCATTCCCGTTTGATAAAAAAACGAACCTTTTTCTATAAAATATATGGATTTTTTCCATTGATAGGCTCCGCAGGATATGGGATACTACGAGTAGTAGCTCCGCCTGCGGAGCATTCGTTTTCAAAAAGAACCTTGGAAAGGCATGAAAGCCATTGACAAATCGCCGTTCCTTCGGTATAATAAGGGAGAAATAAAACGATTGGAGAAACGATGATGAAAGAATTGCATTTGCTCGGAAAGCTTGTCAAGCTTGAGGATTGTCCCGTTCTGCTCAGCAGTCAGCCTGATGCTGATTGGCAGAAGGATTGGCAGGTGATGGCGGGTGAGTGGAGCATGAAGGACGGCTGGCTCATCGGCGCTGAGAGAGGGAACAAGGGTGGGATTTTGTTCAGCCGCGAAAGCTTCGACTGCGACGTGATCTTCTCCTTTACCGCAAAGACCGTGCTTCCCGCTACTCGCGATGTCAACGGGGTGTTCTGCGCCCATTGGGACAAAGAGAGCGACTATCTGGGCAACGCCTATGTGTTTGGCTTTAACGGCTGGTACGAGCATAAGAGCGGAATTGAGCGCAGCCCCGAGATCGGGCTTCGTTCGCTCACGGGTGCTTATACTTACACCCCCGGTCAGGAGATCCGTGTCACCACGGGTATCATTGAGGGACACAGCTTTCTGTACGCCGACGATATTTTTGTCAGCGAGCTGATTGACCCCCACTACATCAGCGGCGGTCACGTGGGCTTCTCACCTTACTGTACCAAGCTCGCTATTAAGGATATCGAGGTGCGCCGCGCCGTCTGGACCCCCTTCGAGCAGAGCTACGAGCCTGAATTTTGATGGATGCGTTGTTAGGGGGAGCGCTGTTAGGGGGAGCTTTTGAGAAAAGCTCCCCCTATGACCCCCGCAAAACCTTTAATGATTTGGAAAATGATATAAAATAAGGCGAGCGCTCTATCTGTTGTGTGATCAGGTTCGTCTTTATTTTTTTCTTTGGAAACGATTCGTCGGACCCTACGTCCCGACGAATCGGGATGCGTGGACGCGGGGATACGATGTATGCCCCCGCAAAACTTTCAATGGTTTGGGAAATTGATATAAGATAAAACGACCGTTCTGTCCGTTGTGTGATGGGGTCGTTTTTTATATCACATCTATATGTCAAAAACGATATCTTTTTTACAAATCCCTTTACAAAATTCAGGAAATATGCTATACTGAAATCAACTTTGAAAGATATGCTTTAGCGATTCATGCATAGGAGAAAATTTATGAAAAAAAGGAAGATGTTGGCGATGGCGTTATCTGTTATGATGGCGGTGTCGGCAATTCCCGCCGCGTTGCCTGCGGCAGCCGTTGCCGATTCTGCGATTCAACCCTATTCCATTCCCGAGGTGGGAAGCCAGTTTTACGTGGAGGGAGTTTCCGCTCCCACGCAGACTGCTCTGGATCCCGCCGCCAACAATATGACCGTTACCTCTCCCATAGGCGGAAACAAGCACGAAAATTGGTATAATGCCTCGGGCGTGATCTTTGGCATCAAGCCCACGGAAGAGGGAACATGGCTCAGCTCCGCGGAGGCAAACAGCGGAAAGAGTCCCTATTTGTTCTTCTCCGTACTTGCCCTTGCCGAGCAAAAGGTGGACACCTGGTCCTCCGGTGGAAACAAAGCCGCCGACAATTACGCTACCTTCTGGACCTCGGACTATTTCTGCGACAACAAGGGTCGCGGCGATTCCCAGAACCCCCGTGTCGTGGATGAATCGGGACTTCTGTATTATTCCGAGGACAACGGCTTGACCTGGAAATCCATGTGTCCTTCCGGTGGAGACGGTATTTACCGCTTTCATTTAGCCGATGTGAGAAAGGACGAGGTACTGATCTATATTCCCATGGAGGAGTTCTTCTACTATGGTGGATATAACGGTGCCATGGGAACCGAGCTTCCCGGCGCGAACGGAGTGACGGCAAGCAAAAAGGGATTTACCAACTTCGGACATGGCGTGGAGATTCTGAAGAACAATGGCGCCGCCGAGGGAATGAATCTCGGATCCTTGATCCTTTCTTGCCATGCGGCATCGTCTGTGAGTAGCGGTTCTGTCGGAGCGGCATCCGCCGTTACGGCAAGCGATATTCGATTGGTCTATCACGTAGCCCAAGAGGTGAAGACGGTCCGGAGTGCCGAGGGATATTCGGTTGAGCTGTACGCTTGCGAACCTGCGGGAGTTACCGATGCCGTGGTAACGGCAAGAATCGGTGAGCGGGAAGAGATCCTGACGGGAACCGTTACGGGCGAGGGACGGATGAAATATGTTCTTGAGGGACTGACCGAGCAAAACGTGGGGGAGATAGTTACCTTTACGTGGGCATCCCAAGCTTTGGGAGTCGAGCTGGTTGCCAGAGACAAGGTGAAGCGGGCAGAAGCCTTGCAAACTCTTCCTTCCCAATTGACTATTTCCGATACCGATTATGAGAACAGCCCTTTGTGGGGAGCCAATGCCGTTTATGCGGGAGATTCACTGATGTATGCATCGCGAGACGGAGCGGACGGCACAACTACCGCTATAGCGGGCTGGCCCGGACGGATTGCCAAGACCTATTCCATGACCTTCAACAATTACGCGATTGGCGGTAGACAGCTGTCCAACTTTGTGGGAAGGGGAAATGCGTCCCCGATCTATAACCAAATGGACAAATACATCAACGCCCAGACCGCCAAGGAGCGGGAGGCGGTGGAATACGTGATCCTCAACGGCGGTATCAACGATATCAATCGCGACGGTGTACAGATGGGAGCGATGACCGACGATTTTGATGGTTTTGACGTCAGAACCTATGCGGGAGCGTTGGAATATACCTTCTCTGTGGCAAGACGGGCATATCCTAACGCAACGGTTGGCTTTATTATTCTTTTCCAAATGCCGCGTGCCATTCAGTCGGGTCCCGCCAAGTGTCAGGATGAGGAACTGATGCGGCAGTACGTGGATCTCACGATCGCCATCTGCGAAAAATGGGGCGTTCCCTACCTGAATATGTTTGATGATCAGACATTTAACGATCTGATTGATACCGACAACCCCGATACCAAATATATGGACAAGAACGACATGCTCCATCTAAACAAGGCGGGGTATGAATTGACCACCCCTTACGTTGCCGCTTGGATGAAATCTCTGGAAAAGCAATACGTATATTACGATCAGGTTTTGGACGGCGTATCCGTGGCCTTGACGAACGGCGCGGAGGTGACCGTTTGGACCAAGGACATTGCCGAGGCGACCGATGCCAAACTGACGGTTTCGGTATCGGGGGCGGAGCCGATTCCCTTGGATGGCGTTCGGGAGAGGGGACGGGTCAAGTACAGCTACCGCGTCGATTTTTGGCAGTTGGGTGACAAGCTTACCTTTACTTGGAGCAGCGAGAAATGGCATGAAGATACTCCTGCCCCCATTAGTAAAACCACCACCATCAGCGTTCGGGACTATTGCAGGTATCTGATAGCCACCTCGGGAGACGAGGATCTGGTTTCTCTGGCGAGCGCTTTGCTTCAATACGGCGGAAAGCTTCAGACGGCGGAGGGATACAAAACCGACGCGATCTGTAGCGATGGTATTTCGGCGCCCCCTGTGATTTCGTGGGAGGACGTGTCCGTCATCTATGAAAATCCCGATGAGACTGTTTTCGCGAATGCGGAGCTGATCACCTCGCCGACCCTTACGCTTAGGCTGACGGTGAACGCGCCCGATAATACGGTCAGCGCGGTGGCGTACCGCGTGGACGGAAGCAGGGAGTACGGCGTGGGCAGCTACGAGCTTACCTATATCACCAACGGCATAGTAGAGATTCCTCTGGAGTGCCACGAGCTTGGAAAATCCGTAGCGATCTGGCTTGTGGATCAGGTCGGCGCGCGAAAGCCGGTCTTTCGGATTTCGGGCTTCTATTGTATGAAGCAGTCGGCGGAAAACGACCCGTTGGCGGAGGCGCTGGCTCAATACGCCGTATACGCCGACCGTTATATCTATTCCCAAGGCTGACACCCTGTCCAAGCCGAAAAAAGTCGGTCTCCCATGACGAGAGATCGGAAAGGAAAACTAATGAAACGAATTTTTGCCATACTTTTGGTTCTTGCGCTGACTGCTTTTCTGCTTTCCGCTTGTAAGAAGGATGAAGACAGGGAAGAGCCCGTCGATCCTCCCGTGAGCGAGAATGGGGGAGAGAGCGAAGGTGAGGAGGAGAGTGAAGGGGAGAGCGAAAGCGGGGAGATCGAGTACGCGACAAAAAACGTAATTCCCGTCAGTCCGGAAAAGGGCTCCGCCGATTTACCGGAGGTACCCCTCCTTCCAAACGGAGAGCTGCCGGGCGCGGAATAAGACAGAATAAACGATATAAAAAACCGCCAGACGGAGCTCCGTCTGGCGGTTTTCAATCTAAGCCCTATTTTTTTCAAATACCAGCGTTGCCTGAAT
>JAZNDP010000045.1:0-6759 GCA_045588165.1 Eubacteriales bacterium | reverse complement strand
CATACTTGTTTAATAGGTCGCTTTTGTACTCCAAAACCGCTGTTTTATCGAGCTTTTTGCCGTCCATAAATGCGTAAATACCCGTAGGTCGTGTAGGTATTTTTCCACCGTTGCCGCGCTCCGTTCCTCGCAAAGCAGGTGTGTTTCAAATTGCCGTAATTGATCTGTGTTTAACTGTCTTTCCATTTCAATCCTCCGTTTACAGTTTACTATAATTATTTTACTATAAACGGGTTTCAATACGCTTGTATTTCGGCTATCACAGAAAAAGCATCGGATTTTGCTCCGATGCCTTGTTCTTTGTATGTTGCTCCCCAGCATTTGGGATGCGGTATTATTTTCCGTTGATCATTTTTTGGCACACATTCGGTTCGTAGCGGATACTGTCAATCAATGCTTTGATTTTGGGATCATCCATAATCTCACGTACCTTGTTGCGGTCAGATTCCTCCTGTACCTCGTATTCTATGTAAAGCTCGAAGGCGTTCTGACCGTCCTCATTTTCGGGATAGCGCGTTCTTTCCTCGTAGTGTTCATACGACCACGAGTTATCTCTGTAAAACACACCTTTGCCGGTCATACCGCCACGGTTGACCTCGAAGATATCCGACATCGTTTCGTGGCATCCCATCTTGAGAAAACCATTCAATTCTTCATCGGGTGTTTTCTCTGTTTCATAGGGGCAAAGCATGAGTTGAAATTTTCCGTCAAGCGTTTCGAAGGTGAGGGTGTCGGGGGCTGTTGTAATGCTGTCGGGAACAAGACACAGTCCGTCCGGCATGATATATGAAATGCTATGTGTGTATAAGCGACCGTTCTTTAAGTATAACATTATTTCTTCTCCTTTGGTAGATATTGCGACCACGCTGTATTAAACGCTCCAAGAGACACAAGCTTGATCGCTATTTCTGTTCTTGTCTTTACTCCGAGATTTTTCACGGAGAGTATTTTTTCTTCTGTCAGATCCACAACGTCGGCAACCGTATCACAACCGATTTTCTTGAGGTTGTTGAATGCTCTGACCGAGAGGTCGAGTTCTTCGAGGGGGATGTTGAATCCTCGCTCGTTGTATTCTTTTTCTTTTTCTGCTTTTCTCTCGGCAATCAGCTTTTCGTAAGCCACTTTGCCGTATTTTATGTATCCAAGACGAGACGGAGAGGCTAACCTGTAAATTGCGCGGTGTTCCTGACTTCTAATTCGCTCCAAGGTTACGCCAACAATCTCGCCTATCTCACGCAGAGTTTTGCGTTCCTGATAGCGGAGCTGCAAGATCTGTTGCTCTCTTTCGGACAAAGAGGCTATGATGTGCGCGAGTCCGTCGAGCTTATCTTCCGTTATTTCATCAGCATTAAATTCAAAGCGTGTTTGCTCCGCTGCGATTACTTTGAGAAGGTTGATCGGATATTCATCACGGAGTTGTTCTATCCTCGCCACATCAAACATCCTTCCTGATTTCTGCGATGCATTTCTCGCACAGATTGAACTTTGTGCCTGCAGGGATTGCCGATTTGCAGATCGAACACACACACTCATTTGGGGTGAGGATGATTGAACCGTCTTTCAGTTCAATGTTCACATCGCAACCTGTACCAATATTAAGTGCCTTTCTGAATTCTACAGGGAGGACGATTCTCCCAAGCTCGTCTACTTTTCTTACCATCATTTTGATTCTCCTTTATTATAACATATTTTTTTGATTTTGTAATGGCATAGGGGTTCAATTTTTATGAACTGCTATGTCAGCTACTCTCGTTGTCGAATAAAAACGAAGGCACATTTCTTTTTCGACATATCATCACCGCCTTTCTATCGGTTTGCGATTGTTCCTATCGTGTTGCTAACAGTATAACACGGGTGATATGTCGTAATTTGTTGTAATTGGCTGTCGAAATAAAAAAATCTGCGATTTCTCGCAGACTTTTAGGAGTTTGTTATTATTTTCTTCTCGCCGTTCTCAAAAGCGCATCAAGCACTTCGAAGATTCGCTGTTGCTCATCGGTGGGGAGACTTTCAATTTCGTCAGCTAAACGAGAGGTGCGGTTCACATAACCGTTCTTAATGACATCACGGAAGAGGTCATCAGCCGTAATATCAAGACAGTCGATGATTTGAACCAACAAATCCAATTTGATGTTGTATGCTCCGCGCTCCAATGCGCTCATATAGTTTGGTGATATACCAATCATCTCGGCAAGTTTCTCTTGCGGAATCTTCTTTTGTTTTCGAATTTCTTTGATTCGACGTCCGATCTCTTGTTCAATCATGTTTTTACCTCCAATTCAATCGGGATAGGATAAGTATAATTGATTTCCGATTGATTTAGAAGTAAGGTGTCCGATAGGAGCAATCGGAAACCGATAGAACGAATTGTTTTCCAAACAAAAAATGCCAAGACTGCGACAGCCATGGCATCTTGAGATGTATTTTGCCTTGTGGAATGTCAATTGCTCGCTTATATTATACCACAAAAATGTTAAGGTTTCTATGCTTTATCACCGATTGTTGTGCCGGTGTTATTCTTTGATTACTGCTTATCAGCTTTTGAGTAGTGACGATCACGGCAGAAAAGAAGAAGGGTGAGTTATCCCACCCTTGTGTGTCTTGTTACTCCTTTTCCTGACTATCAATCAAGGCTTCGTGTGTTAACCTTGCTCCGAGTTTGAAGGCATACTCGAAGATGGCTGCTTCGGCAAGACTCACGTACTCGTTCCAACATTCTTGGTACTTCTCGTAAATCTCATTCTGTTCGTCGTTTAACAGCTTTGTCAGATCCTCGTTGTGTCTTGCGATATACCCAATGAGTTCCTTCATTTCCTTAGAGTTTGTTCGGCTGTCATCTTGTGGTACAATGTTTCCGTGCCACAGCTCGCTAATGGTTTTTCCCATCAGATCACCTCCTTTAGCACACAACAATACCACACATTTTCTCCATAGTCCAGATAATAAACTGTTAACTTTATTCTTTCTGCTCGTTATCTTTAGAGTGGGTAGTTCACCTTCTCCTATCATCATGACAAGTACCACCTGTCAGCGTATAGAAACACTTATCCCGTGGTAGTAAAAATCATATAAAAGCAGGTGGATTGCGGAAGCAGTCCACCTGCCGTGTTCGTTAGTTATCAGAACACATTTTTCTTCTTGAGGATGATTACAACAACTACTCCTACTACGCCCAAGATCGCAAGGATGATGCCGATAATAGCACCTGCGCTGATGCTCTTTTCGATGGTAAAGCTGTATTCAGCCGTGTTGCCGATCTCGTCGGTTACGGTTACCTTGTACTCGCCGGGTTCAGTGATCTCGTCGCCGAGAGTATACTCAACAGGTTCACCATTGAGCATCACCTTAACAGTTGCATTCTCGGAGAGATTGCCGATGATAACCGCATCCTTGGTGGAGCCGCCGTTGTCAACACCGTCGAAGGTGATGGAAGGAGCAGTTCCGTCTACGGTTACCTTAAAGAGGTAGGTGTTGCCGCTTACGATAACGCCAACCTCATATACGCCATCCTCCTTGAGTTCGAGCGTACCGTAGTTGAGTCTACGATCCTCGCCGTTGACGGTTACGCCACCGAAGCCCTCAACCTCATCAAAGTTGTGAGTGAACTCTTTTACAAGAGGTTCTACGATCTTGAAGGAGATCTCGCTGTGGTTGCCGAGTCCATCGGTTACTGCCAAAGTGTACTCAGCAGGTTCACTAATCGCACTACCAAGAACATATTCGACCTGTTCGCCGTTCTTGAGAAGGGTTACAGTTACGGTTTCGTTAGCGGTTGCGATAACGGAGTTGGAGAGCCCTTTATCGTTGACATTGATTGCGTAATCAACCGTCTTGTCGATGGTGAATTCCACCTCGACCTTGTTGCCTGCAAGGTCATTTACAACGATTCTGTAAATGCCGTCAGCAGACACAGGATTGCCCGAAGTGTAATCGCCGAGAGACTTGCCGTTCTTGAAGATTTCTGCCTTGAGGTTTTCCTCGGTGTAGAACACCTTTACATCCTCGTTTACGGATTCCTTGTTGTTCGCACCTTCGGTTGCAATAACAGGAGCTGCTTTGTCAATGGTGAAAGTGTAGGATGCCTTGTAGCCGTCGAAGTTCTCAAAGGTGAGCGTATACACGCCGTCCTCGGTGAGTTCGTCGCCACTTTCGTATTCAACGACAGTTCCGTCCTTGGTAAGAACTACAGTTGCATCATCCGTCCACTCGAATTTAACCGTGCCGTTGGTGTGTCCATTATTGTCCACGCCTACGAGAGTTCCTTCGGGATTCGCCTGCACATAGTCAAGCTCTGCGGTGACGGTATCAATGCCGGTGCGGAATTCATCGGTTACGGATACCTTGTAGATTGCGCTCGTTCTGAAGGAGTACACAAGTGTGCCAGTGCTAACAGGAGTGCCGTAGTCATCCTTGTCAACTTCTACCCAAGTTTCGCCGCCGTCGGTGGACTTGGTGATAATAAGGGACTGAATGTGGCTCTCGTCATCCGCGCTCTTGGTGATCACGATGTCGAGTTTCTTTTCTTCTGCATTCTCGCTTACGCTCACCTTGGGAGCATCAAGGGAGATCACGAGCTTGAAGGTTTCGGATTCGCCATAGTGGTTTACTGCAACTACCGTGTAGCTTCCGCTTGCGGTGATTGCATAGGTGTCGGTGATATTGAAGTTACCGAGCAGGTCGCCATTCTCATCGTAAACCGAGAACATTGCCCAATCGTCAAAGCTGTCGGTAATGCTTACGGTCACCTTGTCCTTGAGATAATAGGTGCGCTCGTATACTACGGGGTTGGTGTTACCTTCGCCTACTGCGTAGAGGATTTCGGGAGCGTTGCGAATAACCGTGAGGTTATAGTCACAGGTGTTGCCCCATTCGTCGCATACG
This sequence comes from Eubacteriales bacterium, assembly GCA_045588165.1. Lineage (GTDB taxonomy): Bacteria > Bacillota > Clostridia > Oscillospirales > CAG-272 > HGM12713. Next base: position 1,878 of record JAZNDP010000045.1, on the reverse strand, counting down.
GTAAGGAGAGCCTTACCTTCCACGTCGTAAACATTTCCGATGAATTCAACGCCGTCAATGAGAACAGCGATGTTTTCTCCGAAGGTTACCGAGTTTGCAAGGATATTCTTGCTCGAAGAGTAAGCGTAAAGGTTTTCACCCTCGCCTGCGGTGGAAGGCTCTTTCTCCCAATAGAAGAAGGACTCGATTCCGACCTTGGCGTATTCAGCAATTACTTCATTGAGCCTGTCCTCGGTGAAGTATGCCACGAGTTCATCGGGGCTGCCGGATTTCTTATAAACGAAATACTGACCGTTTACAGCGTTAGCGGAGTCCTTTTCATCCATTGCGATGCCTGCATCCCAAGATTCGGAGTTCCAAGTGCCAGTGGTCACGAGGCTCTTTTCTCTTGCGGTTGCAAAGGCGAGAGCGTTCTCGTAGGTTGTGAATGCGAAATAGTCGCCGTTCACATCGTAGATCTCATAGTATTCCTTCTGCAAGGTGTCGGTGAGAACGTTCTTTTTGGTAGATCTGAATTCGGTTGTCCACTTGTTGCCGCCTGCATCCACCACCTCTACGGTGTAGGTTGCGGTGTCAATGGTATAAACGGTCTGACCTTTGGTGTACGCCTTGCCGTTGATGGTTACTGACTTGATGGGAGCGTAAAGGTTTGCATCTCCGTCCGTCCAAGTGATGACCACGTCGCCGTTGGTTACGCCGTCCGTCACGTTCTGCACGTCAACTGTCTTGATCGTGCGGTCAATGATAACGGTGTAATAGCCTGTGGAGGTGCCGCTTTCGGATACGCCGTAGAAGGTGTATTTACCCGCCTTGTAGTATTCCGCGCCCGAGAGATATTCCACGAAGGTTTCGCTGTCGGGGAGCTTCACATAGCACTTTGCCGAGTCGCTCTCAAACTTGATATGATCGCCGTTGGTGTAGCCGCCGTTATTGAGGGGCTTTTCGTCCACGTAAAGCTGGGCGGCAGGGATCTGCCTGTCGAGCGTAACGGTGTAAACCACGGACTGATTGTTTGCTCTGTCAATCGTGTAGAAGCTATATTCTCCTTCTGCCGTATACTGCGTTCCCGAGGTATAGGTCGTGTAGGAGGAGCTTCCGGGGCGTTTCACATAGGTTGTCGAGAGTGCGATGTTGTCGCTCGGTACGAATTTGATATACGCCGCATTGGTGGAGCTGCCCGATGCCACTACCGAGGTGCCGCCGTAAAGCGTGCCTGTGGGCTTGGTTTTATCGAGCGTAATGCTTACCGTCGAGGAGGTATTGTTTGAACGGTCAACCGAATAGAAGTAGTACGTTCCTTCGGTTGCAAGCTGCGTTCCCGATGCGTATGCGGTGTAGTAGGAAGAGCCGGGCATTCTCACGTAGCAGTTTGCGATTCCCGAATAGGAGTCAGATGCCACGTAGCGGATATAGGATGCGTTGGTATAGCTACCGCTTGATTTAGTCGAGGTGCCGCCGTAAAGCGTTCCTGTGGGTACACCTGCATCGTAGTAAACGGTGTATTCGGCAGAATAGTTACCTGCACGGTCAAGCGCACGCCAAGTGTGCCAACCATTGCCTGTAACGGCAGTTCCCGAAGTGTAGGTTGTCCAAGAGGTCGAGCCGGGCTTCTTGTACTGCAGAGAGGAAATACCGCTACCCGTGTCAGATGCGGTGTACTTGATTGCGCTGTTTGCGTAGCCACCATTGGAGATGGTCGAACCGCTTGCGTTGGTCACCTTACCTGTCGGAACAACGGTGTCGAGGTAAACGCTGACGGTAGAATTGCTCGTGCCGTTATCGTCTACTGCATAGAAATACCACCATCCGTTGTTACCGCTTGTTGCGGATACGGTGTATGCGGAGGAATAATAGTAAGAGTAGCTACCTGCAGAAGGG
>JAZNDP010000044.1:0-3411 GCA_045588165.1 Eubacteriales bacterium | reverse complement strand
TGGGGGGGAACGTTGGCAACGGTACCCTCCAGAATTTTCAGAAGGGCTTGCTGAACGCCCTCGCCCGATACGTCGCGGGTAATGGAGCGGTTTTCACTCTTTCTGGCGATTTTGTCGATCTCATCAATATAGATGATTCCTTTTTCCGCCAGCTCAATATCATAGTCAGCCGCTTGAATCAAACGGAGCAGAATGTTTTCTACATCCTCGCCCACATATCCCGCTTCGGTCAGCGTGGTGGCATCGGCAATGGCAAAGGGAACCTTTAAGGATTTGGCAAGAGTCTGCGCAAGATAGGTTTTACCCACACCGGTAGGACCAATGAGGAGTACGTTGCTCTTTTGCAGATCCACACCCGTCTCATCCTCGTCGGACTTGGCGGCATCCTTGTAAAGGATTCGTTTGTAATGGTTATACACCGCAACGGAGAGCGCGATTTTGGCATCGTTTTGCCCGATTACGTATTCGTCAAGAATCTCCTTGATCTGCATGGGTTTGGGAAGAGTCTCAAAGGTGAGATCGTCAATTCCCGCGCCGGTGGCTACCGTGTTCTCATAAATGAGCTGCTGGCACGCCTCCACGCAGAAGTCGCAAATATAGGTTCCTGTGGGGGAGGGAATCAGGAAATTGACCTGATTTTCCTTCCGTCCGCAAAAGGAGCAGTAACGCAGACCCGAGGTGGTGTTGTTGGTAGTTGAAGACATGAATCGTTCCTTTCAGATACGAATGAGATTTTACGCGCGCTTCGCAAAGATTTTATCGATCAAGCCGTATTCCAGAGCCTGCTCCGCTGTCATAAAGTTGTCGCGCTCGGTGTCGCGGGCGATCTCTTCAATCGATCTTCCGGTATTTTCGGCAAGAATGCGGTTGAGGTTGTCGCGGGTACGGAGGATCAGCTCTGCCTGAATCTTGATATCGGTTGCCTGACCCTTCGCGCCGCCCAAGGGCTGATGGATCATGATCTGGCTGTTGGGAAGGGCAATTCTCTTACCCTTGGTGCCTGCCGAGAGCAGGAACGCGCCCATGCTTGCCGCCATACCGATACAGATGGTGGAAACGTCGCACTTGATATAATTCATCGTATCAAAAATAGCCATTCCGGCGGTTACGGAACCGCCGGGGCTATTGATGTAAAAGCAAATATCCTTGTCGGGATCCTGTGCCTCAAGGAACAGCATCTGCGCAACAACCAGAGAAGCCGTGGTGTCGTTGACCTCGTCGGACAAAAAGATGATCCGATCTCCCAGCAGACGGGAAAAGATATCGTAGGAACGCTCCCCTTTGCTGGTTTGCTCAACGACCATGGGAACCAATGCGTCAAAGATTTTGTTTTGGGAATTGTACATTCGAATTACCTCCAAATATTGTTGCGCGGGAGAAGGGGAAGCGCTTTACGCCTTCTTTGCAACCACAGCTGCCTTTTCCTTCACCAGATCCAGCGCCTTCTTGACCTTCATATCCTCAGCGATGGCGGCGGAATCGATGCTTGCCTTAACCTGCTCGATCTCAATGCCGTAAGCCTCGGCGATCTTCTGATACTCGCCGTTGATGTCCTCTTCGGTTGCCTCCACGTTCTCCAGAGCCGCGATCTTCTCCAGAGCCAGTCTTGCCTTAACCTGACGCTCTGCCTGAGGTCTCATCTGCTCACGGAGAGAATCCAAATTCATACCGGTGTACTTGAAGTAGGTCTTGAGATCCAGTCCCTGAGAGCGGAGTCTGGTGTCATAGTCACGAACGTAGTTCTCAGTCTCTGCCTCGTACATTGCCTCGGGAATGTCAGCCTCCAGCTTCTCGATGAGAGCCTCAACCAGCTTATCCTCCACTGCGTTTTCAGCGGCGGTCTCGTGTCTCTTTTCAATTTTTGCCTTCAAATCGGCTTTGTATTCATCAAAGGTGTCAAATTCGGAAACATCCTTTGCGAAATCATCGTCCAGAGCGGGAAGCTCTACGCGGGTGATGGCATGGATCTTTACCTTGAATACAGCGGGCTTACCTGCCAGCTCCTTGGCATGATACTCCTCGGGGAAGGTGACGTTTACGTCGAACTCCTCGTCGATGCTCTTGCCGACGATTTGCTCCTCAAATCCGGGGATGAAGGAGCCGGAGCCCAGCTTCAGCGCGTAGTCGGTACCCTTGCCGCCCTCAAAAGCGACTCCGTCGCAGAAGCCCTCAAAGTCGATCACGGTGGTGTCGCCCATCTCGGCTGCGCGATCGGTTACGTCAATCTCACGGGAGTTTCTCTCGCGAACCGTCTCGATCTCCTTGTCAATCTCCTCGTCGGTAACGGGAGCGACATCCTTCTCAACCTCAATGCCGAAATAATCCTTGATCTCAACCTCAGGCTTTACGTAAACCTTTGCGGAGAGAGCCAGACCGTTTTCGTCGATGGAAACCACATCAAACTCAGGCTGACCTACGATCTCAAGACCGGACTCTTTTGCAGCCTCGGTGTATGCGCTGGGGATCAGATCGTTGATGGCGTCCTCGTAGAACACGCCGGTTCCGTACATTTTCTCAATGATGGAGCGGGGAGCCTTACCCTTTCTGAATCCGGGAACGGTAATGGACTTCACCTGCTTGCGGTATACGGCGCTGACGGCGGCATCAAAGGTTGCTTTATCTACCGAGAATTGCAGCTCGTATCTGCTTTTTTCAATGTTCTCACACTTTGTCAACTTCATTTTGGTTTAAACCTCCAATTAGAAAATATAAATTTTGACATACATCATATATTGTACTTTTTTTTACATCATTTGTCAATAGCTTTTGCGAAAATATCAGATAATTTGGGGGATAAAATCCAGATAATCCGCGGATATCATTCGGAATTCCACACCGTCACTCTCAAAAACGCCGGGGGAGGTATAACTTCCGTGAATATGACCGAAATAACATCGTTTTATCCCATACTCTTGCAGAAGGGATAGGATCTCCTTACATTCAAAATCGCTCCAGATGGGAGGGAAGTGCAGAAAGACGAGGATCTCCTTTCCACTCTCCTCATGGAGGCGCTTGGCGGCATCGAGGGACATGCGAAGGCGAATGACCTCCCGATGGATAATTTTTTCATAATCCACGTTTTGCGTGGCGGTCTGCATGGCGCGGTCAGTAAACCATCCGCGTGATCCCGCAAGAACGTAGTTTTCGGTCTCCAACGCGTTGTTATTCAACAGCTCGATTCGGTCAATTCCGTGCTCCGAAAAGAATTTTCCCATTTTGGAGGCGGTGCTCCACCAAAAATCGTGGTTGCCCTTCATCAGAATCTTTCTCCCGGGCAGAGCGTTGATCCAAATCAGATCTTCCTTGGCATCCTCCAGTGTCAGCGCCCAGGAAATGTCACCCGGTATCACGACGGTATCCTTGTCGGTCACAAGATGCGACCAGTTTTTATAAATTTTGTTGACGTAATCC
>JAZNDP010000043.1:0-13488 GCA_045588165.1 Eubacteriales bacterium | reverse complement strand
CGAATCGCCCATTTTTCGCATTATATGACGGGCGATTCATGAATCGCCCCTACGAATATCTACGTTCACATCTTCAAAGAATACAAAGCCAAGATGGCTGAATCTATCGAGCACGATTTGCTTTAATCAAAAAGGGCGGTTCAACTATATGTTGAGCCGTCTTTTTTTGCAAAAAAATCAGTCCATTTTCAAAAAACAGTCCGTTTATATATTGAAATATTCTGTATTTTATGGTATAATACTATGAATAGCTTTAACTTGTCGAAATGATGAATTGATTTTGTTTGCAGAAAATCCTTGGATGAGGTGTTCTATATGACTACGATACATTCTTTAGATACAATGAAAAAAAAGGAACCCATAGATGGATTCTTGAACAGCATTATTTGCGGTGATAGTTTGGAAGTAATGCGGAGACTTCCGTCCCAAAGTGTAGATTTATTCGTCACCTCACCGCCATACAACTTGAAAAACTCCACCGGCAACGGAATGAAAGACGGCAGAGGTGGTAAGTGGGAAAATGCCGCTTTACAAAAGGGATATGTCAATCATACTGACGATATGCCGTACGATGAATACGTAAAATGGCAAAGAGCTTGTTTGAGGCAAATGTTTCGTTTGCTCAAGGATGATGGTGCGATTTTCTACAACCATAAATGGAGAGTACAAGCTGGCTTAATACAAGACCGCCACGAAATACTCCGTGGATTTCCCGTACGCCAAATAATCATTTGGCGTAGAAAAGGTGGTATTAACTTTAATGCCGGATATTTCTTGCCTACCTATGAAGTTATTTACCTTATAGCTAAACCTAATTTCAAATTAGCTCAAGGTGCAAATAGACTTGGTGATGTTTGGGAAATAATGCAAGAAAGCAAAAATCCCCATCCGGCACCTTTCCCCGAAGAACTGATTGACAGAATTGTGACCTCAACAAACGCACAGGTTGTTTTAGATCCGTTTGGTGGCTCCGGCACATCGGCGGTATCTGCAAAGAAAGCCGGAAGAGATTTTATTTATATTGACAATTCGGAAGCTTACTGTGAAATGGCACGTAAGCGGATTGACGGAGAGGAGTGGCAAAAATGAGTAACTCTAAAAATGCTTTTGACGAAGTCGTTTATAACAGCCCTTGGAGAAATGCGTATTGGTTTGCCAGAATGTTGCTGAATACCGACCAATACGGTGCGATAGGCAAAAAAGATGCTCTTATGTCCTCTCTTGTTAGCGAAATCGAAGCGGTGATTGAACAGAAATCGCTGACCGATGAAGAAAAATTCAAAGTTTGCCTTAACATAATTCGTAACAAAATAGGAAACACCGCAAGAGCTGGTTCAAAAACAGCAAATCTGTATGAGGATTTGCTTGTGGCATTAGAAAGCGAATTGCTGACGATTACAGATATTATCGTGTTTGCTGTTACAATAAAGTATGTTGTTCAACCGACAAATGTGGCTCTTAACAATGTTCCCAGCGACGATATAGAGTTTTGCCATACTACCGCTAAAAATATTCTTGACACGTTGGGGAAAGAGAATGTGGGTAAGGTTATATCCGTATGGGATACGCTTGGAGTAAGAGGTTGCTTGGATGTTGAACGCAGAGAAATAATAAGGGAATTTACCAAATTACGTGCCAATTTGAATGCTCTTTCTATTCCGAGAACCGAACTTGAGGATAATGCTATTCTCACAGCATTTACTCAAGAATTTGAGCGTCGTGCAGGACAAAAGAGAAAATCGAGAGCAGGCGGAAGTCTTGAAGATATATCCACCTTCTTATTCAATTACTATGGTTTCAAATCTCACGAAAAGCCGGACCATTTTCAAACCGATATCGAGGTGGATAAATGGTTCAAGTGTAAAGATGGCTGGAGCATCGGTATTAGTTGCAAAAGAACACTTCGTGAAAGATGGAAACAGGTTTCTTCTGCAGATGGCAACGCTCTTTCTCGATACAAAATCAAGGAAATTTGGCACTTGATTACATACGATAGAGATTTGAGTGATGATAAAATCACAATGCTTGGACAGCAACGCCAAGTATTCTATCTGGCTGACGAAAGCCCCATCTATAAGCACGCAAAAGAGCATATCGGAATGCGTGATTATGTTCGCCCCTTAAGTCAGTTGATTGACGATATTAAGAAAGAACAAGGTATCAAGTAAAAGATAGAAAGCCTTAAAATCTTGGTGCAAATTTGGTGCAACACTTTATCAAACAATACTCACGATATTCACGATATCGCACGAAAACACACGATAAATACACGTTATCACACGATATTTCACGTTATTCACGATATCAAACGGCGTTCTTAAAACTCCAAGAGATAATTTCGACCTTTGGTCGAAACTTGCAAAAAATGCTCTGCTTATGCAGGGCATTTTTTGTTATCTCCCCGAGAACGATGAATTGCCCTACGGGCATGAATTGGCATAAGCCATGAATTGCACCTTCGGTGCATGAATTGCCTACGGCATTTGAGAAACAGGGCAATTCAATTCATGAAATCGAAGATTTCAAATCATGAAGCCAAAGGCTTCAATTCATGACGGCTTGTCCGTCAATTCATGATTTTCTGCCGTCCTATTTACTTTTCGTAAAAATTATGGTATAATACAACGGATCGATCACCTTGAATTTGACGTTGTTTTCACTCTACCTGTGGTTTACTTCTCTTTACTAAACCGGCGGTGGGTGTACTTTATTTAAGATAGCGGGTATACTGTATGCGAAGGGAGACAGACTCATGGATCAATTGAAAATAGGAAAATTTATTGCCAGGTGCAGAAAAGAGAAAAAATTAACGCAGGTGCAGTTGGCAGAAAAACTCAGTATCACCGACAAAGCAATATCCAAGTGGGAGCGAGGCGTGGCAATGCCCGATACTTCGATCATGCTTGAGCTCTGTGATATTCTCGGCATCAGTGTAAATGAATTATTAAGTGGGGAGAAAATCAATATGGAGAATAACAATCAGAAAAACGAACAGCTTTTGCTTGATATGGCGAAGGAATTAGAGAGAAAAAACAAAACGATTTGGACATCTATGTGGGCAATTATGATCGTAAGCATGATAGCACTGATTGCAGGTTTGTTTGTTGCCGCATTCTTGATACCCGAAGGAGTATGGCAGCTTGTCACAATTCTTTCAATTTGCGTTGTATTTTTAATACCTTGCTTCTATGCGTTAAAGCTTGAGGTAAGCGTAGGAGCTTACAAGTGCAAAAACTGTGGGTACGAAATTGTACCTACCTATAAGCAGGCACTGAATGCGATGCATAGAGGAACGACTCGGTACTTGAAGTGCCCAAAATGCAACAAGCGCACTTGGTGTAAGAAAGTAATAAAGAAATAAAAATTAAATTTGCTCCGAATGGCGAAAGCGCCAAGAGATAATTATCCGCAAGGGATTATTTCGATACAAACACAGCACTCACGTTTGTGGGTGCTGTGTTTATTTTTTTCTCTTTTTGAAAAAATTTGCAACGTACATGAAATTGACACAAATTCGTGATATAATGATAAAGGAATTTGATCTTAAATGACACGAGGTATCATATGACACAAGAAAGAGAGACGGTTATCACGGCACGGGGTGTGACCGTGAGGACATGCTCGGGGGAACCACAGGCGGAGATCTCCTTTTCGATTTTGAAAAAGGGAATTCATGGAATTTTAGGTCCTGTTGGCTCGGGAAAGGGAGCGCTTTTGCGTCTTTTGGCGGGGATTGACAAGGTGGAAACCGGTGAGATTGAGATGGGAGGCGTTCTCCTTCCCGCCAACAATCTCCCTCTGCGGTCGTCGATTGCCTATATACCTGCCACGTCTGTTCTGATGGGGAACATGACTGTGGAAGAAACGCTGGAATTTGCGGGAAATGCCAAGAGAGTTCGGTCTGATCTTTTGTTTCGCCAGATCAAGGAGGCAGAAGAGCTGTTGGCGCTGGATTGCCTTTCGAAACGTCTGGTGAGTCGTCTGACCGAGGCGGAGCGGTGGCGCTTGACTCTCGCCATGGCGCTTCTGGGAAATCCGGAGATCCTGCTCATGGACGAGCCGATGCATTCTCTGGGAGAGGATTCATATGAAGCGCGCGCGGAGCTTTTGACGATGCTGGGACAGGTGAAAACCGTTGTGCTTTCTACCTCGTCCTATTCGCTGGCGAAGGCGTTGTGCGAGGATGTGATTCTGTTGTCTGACGGACGGTGTCTGGCACAGGGTAGCTTTGAGGAGCTGGAGAGCAGACTGGCGCAAAACGGATCCGCGGACTCCTTGGAGGAGCTCTACCTTCGGCTTAGCGCCGCTACGGGCGAGAATCAAGAGGAGGTGGCAGAATGATTGCCGTTTGGAAAAGAGAGTGGCGTGCCTTCTTCCGTTCCTTTCGGGGATTCGCAATTTTAGGGTTATTCGCCTTTTTTGTCGGACTGTTTGTCACCGTCCATCATTTCATTTACGGTGCTACGACCTATGAGGAGGTTCTCTCCCTTTTGTCTGTAGGCGTGGCTCTTCTGATTCCTCTTTTTACCGTTCCCCTGTTTTTTACGGATTGCGATGGGGAGGAGGAGCTGTTTGCGCTTCTTTCTCTGACAAAAAAAGAGAGGTATCTTGGAAAGTATTTGTTTGCTCTGTCCGTTCTTGGGTTGATGACGGGTATTCTGGCGCTCTGCGCTCAGATTTTGTTTTATATTGCCCACGTCAATCTTTTGTCTGCTTGGGCGGCACTTCTGGGCTTTGCGTTGCTGGAGCATACCGTTCTTCTGGCTTGTTTCCTGACAGCCCTCACATTCTCAAAACGATGGGTGGCGTATGCCGTGAGCTATGGCGCGTTGGCTGTGATGGTGGTTCTGCAGGCAGTGGCAGGATATCTGACGGGAGGCGTAAAGCGTGTGGTAGAGACACTGTCGGTCTTTGGCGCGTTTTCTTCTCTGGGAGAGGGGAGAGCGGAAGCGCGTACGCTGATTCTTTACCTCTCGCTCTCCCTCCTTCTTTTGGTTTTATTCTTCCGAAAAATAAGAGAGCCTGCTCACCATATCCGAAAAATGGAACTTCGATTGGCGGTGTTCACCCTCGTAGGAGCCGTACTGCTCAACGGGGCGGCGCTCCTGATCCCTGCGGGTGCGCTTCGTTTGGATCTGACCGACGAGAAAATATATTCGCTTTCGGATTCGTCCCGTGATTTTCTTGCGGACCTGGATCGGGACGTAACGCTGACCGTGATCAACTCTGACCGTAGTGACCGAAAGCTTGAAGCGTTTTTGGAGTCTATGGATGCCGCTTCTCCTCGCCTGTCTGTGCGCTACGCAAAGGCACCGGAGGAGACGGAGCTGCTCACGCGTGCGGGATTGACCGCTGATTCCGTACCCGCCTATACCTTGGTGGCGGAGTCCGAGATGAGGGTGGCTTGTCTCGGGTATACCGATCTGTTTTATTACGTGAATGGCAATGCTGATATTGTAAGCTTTGTGAACTACTACCGCGCCCTGTACGGCATGTCCGGTTCTTCGGGGAATACGGTTCAGATGCCTGCCGACGAATACGCCTCTTATTATACTTTGTTGGGGCAGAGCGAATCCTATGTCGATTATTTTGAGGCGTTGGTTTATGAATCCTATCTTTATTTCCAAGGAGAGGCGTTGACGTCTTTGATCGAATACGTTGCCGCTGATCTGATCCCGCGGGAATACATCCTTACAGGTCACGGAGAGACGGCACAGGAGGGAAGTTTGATGGGAGATATGCTGGATTCCTTTGGAGAGCAGGCGTACCTTCCTTTGGATTTTAACACCGTAGATGCGATTCCCGAGGATGCTGCCTCTGTGCTGATGCTCAAGCCCACCAAGGATTATACCGAAGGGCAGATTGCCGCTCTGCGCGAGTATCTGGAACGGGGAGGTACGCTGACGGTGGTTACGGGGCAGAACAATCTGTCCGAAACACCTGCTCTGATGGGGTTGCTTGCCTCCTACGGTCTATCCACTACCGCCGAGACGGTTTGGGTGGAAATCGAGGAGACGACGGAACAGACCGACGCAGAGACGGGAGAGCCCATAGTGGAAAAGACGAGGAGCGACACGGTAGAGGTGAAGATCAATACCGACCACAAGGTGTTTTCCGTTTTGGCGGGAGACGGCACCCTTGCTCCTGCCATCAAGGGAGGAAATGCCATTGTCATAAATCAGACAGAGGATCCTTCTTTGATTCATACACCCTTGTTGACCAGCACGGCGAGTGCTCGCTTGGGAGAAGGGACCGAAACGGTGGGCGAGTATACTCTTGCCGCCGCCGCGGAGAACGGGGCTGGCGCGAAGCTTCTGTGGTTTACGGGCGGAGATTCCTTTACCGTTTCCATCGAAACTTATGCGGATGAGAATATCTATGACGTTTATCTGCTGATGATGGGCGCCAAGTGGACCGATCTTGTCTATCGATCAGAGGTTGCTCTTCCCGAAGCCAAGCTCTATGAGCCGATTTATGTGTTGGTAGGAGAGAAAACTGCTCTTGCCGTAGGTGTCGTCACTATTTTCTTGATTCCTCTGTGTTTGATTTCCGTAGGTGGCATCCTCCACTTCAAACGTCGCAAAGCGTGACGTGACGAGGAAACGTATCAAGGGGGAACTTTTCAAAAGTTCCCCCTTGGCTCTTTTTAAACCCTTTGATCATACGGATTTACGGATGGGGGGGAGACGGTGGTTTACCAATCAAAAAAATGGCGGAGCGGTGACCTCCTTTTTTTTATTTGCGGTTGATTTTTCTCCAAATACATGGTATAATAAATTGATGAATTTTTATTGAAAAAGAGGATATGCAGATGACGAACAGGGAAAAATTTTTAGAGATCTACCGCGCTTGTATCACCCGTGAGGGATCCGAGGCTTTTTTGGAGTATCTCACCGAAAAAACCGATTTTTTCACAGCTCCCGCCAGCACCCGTTTTCACGGAGCGTACGAGGGAGGACTTCTGGAGCACAGTCTGAACGTTTACGAATGTCTGTGTGATTTTGCAAAGCGCCCCCGTTTCCGTGACCGCTACGGCTTTACCTTTTCCGAGGAATCCCTTGCGATCGTCTCCCTTCTTCACGACGTCTGCAAGACCAATTTTTATAAGACCGAAATGCGGAATGTGAAAAAGAACGGCGTGTGGGAAAGCGTCCCCTATTACACCATTGAGGATACGTTGCCCTACGGACACGGAGAAAAATCGGTGTATATTCTTTCCGGCTTTATGAAGCTGACGAGAGAGGAAGCCTTTGCCATTCGTTACCATATGGGCTTCTCGGGTCCCGAGGACGCCAATCAGGTAGGCAAGGCACTGGAGATGTTTCCCTTGGCGTTTGCCCTTTGTGTGGCGGACATGGAGGCATCCTATTACATGGAGGGAAGCAATCTTCCCCAAGCATAAAAGGAGGATAGTATGGCATTGACTTATCCAACTCCCCACATAGACACGACCCCCGACAAAATAGCCAAGACCGTGCTTATGCCCGGCGACCCTCGGAGGGCGGAATTTGTGGCAAAGAATTTTTTGGAGGGAGCAACCCTCTTCAATAACGTTCGCGGCGTGCAAGGATATACGGGCACGTGGCGGGGAACTCCCGTCTCGGTGATGGCAAGCGGCATGGGAATGCCCTCCATCGGAATTTACAGTTATGAGCTGTTCCACGCCTTTGACGTAGACAATATCCTTCGCATCGGATCGGCGGGGGCGCTGACCCCCGAGCTGAAGCTGCGGGATCTGGTGATCGGGCAGGGTGCCTGCACCAATTCCGCCTACGGCGAGCAATTCGGCCTGCGGGGAAGCTACGCGCCCATTGCGTCCTACGAGCTTTTGGAGGGCGCGGTTGCGCTGGCGAGAGAGAAGGGATTTTCCTATCGCGTGGGCAATCTGCTCTCATCGGATACCTTTTACGACGATGACGGAGAAGCGACCCTCAAATGGGCGAAGATGGGCGTTCTTGCGGTGGAAATGGAAGCGGCGGCGCTGTATATGAACGCGGCGCGTGCGGGAAAGAACGCTCTTGCCATTTGCACGGTGTCGGATTCTCTTGTTACGGGTGAGTCGACAAGCGCCGAGGAGCGGCAGAACTCCTTTACCGATATGATGGAGCTTGCGCTGGATCTGGCGGTCCGCGCGTCAAAAGGGAAATAAAAATGAAAGCAAAACGTGTGTTTTTAATCGTTTTGGACAGCCTTGGTGCGGGAGAAGCCCCCGATGCGCGACTCTTTGGCGACGAAGGCGCTTCCACCCTCCGCAGTCTGCACGAGACGGGAAAACTGAATATTCCCACTCTCCTGAAAATGGGACTTGGCGAGGTGGATGGATTGTCTTATCTGGGCAAGACTGCCACCCCCTGTGCCGCTGTGGCGCGCCTTCGCGAGGCGTCCATGGGGAAGGATACCACCATAGGTCACTGGGAGCTGGCGGGACATATCTCTCCCCGACCCCTGCCCACCTTTCCCGAGGGCTTTCCTGCCGATCTGATCGAGAAATTCTCCTCCGCCGTAGGGCGCGGTGTGCTGTGCAACCGTCCCTATTCGGGCACCGAGGTGATCCGTGATTTTGGCGAGGCGCATCTGCGCACGGGGGATTTGATCGTTTATACCTCGGCTGACAGTGTGTTTCAGATTGCTGTCCACACCGATATCGTTCCCCTTGAGGAGCTCTATCGGATCTGTGAGACGGCAAGGCAGATGCTGACGGGAGACCTTGGTGTGGGGCGTGTCATTGCCCGACCCTTTGAGGGCGTATCGCCCGATTTCGTTCGCACGGGAGACCGTCGGGACTTTTCTCTTGAGCCCCCTGAGCGACTGCTACCTCAAGCGGTGGCAGAATCGGGACGGGAGAGCATTGCCGTGGGCAAGATCACCGATATTTTCGCGGGGGTCGGCATGACCCGTTCCTTGCGTACCCACTCCAACGAGGAGGGAATGGCAATGACCGCGGAGGTGGCAAGAGAGGATTTTTCGGGTCTTTGCTTTGTGAATCTTGTGGATTTTGACAGCAAATGGGGACATCGACGGGATGCGGTGGGATATGCCGAGGCACTCTCTCGCTTTGACGCATGGCTGTCCGGTTTTTTACCTCTTTTGGGCGAGGAGGATCTGCTCCTGATCACTGCTGATCACGGCTGTGACCCCGCCTTCCTGCGAAGCACGGACCATACCAGAGAGTACGTTCCGCTTCTGATGTACGGCTCGTCCGTGACCCCGAGGAATTTCGGTACGCGGGAAACCTTTGCCGATGTGGCGGCAACCGTGGCGCAGGCTCTGTCTTTGGACTTTTCCTGTGACGGGCAATCCATTCTGTAACTGTTGATTGGAGAAAATGATGGAGTATCAAACCTTGATCGATCTTGCCGAGAAGGCAAGAGAGCGGGCGTATGCGCCCTATTCAGGCTTTTCCGTAGGAGCGGCGCTTCTGTGTGAGGACGGTGAGGTCTTTACGGGCTGTAATATAGAAAACGCCTCCTTTACCCCTACCTGCTGCGCCGAGCGCGTGGCGCTCTTCTCGGCTGTAAAGGAGGGGAAGCGACGATTTTCCGCCATTGCGGTGGTAGGAAACGAAAATCCCTGCTATCCCTGCGGCGTTTGCCGACAGGTTCTTTCGGAATTTTGCTCCGAAGAGTTTGACGTGATCCTGAAGGATGGGGAAGGGTCGTCCATGAAGCTTACCCTGTCAGAGCTTCTTCCACACCGATTTTCATTGTAAAAAAGGAGTATTCATGAGTAAATCAAAAAGACAGGGAAACACCTACGGCAAAAACAGAGGGCTGCTGATCGCTCGCACGGTGTTTCCCATGGCGGCGCTTCTTCTGATGACCGTCAGCCTCTGTATTCCCTGTCTCCGCTTTACGACAGCCGATACGGGAACGGGAGCGGTGATCTCCGTTGCCTCTTTGGTTAAGAATGGGTGGAATCAAGCGAGGAATTTCCTTTTTGGAGGCGGAGACCTGAGCGAGGTCAACGAGATCTTCTCCTGGGCGGTTCTGATTTTGGTTGCCGTTTGTGTGCTTACCTATCTGATCGCTGCCGTGCTGACTGTCTGGTCGTCGGTGGGAGCGATCCGCTACGCGCTGGAGCCGAAAGAGAGCGGTACCGAACGGGCGCTGTATCTTACCCTCTTTCCCAATCGAATCGTTACCTGCGCATGGCAGGGACTTGTATTGCCTCTTCTGGCATTTCCCAGACTGCTGATGCTGTGCTATGATAAAATCTTGTACTACCCCGTGATCCTGAATCTGACCTTCCCCGAGCCCTTGCTGATCGGCGGGGCGCTCTACCTGATCTCTCTGATATTATGTATTCTCTCCAAGCGTGGAGAGATTGCAACGGGGATCAGCCCTTACCGTGTCAAGAGAATGCCTTTTTCCCGAGAGGAGACCGCGGAAGAGCGGGGAAATACATCCCGCTTTTCTACCGCGTCCGACACGGACGGTATCCATTCCGATATTGAGCGAAGCTCCCGAGATGAGCAGGCGGAACGGATCCGTCAGCTTTTGAATCGACAAGATAAGGATACAGAATAAAATTTTAGGAACGAATACATATGTCCATCACACTTCAAGACCGCTATCTGGCGGCAAAAAGAGCATTATTTGACAAATACTACGCCGAGCTGAACGATCGGCAGAGAGAAGCGGTGTATACCACCGACGGTTCCTTGCTGATTCTGGCGGGGGCGGGAAGCGGAAAGACCACGGTGCTTGTGCGCCGTATCGACTTCATACTTCGCTTCGGCAATGCCTATTTCAGTACATACACTCCCTACGGTTTGGATGAGAGTCGAGTGCGGGAATTGGAGGATGCCGTAGGGCTTTCTGTCGGGGAAATCGAGCAGATTCTGCCCGAATTTATCTCCAGTCCCTGTCCGCCGTGGCA
This sequence comes from Eubacteriales bacterium, assembly GCA_045588165.1. Lineage (GTDB taxonomy): Bacteria > Bacillota > Clostridia > Oscillospirales > CAG-272 > HGM12713. The sequence goes on along the minus strand of JAZNDP010000043.1, from coordinate 2,610 downwards.
GATGCTTGCCATTACCTTTACCAACAAGGCGGCAAACGAGATCAAGAGCCGACTGCGAGCAACCTTGCCCGATGAGGGGGAGGCGGAGCAGATCTGGGCGGGGACCTTCCATTCCATCTGCGTGAGGATCCTCCGTCAATGGGGCGACCGCCGAGGATATGATAAGGGCTTTACCATTTACGATACAACCGATACCAAAAACGCCCTGACCGAGACGATCAAGGGCTTGAATATTGACGAGAAATCCCTGCCTGTGAAGGCTGTAATGAGTATCATCAGCCGAGCCAAAGAGGAACTACTCACCCCCGAGCTGTTTGAGCAGGAGTACGGACAGAGGGATTTCCGCCAGAAGCAGATCGCCAGAGTGTACCGCGCTTATCAGGAGCGCCTGCGGGGGTCGAACGCGCTGGATTTTGACGATCTCATTATGCAGACCGTCCTTCTTCTGGAGAACGATGCCGAGGTGCGGGACTATTACTGCAAGAAATTCCGCTACGTTTCGGTGGACGAGTTTCAGGATACCAACGTGGCGCAGCTTCGCCTGACCGCGGCGCTGACGGGGAGCCATAAAAACATTATGGTGGTGGGTGACGACGATCAGAGTATTTACAAGTTCCGCGGAGCGGTGATTGATAATATTCTGTCCTTTGATAAGAAATTCAAAGGAACCAAAACCATTCGTCTGGAGCAGAACTACCGCTCCACCGAGGTGATTCTGAACGCCGCCAACGGTGTAATCTCCCATAACGTCGGACGAAAGGGGAAGACCCTTTGGACCACAAGACCGGGAGGAGAGAAGATCACTCTGCGCCAATGTGACACCCAGAACGAGGAGGCTCGGTATCTGGTCAGCACGATTCAGGATCTGGTGGCGGACGGATCCTACCATTATCGGGATTGCGCCATTTTGTACCGTACCAATGCTCAATCCCAGATCATCGAGCGTACCTTTGCCAAGAGTGGCGTGCCGTACCGTATGCTGGGAGGACTCCGCTTTAACGATCGCAAGGAGATCCGTGACATCGTTGCGTATCTGCAATTCATTCAGAACCCCGCCGACAAGGAGAGGATGAGACGGATCATCAACGAGCCGAAACGAAAGATCGGTGCCGCCACGGTGGACGGCGTTGAGACGATTGCAAACGAGACGGGGAACAGCGTATTTGAGGTCATGCTTCACGCAGACCGTTACGCCGCTCTGTCCCGTACCGCCGCGCGCCTTCGGGATTTTGCGGAAATGATCGCTACCCTACGCGCGATGTTGCAGACCGATATGGCGCTGGATTCCTTCGTCAAGACGGTTCTGGAGGTAACGGGCTACCGTCAGATGCTTGTCGACGGCGGCGTGGAGGAGCGAGAGAGACTGGAGAATGTTGAAGAGTTTATCTCGGGTGTCATTGAATACACTCAGGCAAACGAAGAGCCAACGCTCCTTGGATTTTTGGAGGAAAACGCGCTGGTGTCCGAGATCGACAAATATGATGAGGATGCCGACGCGGCAGTAATGATGACCATTCACTCCGCAAAGGGCTTGGAGTTCCCCGTAGTATTTCTGCCCGGTATTGAGGAGGGAATCTTCCCCGGCATGCAGACCGTGATGGCAGGTCCGAACGAGCTGGAGGAGGAGCGGAGACTTGCCTACGTGGCAATTACCCGCGCCAAGGATCGGCTGTATTTGCTCCATACCCGTACGCGTATGCTTTACGGACGGACGACGGCAAATCCACTGTCCCGCTTTGTGGGAGAGATCCCGCAGGAGCTGATTGTGGAGGACAGACCCTACGTGCCCTCCTACGATTCCCGACCCAAGGTATATTTCCATGCGGACGATGACGCTCCCGCGGTGAGAAGCGGATACAATCCCTTCGCCGACGGCGGCTATACCTTGAAAAAGACCAAGCCCACACCTCCCACGGGAGAGAAGCCGATCCTTCGGGAGGGAGACCGTGTTCTGCACCTGACCTTTGGTGAGGGCGAGATTCTGTCTGCCCGACCCATGGGATCGGACGTGCTTTATGAAGTCATATTCGATAAGGTGGGAACCAAAAAGCTGATGGGGAACTACGCGAGACTGAAAAAATTGAACTGACACATTTCTGTGCGAAGGAGGAAATTGACTATGAAAAAAACAAGTTATGTTTGGCTTGTCGTATTGATTTGTGTTGTGGCTTGTGTTATTTTGAGCGCGTGTGACAGAGGCGAACCGCAGAATAATGAGACCTCTGTTGAAAAAGGAGAGGACGAGGTCACAAATGTCACAAATGAAGATGGCGACAATGCCGAGAATCCATCCAAAGCGGAGGTGTGCAGTCATTCCTTTGACGATTGGAAATACCGCTATTATCCTTGTGTAAAGCCTGGCGTAGAGTGGCGCGCTTGCTCCTTGTGCGGAGAGAAGGAGACGAGAGAGGCTCCTCCCACGGGAGAGCATCTGTTCGAAAATTGGTATTTGGTAAAGAAGCCCTGCGTGGGAGAGGGAATAGAGGAGAGCCATTGCGTTGGCTGTAACGAGATTGCTCAGCGCAGTGTTCCCGCTGTGAAGGATGCCTGTCATTCCTTTGATGCGGAAAACAAGTGCGAGGTCTGCCGTGAGGAATACGTGGACGAGGG
>JAZNDP010000042.1:0-7793 GCA_045588165.1 Eubacteriales bacterium | reverse complement strand
TGGTCAGCTACGTGGCAGATTCGCAGGGTGGAAACGGAAAGACATGGGATTGGGACGGCGCGATGGTCTACGGCTACACAACCACGGGCGGTCACGCGGCTCAGTACACCTATTGGGATGCAAAAGGTAATTTTATTCCCGGCGGTATACTGGATCAGGCACGCTTGCCCTCTGACAAAAAGGCGGGCAACAGAACGATTGGTTACGTTTCCGCTTTGAGAAGAAATCCTCACGTTGATCTGACAAAAGCTCCCGCAAATGAGGCGACCTGGGTTGGCTTCCAGGAAGGTATCTTGGAAGATAAAAACTGTCTGCGTCTGGTTGTTTCCGTGGAAGACGTCGGCGACGTGTATGACATCGTGTTCGTGTTCGTTGATGGAAACGGAGTGGAAACTCAGGTTTCTCCCGAATTTTACTACGAGACCATTACCACCGATTTCGGCGAAGCTTCCTTGACTGCGCCCACAGGCGGCTACGTGATCACGTATACGATTAAGGATTGCCCCGCGAACGCAAGCTATACCGTAAAGGTCAGAACGATCTACGACGACTATTCCGTAACCACCGATGCTCATACCGTTACTTACGGTGCGGACTGAGGAGGTGTCAGCTGTGAAATCCCGTCAGCCGAGCGCTGCGTTGATCTCTCCGATGAGCGAGGACGTTATTGTCGCGTCCTTCAACGTGACCGAGCTTACTACGGGTGACTACAGCGATCCGAACCGGAAGGATGAGATCGCCTTTGAGGATCTGGTTAAATAGTTAAATAATTGAAGAAAGATCAAGAAAAAACCTCCGCGGTTCGCCGCGGAGGTTTTTTGCGAAGGGTGGAGGTGTGACGGCGGGAGACGCCCTTAAATTTGAAAAAAAGATTGACAAGACACCTCGCAAATGATATAATAAGATGATAAACTATTTTTTAGGAAAGGCAAGGCATATTACCATGCAATGGACTTCGCTTAACGACCTTCGGGAAAAATATCTCTCCTTTTTTGAATCCAAGGGGCATCTTCGGCTCCCTTCTTTTCCGTTGGTTCCCATCAACGACAAATCTCTGCTGTTGATCAACTCGGGCATGGCGCCCATGAAAAAATATTTTACGGGGGAGGAGACTCCTCCTCTCAGCCGTGTGACTACTTGTCAGAAGTGTATCCGTACCCCTGATCTGGACCGTGTGGGTCACACCGCCCGCCACGGCACCTATTTTGAGATGCTGGGTAACTTCTCCTTTGGCGATTATTTCAAGGATCAAGCGATCCCGTGGGCATGGGAATTTCTGACGGTTTGCTTGGAGATCCCCGGTGAGCTTCTCTGGCCCTCGATCTACGAGAATGACGAGGAAGCGTTTGAGATCTGGAACAAGGTGATCGGAGTTCCCGCCGAGCGCATCGTTCGTCTGGGTAAGGCAGACAACTTCTGGGAGCACGGCTCCGGTCCCTGCGGTCCCTGCTCGGAGATCTATTTTGACCGTGGCGAGAAGTACGGCTGCGGTTCTTCCGACTGTAAGCCCGGATGCGACTGCGACCGTTTTATGGAGATCTGGAATAACGTATTTACCCAGTTCAGCAACGACGGTCAGGGCAATTATACCGAGTTGACCCAGAAGAACATTGATACCGGTATGGGTCTGGAGCGCTTGGCATGTGTGATGCAGGGCGTGGACAACCTCTTTGAGGTGGATACCGTTCGGAAGATCCTGAACACCGTTTGCTCGATCTCCGGCAAGGAGTACGGAGCGAACCGGAAGGATGATATTGCCATTCGCGTGGTGACGGACCATATTCGTTCCGCTACCTTCATGATCTGCGACGGTGTCATCCCCTCCAATGAGGGGCGTGGCTACGTGCTTCGCCGTATTCTGCGTCGCGCGTGTCGCTTTGGAAAGCTTCTGGGCATCAAGGATGCCTTCCTGTGCGGACTTTGCGAGGTGGTGATCGGTGAGAATATCGGCGCGTATCCCGAGCTTGGTGAGAAGCAGGCATATATCCTCAAGGTGATTGCCACCGAGGAGGAGCGCTTTGACGCCACCATTGACGCGGGACTTTCTATGTTGTCCGAGCTGATCGCTGACACGCAAAAGAAGGGGGAGAGCGTGATTTCGGGTGAGGATGTGTTCCGTCTCTACGACACCTACGGTTTTCCTCTTGATATTACCCGTGAGATTGTGGAAGAGAAGGGACTTTCCATCGACGAGGATACCTTCCTTGCTCTGATGCAGGAGCAGAAGAATCGCGCCCGCGCCGCTCGCGGAAACATTAGCGGCTGGGACGAGGGATCCAAAAAGGTGCTTTCCGCTCTTCCCAAGACCGAATTTTGCGGATACGATACCCTCGTATCCTCCGCGAAGGTTCTCGCGATCCTTGCCGAGGGCGAGGACGGAACGGCGCTCGTGGACGAATGGAGCGAGGGAGACTGTACCGTGATCCTTTCCGCGACTCCCTTTTACGGCGAGAGTGGAGGACAGTCGGGCGACAAGGGAAGCTTGACGGGCGTCGGTGTAACTTTGAGTGTAACTGACACCAAGAAGGCAGACGGTGTATTCTTGCACATTTGTACCGTTCAAAGCGGAACGGTGAAGGTTGGCGACGAGGTTGAGGCAACGGTGGATTCCCTGGGCCGCCGCGCCACCATGCGCGCTCACTCGGCGTGTCACCTGCTTCAGGCTGCTCTTCGTCAGGTGCTTGGCAATCACGTAGAGCAGGCGGGATCCGCGGTCTCTGACGATCACGTCCGCTTTGACTTTACTCATTTCTCCGCTACCTCCTCCGAGGAGCTGGCGCGGGTGGAGGAGCTTGTAAACGGTTATATTCTGGGTGGCGCGACCATCGAAAAGCGGGAAATGCCCATTGACGAGGCAAAGAAGCTGGGGGCTATGGCGCTGTTCGGAGAGAAATACGGAAAGATCGTTCGCGTAGTTCGTATGGGTGACTGCTCAGTTGAATTCTGTGGAGGAACTCATCTGGATAATACCGCCGAGATCGGTCTGTTTAAGATTGTGTCGGAATCCTCTGTTGCCGCGGGCGTGAGACGAATTGAGGCGGTAACGGGTCGAGGTGTGTTGGAGATGATCGCCGATCAGCAGAGTCTGCTGCGTGGCGCTTGCAACGAGCTGAAAGCGCAGAACCCCTCGGATCTGGTCAAGAGAGCGGGAGCGGTGCAAGGTGAGCTGAGAGAGGCGAAGCGGGAGATCGAGGCGCTGAACGCAAAGCTTGCGGCAGGGAAGATGGATTCCATTCTGTCCTCCGCAAAGACCGTCGGAGCGGTTCGGCTGATCACCGCAACGCTTTCCGATATGCAGCCCGATGCGGCTCGCACCTTGGCAGATGAGATCAAGGCAAACTATGCGGACGCGGTTGCCGTGCTTGCGTTGGTAACTCCCGAGAGGCTGAATTTCCTTGCCGTTGCGGGTAAGGACGCGGTTGCCGCAGGCGCCCATGCGGGAAGGCTTGTGGGTGCTGTTGCCGCCGTGACAGGCGGTAAGGGCGGCGGACGTCCCGATAACGCCATGGCAGGTGGCGCGGATCGCTCCAAGATCGGAGACGCGCTTGCTACGGCTGAGACTGTGCTTGGCGGTATGCTCAAATAAATAAGATACGTATAAGATGCCACAGGGGGAACTTTTGCAAAAAGTTCCCCCTATGACCCCTTCAAAATCTTCAATGATGGATTTTTGTATTTGATTTTTCAGTTCTCGTTCGATTGCTTTTGCATAACCGTGTTTGATTGTTTTCTTATTATGAAAAAACTGCTCGGACCCTACGTCCCGAGCAGTTTTGTTTTTAGTTCGGTTTTCGTTTCCGTGTGATTGCAAATAACCCGAGGGAAACAACCAGTGCTGCCACACCCGCGGCGAGAAAGATGTTGGCGTTGGGAACGAAGGAGGCAACTCCGTCATTTCCTACGATCTGCTCGGCGTTTGAGAGAACGGCTTTCCCGATCCAAGGTCCTATCACACCCGGTACCAGTACCTGCGAGAAAATGCGAACCCCTTGGAACATTCCTGCTTTTCCAATAGGGGTCAGATCTCGGATTTTTGCGCCAAAGACCGCCATGCCCGACAGATATCCGCACATCATCAGCAAGGAGCCCGCAAAGACGAGGGCGATGGCGCGGAAGAAAAAGAGAAGAACATAGCCGACGATCAGCCACAAAAGCGCCCAGGCACTGCTAAAGGAAAATCCCTTTTTGTCGTAGACCTTACCCCAAAGAGCGGTCACGACCGATGCCAGAATGATTGCCGGCGCCATGATCAGCACGTAATTGCTCATTTTCAGAGAGACCTCGTAGTAGAGGATCAGATAAGGCATAAAGATCTGAATGGAGATATTGAATAGAATAAAGCAGAGCAAATACAGATAGAGGGAAGGATTCTTTTTGACGGTAGAGGGCAAAAAGCCGTGCACCACCGTGCGAAGATATGGCTGCTCGGAACGGATCAGAGGCCGCTCCCGGATGAGAAACAGTCCCAAAGCACCTACGGCAATGACGACCGCTCCGATAATCAGGAAAATGTAGGTCCAGCTTTCGGCGCGGTCCAGATCAAATGCCATAAAGCCTCCAAATACTGCCAAAATCGCCACCAGAGGCATCATGGCGTTGATTCCCTCGGCAGCGCCGCGGTTATCCGCCGTGGTGCTGTCGGTCAGCCACGCGTTAAACGCCGCGTCGTTGGCGGCGGAGCCGAAGAGGGTCATCACACAGTCCAGAATGACGGTCAGAGATACGCCAACCGAGGCGGCGGATACGGTAGCGGGGATGAGGGGGGCAATTATGTCTTCCCGAATCAGCAGAAAGCTGAGGATCGAGACGCCTCAGAGAATATAGCCGCCGCACATAAAGAGCTTTCGTTTTCCCACCTTGTCGGACAGAGCGCCAACGAATACGGTAGTCAGCGTCGCGGCAACGGCGCTGGCGGAGACCATGGCAGAGATATCCGCGGCGGAGGCGTGAAACATCTTGTAGATAAAGACGTTCAAATACATATTTTCCACCACCCACGCCACCTGTCCGATGAGACTGAACAGAATAAGGGCGAGGCGGAATTTCGGTGTAAGCTTTGATTTCACGGTAAGGTCTCCTTTCTTGCGTCAGAGAATCAGCTCCATGCCGATCTTTTGCGGAATCAAGCCGCACTTTTCGTAAAAGCGCAGAGCAGAGAGGTTACAGCTCCAGACGTTCAGCGTCAGATTGTAGCAACCGTTTTCCTTTGCAAACGTCACAACGGCATCGTAGAGATCCTTGCCGATATGTCTGCCCCGCATCGTTTCGTCCACGCAAAGATCGTCGATATAGAGCGTCTTGATGTCGGTTAGCAGATTGCTATCCTGATGTTGCTGGAAGAGACAGAAGGCATAGCCCTGCGTTACGTCGTTCTCATCCGTCCAGACGAGAATGGGACGGTTGGGGTCGGTGAGTATGACCTCTAACTCCTCGTCGGTGTATTTGCGACCCAGCTTGAAAATGTCGGGTCTGCCCAGGTGGTGAACCAGATTGACTTGAGAGAGAAGCTCGCCCATTCGGGGAATATCCTTGTTTTGCGCGTATCGAATCATGGTGGGTTCTTCCTTTTTTGTCGGATTTTCTGTATTTTTTATTGTAGCACAAAATCGGAAAAATGTCAATGATAAACATGCGAGCGGTTCTGAATGATTCACCTCAGCGAAGCAAAAAAGACAAGACCGAAAGGTCTTGTCTTTTTTGCTTGGCTGGGATGGCCGGATTTGAACCGACGAATGCCAGAGTCAAAGTCTGGTGCCTTACCGCTTGGCGACATCCCAATAAATTCACCACGTTATTATATCATATTTTTTCTTGTCTGTCAAGGGATTTTTTCGTTTTCCAACAAACATGTTTTCGCATTCCAAAAGCATCAGAAAAACACAGACCGTCAAAAAATTCAAAACCTTTCATTGAAAGGTTTTGAAGGGGTTATAGGGGGAACTTTTACAAAAGTTCCCCCTAACGCATCCTCGCATCCCCGCATCTATTCATAATTCTTCATTCCTTGCATTTTACCCACGGGACGGAAGCCGTCGATCTCGCCACGCTGGATGGCGCCGAAGATCCGATAGCGAAGTCCCTTGTTTTCCTTCTCCAGACGGGCGAGGAGCTGTTTCATTTCCTCTCTTTCGGTATTGCCGTCGGCAGGGCAGGGGGATTTCACCACGGGAAGCTCCACCTTATTCGCAAAATAGCGTACGTCCTTTTCGGGCATATAGATCATGGGGCGGATCATGTGCAGATCGGTGTTGGAAAGGTAGGTCACAGGCTGAAAGCATCCGATGCGCCCCTCATAGAAGAGATTCAGCATAAATGTCTCCACTACGTCGTCAAAATGATGCCCCAGAGCCACCTTGCCGTATCCCAACGATTTCGCTCCGCCGTAGAGGGCGCCTCTGCGCATTTTGGCGCAAAGGGAGCAGGGGTTCTTTTCCTTTCGCACGTCAAAGATCACGGTAGAGATCTGGGTGGGAATGATATGATAAGGTACGTTTAATTCATCGCAAAGGGCTTGGATGCCCGAAAAATCAGCTCCCTTAAAGCCCATGTCCACGGTGATGGCGCCAAGCTCGAATTTTCTGGGATAAAACCGACGAAGCTCCGCCAGGGCGCAAAGAAGGGTCAGGGAATCCTTTCCCGCGGATACGCCCACGGCAATTTTATCCCCTTCCTCGATCATATTGTAGTCGTCAACTGCCCTCCGCACGTAGCTCAGGACTCGCTTGATATGCTCCATGTTGATTCTCCGTACTAAATTTCGTCCTCAAAGGACATGGTGTCGTAAATTTTTTGCGCCCGCAGGCTCAGTGTCCGCTCTCCTTTTTCTCCTCGCTCACCCTCGTGAAGGAGCAGAGGGGGAAGGATCCGCAGACCAACGGCGCCTCCCTTGTGGGCGCGGATCAGCACCGAGGAGGGCTCCGATTCTCTGTCAGCGTGGACAAAAATCATCTGCTTGGGCTCCAGACGGTTTTCCCGCAGAGCCGCCATCAGATCCGACAGACGGTCGGGGTGATACACACAGGTAAATTTTCCGCCGTGCTTGAGGAGCTTTGCCGCCGCGGCGCAGAAGTCAAAAATACTGCCGCAGACCTCGTGTCTTGCGATATACTGATAATCGCTGTCGTTGCGTTTGCCGCTGTCGGTGCGCATATAGGGAGGATTGGAAAAAACGGAATCGACCTCGCAACCGATCAGATCCGTGCGCGCCTGCCGCAGATCGGCAAGATGGACGGTAATTTTGTCCTCCAGACCGTTGAGCGCCACGTTCCGCTTTGCCAGATCCGCAAAATCGGGTTGGATCTCCAGCGCGTGAATATGAGAAAACCGACCTTTTGCGGCACAAAGCAGAGAGACGATCCCCGTGCCTGTTCCCAGCTCTACCGCGATTCCACGCTTGGCGGGGCGCGTAAACGCCGCCAAAAGATAGGCGTCGGTGCTGAGGGTCAAACCGCTTTTTTTGGAGATCAGCGACAGATGTTCGTTGACTGTATCCTGTCGCTCGTCGGGCAACAAAAACATTTCCTTCATGGTGTAATCCTCTTGGTCGTGTAAATGGCAAACAAGGTCTGTCGCAAAAGCCACAGACCTTGTTTGTTCGTCCTATGTAGGATGGTCAATTACTCAGCAACGGGAGCAGCAACGGGGCAAGCCTCTGCGCAAGCGCCGCACTCAATGCACTCATCCGCGTTGATCTCGTATTTGCAATCGCCCTCTTTGATTGCGCTAACAGGGCAAGCCTCAGCGCATGCGCCGCAAGCGATGCACTCGTCGGTAATCTTGTATGCCATTTCAAG
>JAZNDP010000041.1:0-6448 GCA_045588165.1 Eubacteriales bacterium | reverse complement strand
TTGACCCACCTGTATTGCAGATCGGAGCATTTTGATAGGAATCCTCTTCGTCTATTATAACATTTCACAAGGAATTTTTCAATACAATTTAAAAAAAAGAGGGCAGATCCTTCATTATTCGAAGGATCTGCCGATTTTTTTGATATAAATAACGGTGTCGTCCGCTAGGGCACAGATGATTTGCAGATTTCCTCTGCCCCGAACAGTGTCCGTTCTATACACGTTTTACCCTTGGTTCTTTACTTTCTATGGGTTGCGTGTTGAAATAGGTTGATATGAGCGTTGGAGGATTTATTTTTGTCGATCAGATCGGTAAATTTCCGTCCTACGCTTGCGTATTTGGCGGGAGCTAACCGATTGTAGGATAGAAGCTCTGCCTCGTCCTCACCGATGATTTCGGAAAGGGCGCGGAGATTGTCCTCGGTGTCGGTAATGTTGGGGATCAAGGGGATACGGAATTTGTGGGGAATGCAGCTCTTTTGCAGAATACGGGCATTTTCCAGAATTTGCTTGTTGCTCACGCCCGTATAGCGGCGATGGGCTTCTTCATCATATAATTTCAGATCCATAAAGACAAAGTCGCAGTTGTTAATGACCGTCTCAAAGGTCTCCCGTGACGCGTATCCGCAAGTCTCGATGGCACGGTGTGTCTTGCCCTCGAGAAGGGAAAGAAGCTCGGCGGCAAAATCCGCCTGCAAAAGGGGCTCGCCCCCGGAAAGGGTCACACCGCCACCCGTAGCTTCGTAGAGGTCGGAGCGGCGAAGCAGCCGATCGGCAAGTGCCTCTGCCTCCCACCACTCTCCCGCCACATGCAAAAGATTCTGGGGGCAGATATGCAGACAGCGCCCATAGGGCTTGCAGTCGGGATGGTCACAGCCCCTTCGGCACAGACCGCACTCAAGACAGCCAACCTTTTTTTCGTATAGCTCAGGCAAGGGAGAAAGTCCCTCGGGATTGTGGCACCAGATACATCGGAGAGGACAGCCCTTGAAGAAAACGGTGGAGCGGATTCCCTTCCCATCGTGGAGGGCAAATTCCTTGATGTCAAAAATCAGTCCTTTCATCAGACTGTATACTCCTGGCGCGCCATGACGTGATTCTGATATTCTTTATCCAATTCCACAAAGTACGCCGACCAGCCCCAGATGCGGACTACCAGCTGACGGTAACGGTCGGGATCTTTTTGCGCCTCCTTCATGGCTTCCGCGTCTACCGCGTTGAGCTGAAGCTGATGTCCTCCGCGGGAAATAAAATAGCGGAGAAGCTCGGCGACCTTTTTGCGGTTTTCCTCGTGGTTAAAGATACCGCCCGCAAATTCCAGGGTCAGAGGACCGCCGTTGACGGTACGGTGTAGATCGGGCTTGGTAAAGGATCGAACCACCGAGATCGGATCGGTGAGCGGGGCAAAGAGGCTGGCGGAAAAATTGGTGCCAAGGGGCTCGCCCGCGCGGCGACCGTCGGCGGTGGCGCTAAGCTCTCTGGCGTGCCACAGATAGTACATAGCGGTTCCCGTTCCCGCGCGCCAGATGCCGCCAAGGCAATTTTTCTTGCCCTCCAGAGCATCGGCAAAGGCGTTCATGATGTCCTTGGCAAGGAGATCGGCGCGGTCGTCGTCCATACCCATCTTGGGGGCTTCAAAGCGAAGCAGGTGTAACAGCGCGGGATCGTTTTCAAAGTTTGCATCAAGCGCCGCAAGCAGGCGGGCGGGGGAGACGGACTTTTCATCAAAGATATATTGCTTGACCGCTGCCAGCGCGTCTGCCGCGCAGGCGATGCCGCTTCCGTGAATGCCGAAGTTTTGGTATTTTCTTCCGTCGCGAAGCAGATCCATCATGGGAGAGGGAACAAACCACACAGAGTTGATCCCCTCGCGAATCCTGTCACATTCTCCCCGAATCTCGGCGCGTACTCGCTCCATCAGACCCTCAAAGGAATTGCCGTCGGGAAGATAGGAACGGATGGCGCGGTCGATGACGGCGGGGAAATTCACGGCGGCAATGTTGGCGATATCGTCTCCCACGGCTGGAATGATATATTCCCAGCAGGCGGCAACGGCGTAGTTTGCCGCGTCGGCGGGGTCATAGCCCAGCGCGATCAGCCCAGGAATCACCACGTCGTCGTTGGAATACTGGGGAAATCCCAGTCCCGCGCGGGTCAGCTCCGTGCCCTTCTCGTAAATGGAAAGGGGTGTGTTTTTGGATACCCGAAGATTGATCTTGGGGTCAATGAGCTTCAGGTTTCGGCTTGCCTCCAGACAAAGCTCGGACAGCTCCGAGAAGCAGTCGTTGCCCTCTGCGTCAATACCGCCCAGTACCATACTCTGTCCGTTGTCTCCCTGCTGAACGCCTACGTAGAGGTCGCTGTCCTTGTTGAAGGAAAGGAAGAAATCCTCCAGAAGGGCGAGAGCCTCCTCTCGGGTATAGACTCCCTCGTCCATGTCCTTTTTGAAATAGGGGTACATGTAAACGTCAAAGCGCCCGACGGTGTTGTGATAATCGCCCTCCAGCCACAGGGCGTAGTGGAGGATACGGAAGAATTGCAAGGCTTCTCGGAAATTCCGCGCGCCATAGCGGGGAACTCGGTCAAAGACGTCCGAAAGATCCTGCCGACCAAGACGCTTCGCCTCCTCGCGGTAGCGGTCACACAGTCCGATGAGGGCATCGATGGTGCGCTTTTGCGCCTCGGTGGCGCACACTCTGCGGGCAAGCAGACCCTCTCGAATGGTTTTCTCGTAATTGGGCGAGAGGTTGGATACATAGCCCAGCTCGTGAACGTAATGCTCCGCTCGGATTTTCTTCCATTCCTCCTCCCCAAAGCAGTCGGGCAGGTTGGCAACGGTGCGGACCATGGCGATCTGCTCAAAGGGCAGGATCCTCGGCTCCTCCCTCTCACAGGCGCGGCAGAAGCGATCTGCCATTCTCTCCTCGGGGGAAAGCCCCGCCGCGGCATACTCGGCGGCAAGATCCTCCTCCCAACGGCGTCGCAGCGGGCGGTGTGTCCGTTGAATGATATAATAATCGTATAGTGCTTGATTCATCATGGCTCTATTCCTTTCTGTAAAACTTCTTTGAATACAAGTTACCTTATCGTTAATGTAATAACAGTATAGCATAAATAGGAGGGATTGTCAATTGTCTTATCGAATTTTTGATCCGAGGAATTGAAATTCAGGGGAGATTGTGATATAATAAAAGAGAATCAGTAGAAAAAAGGAGACGACATGAAGGTCAGACTCAAGGATATTGCCAAGGCAACCGGATTTTCGGTGAATACCGTTTCCCACGCGCTGCGGAACGCTCCCGATATTTCCGAGGCGACCAAGGAACGGATCCGTCGGGTGGCGGAGGAGATGGAGTATATTCCTGATCTGCGGGCAGGAGGCATCAAATCGGGCAAGAGCCATATCATTTCCATTATTCTGCCGGATATCATCAATCCCCATTTTACCATCGTGTTTCGGGAGATCGAACAGTTTTTCCGTGGGGTGGGAATTACCCCCTTCTTTATGAATACCAACGAGGATGCGGAGGAGGAGCTGAACGCAGTTCGTCTGTCGATTGCTCAAAACGTGGACGGCGTTATTCTTTGCCCCACCCAGGAGAATACCGAGTGTATTCGGCTTCTGGAGAGATCCAAGATTCCTTTCGTGCTGATCGGGCGTCGTTTTGACGAGTCGGTTCGGGCAAGCTACGTCGTCAGCGACGATGCGCAGGGAGCTTATCTTGCCACCGAGCATCTGCTCACGCTGGGGCACCGTACGATCGCGTACGTGAAGACCAACGATCGGATCTCCTCGGACAGAGAGCGCTTCGCGGGATACTGCCGCGCGCTGGAGGAGGCGGGCATCGGAGAAGAGGACAGACGGATCCTGAATCTGTCGCTGACAGGCGGCAATAACGGAGAGACGGTCCGCTGCTTTTTGCGTAACAATCCCGATTGTACGGCGATCCTTTCTTTTAACGATATCTTGGCATTTGGGATCATTCGGGAGATCCTCGCCTTGGGGTGCACCGTTCCCGAGGATATCTCGGTGATGGGCTTTGATAACGTTTCTTTGGATTACAGTCTTCCCGTGGAGCTTTCCTCGGTGAGCGTATCCAAGAAAAATATGGCGAACATCGCGTCGGAGATGCTGTACGAGCGAATGAGCATGAATGAGGCGGAGCGGGAATCCGCCAAGCCGAGGCAGATCGTGCTTCCCGCCAAGCTGTATCTGCGGGAAACCACGGCTCCTTGCCGTAAGGACGCGATACCCTCTTGACAAGTCGACTCCGATATGGTAAAATAATACAGTTCGAGAGTTCAAAAGAGAAATAAAGAAAAAGCAACGCCGTCAGTGGGGTTGCGGGAGGTTTTTTTGATTATTGCATTAGAGGACGCAAAATATAAGCTGATCGGTATGCGTGCCGACGTTGAGGATCTGGGATCCGCTCTGCGGATTGACGAGCTCCGTGCCCTTGCGCAGGAGCTGGACGCCAAGACCTTGGACCCGGATTTCTGGTCCAATCAGGAGAATTCCTCCAAGACCTTGCAAAAGCTGAAGCAGACCAAGGACACGATCGAAGGCTACGAGGAGCTGAGCGACCGTCTGGAGGAGGCAATCGCGCTGGCGGAAATGGCGATTGAGGAGAATGAGGAAGCTTACGTGGAGGAGGTTCAGGGTGAGCTTGCCGAGATCGAGCGGATCACCGAGGCGAAGCGCATCGAGATTCTTCTGTCGGGTGAGTACGACAAGAACAACGCCATCGTTTCCTTCCACCCGGGCGCGGGCGGTACCGAAGCGCAGGACTGGGCGCAGATGCTTTACCGCATGATCACCCGTTGGGCAGAGCGGAGAGGATATAAGTATAAGCTTCTGGACTGGCTGGACGGAGACGCGGCGGGAATCAAGAGCGCTACCATTATGGTAGAGGGTCTGAACGCTTACGGCTATCTGAAGGCGGAGAACGGCGTACACCGTCTGGTTCGCGTGTCTCCCTTTGACTCGGCGGGACGGAGACAGACCTCCTTTGCCTCCATCGAGGTGATGCCCGAGTTTGATAACATTGATAAGGTCGAGATCCGAGACGAGGATATTGAGGTCACGGCGCACCGCTCCAGCGGCGCGGGCGGTCAGCACATCAACAAGACCGACTCGGCGATCCGTATTCTCCATAAGCCAACGGGCATCGTGGTGGGCTGTCAGACCGAACGGTCCCAGCTCCAGAATAAGGAGACTGCCATGAAGATGCTCAAGGCGAAGCTGATGGAGATCAAGCTTCGGGAGCGTCTGGATACCATCGAGGATATTCAGGGCAATAAGACCAACATCGAGTGGGGCGCCCAGATCTGCTCCTACGTGTTCATGCCCTATACCCTCGCCAAGGATACCCGTACGGGTCACGAGGACGGAAATATCAGCGCGGTCATGGACGGCGAGATCGACGAGTTTATCAACGCCTACCTGAAAATGAACGCGAAATAAGGACGCGAGGACGAGGGGACGCGATTTTAGGGGGCTTTTTGAAAAAAGCCCCCTATAACCCCAAAAACTTTCAATGTTTTGGGTATTGGTATAAAATAAGACGATCGTTCTCACTTTTGTGTGATCAGGATCGTCTTTATTTTGCTTCTGATGAAAAAACAGGTCGGACCCTACGTCCCGACCTGTTTGGATGCGGGGACGCCTCATTCGTCAGCCTTTGGCTGCCACCTTCTCCTACGGGAGAAGGCTTTTTATTTCTTTGCGTATAGAATCCGTAAGCCTTCCCTTGTGAGGGAAGGGGGACCACGAAGTGGTGGATGAGTAGTCCTCGACGGTCCACAAGTTCAAATCAAAACGATTTGTGTGAATAAGAGCCCCCGCGCAAATTTCTGCGCGGGGGGTTTTTCGTTAACCGTAAATTCGGTTTTTGATGTTGTCGAACTCCTGCTTCGTCACACCGCAACGAACGTCGGTGGCGAGGGGGAGATTGTAGGCGGAGGTGGGAGACTCGCCCCGCTCGTGAGGGGCGTTGGCAAGCAGTCCCGTGTGATCGGTTCCGCCCGACAGATAGAGCGTATGCTTTGCGGCAAACTCCCGCGCGTGATAGGAATCCAGAGATTGTAGGTCGGGGTGGTCGTATTCCACGCCCATCAGACCCAGATCGTACAGCATAGACAAATGCTGTGTCTGAGCGTGAGGGTGAGCCAGAATCGGAATACCGCCCGCATCGCGTACGGTGCGGAGAACCACGGCGGGATCCTTGGAGACGAAGGGTTTGACAAGATCCTTATCTCTCGCCTGTCCCCACATACGGCTGAAGGCGTGATACTCGGGCTGGGTCAATCCCTTTCGCTTGACCAGAGAAGCAAAGACCTGCTCGTTGCAGAGCCAGTTTTTCTCGGCGGGGAAATCCTCGCAAAGCTCCTCCCAGCGAAGTCCGTAAAGCTTATCCGCCGCCGAGAGCTTGTCAAAGCGGTTCTTGGT
>JAZNDP010000040.1:0-9459 GCA_045588165.1 Eubacteriales bacterium | reverse complement strand
TGTCTTCTGGACGGTGTAGTAGGCTTATACTTTTTCGTAGGCATTCTTCTTTACCTCCTACCATCAGTTAAGGCCGTCGAAGAACTCGATGGTCTTGGAGTCAGCGGTCAGAGTAACCACTGCCTTCTTCCACTCGGAGGTGTATCCGAAGTGTACGCCGAGTCTCTTGGGCTTTTTCTTCATAGAAATCGTGTTAACATTCGCTACCTTTACGCCGAACATTGTCTCAACCGCCTTGGCGATCTCGGGCTTGGTGGCGTCAGAGCAAACCTTGAAGGTATACTTCTTTTCAGCGAGCGCGTCCCTGCTTGCCTCTGTGATGATAGGCTTAATGATGACACCCTGTACCATTTTCATTATGCGTACACCTCCTCAAGCTTTTCAACGGCTGCGCGAGTCATAATAACCTTCTCAGCCTTCAGCACCTCGTATACGTTGATGGTGCTGTACAGAGTGGTCTCCACTCCGGGGATATTTCTGCAGCTACCGATGACAAATGCGTCAGCAGCGGGCAGAACAACCAGCGCGCTCTGGGGAACCACAGCAGTGCGGGTCTTTCTTTCCTTTACAATGTGATCCTCCTCGTGGGTGGTCACCTTGTAGGTCTTGGTTACTTCCTTTTCGCAACCCAGTGCCTTGAACATCTTAACCATCTCTGCGGTCTTGTATGCTTCCATCTTGATCTCGTCTACGATAACAAGCTCACCGGCAGCAACCTTCGCAGACAGCGCACTGAAGAGCGCAACTCTCTTGGTCTTCTTGTTCATTGCGATGCGGTAGTCTCTGGGCTTCGGGCCGAGAGCTACGCCACCGTGGGTCCACTGAGGAGCGCGGGTAGAGCCCTGACGAGCGCGTCCCGTTCCCTTCTGTCTCCAGGGCTTCTTGCCGCCGCCCGAAACCTCGGTGCGGGTCAAGGTGGACTGAGTGCCCTGTCTCTGGTTCATCAGATACGTTCTGACGGCAGCGTGGAGGACAGCTTCATTTACTTCGCGAGCAAAGATCGCGTCGGACAGAACGATCTCTCCAACCTCTTTGCCGGTCATATCTACAACTTTCATGTTAGGCATGTTTTATTTCCTCCTTCCGCTTATGCTTTCACCGAATCGCGGATGAATACGATGCCATCCTTTGCGCCGGGAACGGCACCCTTGATAGCGATCAGATTCTTTTCGGAATCGATTTTCACAACTTTAAGATTGAGAATGGTAACCTGCTCATTACCGTACTGACCTGCCATCTTCTTGTTCTTGAAGATTCTCGCGGGGTCGATTACGCCCATAGAACCGGGCTGACGGTGGATGGGACCGGTACCGTGGGTCATACGGAGGTGGTGGTGATTCCATCTCTTGATAACGCCCGAATAACCATGACCCTTTGTCATACCTGTTACGTCGACCTTGTCGCCTGCGGCGAAGGTATCGGCTGTAATGACGTCGCCTACGTTGATTGCGGAAATGTCATCAAGGCGGAACTCCTTCAGATGCTTCTTGGAAGCAACTCCTGCCTTTTCAAAGTGACCCTTTTCAGCCTTGGTCATGTGCTTCTCTTTTACGTCAGCAAAGCCAAGCTGAACAGCATTGTAACCGTCGGTCTCAACGGTCTTCTTCTGTGCGACTACGCACGGACCTGCCTGGATTACCGTAACCGGAATTACGTTTCCGATTTCGTCGAAAATCTGTGTCATACCGATTTTCTTTCCGATAATACCCTTTTTCATTTTGTTTTTCCTCCTGTAAATTATTGGTTGACATCCGCATGTTGATGCCAACGTGACTTACAAAGTTGCCGAGCTGCAAGATGAAAAACTCGCAACGGCTGTTATCTTTGTTTTGCCGGTGATTTCTCGGTGCTTGATTTAGATTTTAACCTCGATCTCAACGCCGGCGGGGAGCTCAACGCTCATGAGCGCGTCAACAACCTTCTGCGAGGGCTTCACAATGTCAATCAGTCTCTTGTGCGTTCTCATCTCGAACTGCTCACGACTGTCCTTGTACTTGTGAACCGCGCGGAGGATCGTTACGATCTCCTTCTCCGTGGGAAGCGGAATAGGACCGGAAACGGCTGCGCCGTTTCTCTTTGCCACGTCAACGATCTTCTCAGCCGCTGCATCGATGAGGGTGTGATCGTAGCTCTTCAGTCTTACTCTGATTTTTTCCTTGACTGCCACCTGTTTTTCCTCCTTCTATAGATTTGCCTGCTCGCATCGCGTCCATAGGGTCGCTTACGCGAACCGCATCTTCAGGGGCGCAACCTTTCAACACTGCGCCGTGCGTTTTCTCGCCACCCATTGAAAAATCCGAAAGTCTGAGCACATCAGCATCTGTGCAAGGACCTCCGGGTTCATGAAAGGCATACTTGTCGCATTGGCTCCGTGACAAGGATTGCTTTCGCCCGGTTATAACGGACATACTCCACGAAAATTCCCTGCTGGACGTCACTCCAACAGCAACCTCTCGCTTCAACGCATATCAAGCTCTATCATTATACACCATGTTTGTCCGTTTTGCAAGAACTTTTTCGCTGTCATTTTTACAGAACTTTTCTAGTCTTTTTTTGCATGTTTTATGCATAATACACAATTTTGGAGCGTTTTTTTCATTTTTGACTCAAAAAATCATCTGTTTTCCTGTTTTTTGCCCATTTTTTTCACAGCTTCTTTTATTTTTTCTCTTGAGAGGCAAAATTTTTTCTTACATTTATTATATATATAAGAACAAGGAGCCTCGACGCGCGCCAAGGCTCCCTTTTTTCTCTCCGTCTAATCGCTTTTTCCCACACGGACAAGTAAGCTTTTCAAAGCGCGTCCGTTGAACGGAATCAACGGATAGAGATAATTTCTTTTTCCGTTGACCGTAGAATTGGTGGCGACCAAAAGGATGCAGAGCAAAAATCCGCCCGCAAATCCCCAGATTCCAAACAGACCCGTCAGAATCAGAAGCATGATTCGCAAAAACTTGATGGCATACCCAAGCTCATAGCTTCGTTGCGTGAAATTCGCAATGGCGACAAATGCCATATAAACGATCACCTCGGGGATCAGCCACCCGATGTCTACCGCAAAATCACCAAGGATCAATCCCCCCACCACCGACAGCGAGTTGTTTAGCATATTGGGGGTGTTTAGCGAGGCGAGACGCAGAGCGTCGATGATAAACTCCACCAGCAAAAGCTGGGCAATGATGGGCAACTGCCCCAGCTCCTCAGGAAGGGCAAACAAAAGCCACCTCGGAACAAAATCGGGATATCGGATCAGCAGGTACCATACGGGAGTAATGATCAGTGTCAGAAAAAATACCAGATACCGAACCACCCGAATATAGGTTCCCGTCAGGGGCGGGAAATAGAAATCGTTGGACTCCTGCATAAAATCGAAGATCGTGGAAGGAAGAACCATCACCTGTGGGGTATTGTCAATCATGATCAGCACGCTTCCCTCCAGAAGCTGCGCCGAAGCCGAATCGGGACGTTCGGTGGTACGGATCTTGGGGAAGGGATTATACCATCTCCGTTTGATCAGACACTCCGCCAAGGATTCATGTCCCACCGTCAGAGAGGAGGTTTTCAGAGAAGATAACTTTTTCTTCAGGTAGTCCACGTATTTCAGATCCGCCCGATCCGCCATGTAGCAGAGCACCACGTCGGTCCCCGAATCGGATCCTATACTCATATAATGCATGGTCAGAGCGGGATTTCGAATTCTGCGCCGTACCAGTGCAGTATTGAAGATCAGCGTTTCCACAAAGCCGTCTCGCGCGCCGATCATGACCCGATCCCCTTCCGGCTCTGCCGTCTCTCTGGCAGGATAGGTGCGGGAGTCGATAACCACCGCCGCCGAGCCAAAGGTCTCGGCAAGCATCAAGGTGGCGCCCGACAGCACCATCCGCACCATTAGATCGGCATCCTCGGTCACATCGGTCTCCACGTAAGGAACCGCCGTTTCCATAAACTCTCTTGCCGTACGGGGCATTTTCTTCTGGGACAGGAAATGCATCATCAGCTTTTGCATCACCGTATCCTTCACAAAGCCGTCTATATAATATAAGGTAGCTTCTCCGTCGGCAAACCGAAGGGTTTTGCTCAAAACGTCAAAATTCTCCTTTACCCGCAGCCGCTCGTTCATCCATGCGACATTCTGCCGATATTCTTCTCCTAGCTTCCGCATTTGCTCACACTCCTATCCGGTTTTGGCATTAGTGTGCGCAAATTTTTCCAGTTTATTCGGTATTTACTTGAAAGAAACAAGAAAAAACCGTCACGAGTATAAGCTCGTGACGGTTTCCCCTGAAAGGATCTTTACTTCTTCTGCTGTCTGCACCAGATCTTCATCACCATGCGGTGAGGTAACAGCTTCATGCCCATCGCCATCATACGGGTGTACGCACCGCAGATCGACACGTCCTTTTTTCGTTTCATGTCCTTGATGGCTCTCTCCACCACCTGCCTCGGTGTATAGAAGCGAGCGTAATGCACCACCACGTCGTTCTGCTCCGCGGCGCGGTCAAAAAACTCGGTTCTTGTCCAGAAGGGGCATACCGCCATCACTCGAACCCCTCTGTGCTTCAGCTCTACGTTGAGAGAACGGGAAAAGCTCAGGACATACGCCTTTGTCGCGGCATAGACACTCACGTAGGGAACCGGCATCAACGCGGAAACAGACGCCACCTGATAGATCTGTCCGCCCTGTGCCATATAAGGAAGGGTCAGATAGGTGATCTGTGTCAGCGCCATCGCGTTCAGATCGATCATGCCCACTTGATCGGACAGGGTCACGTTCTCAAATTCCCCGAACCGTCCGTAGCCTGCGGCGTTCACGAGCGCCACAACCTCCGGCGAGCGATCTGCAAGCATATTTTTATATTTTTCTATACAACCGTAATCCGACAAGTCCAAAGGGATCGTAACAACCGTCTTACAAATTGTATTTTTCAGTTCTTCCAACCGATCCGCTCTTCGGGCAATGACCCAGACCTCCTCAATTCCTGTCTCGGCAGCCAATGTCTCAGCAAACTCCCGTCCGATCCCCGATGACGCTCCGGTTACGATTAGTGTTTTCATGCCCATCTCCCTCGCGATTCTGATCAGAGTCGAATATATCTCGGCAAACCGGAATAACACAAAGCGTCACACTCGCCTTGAATCAAAGGAAGGATATAGGAACAGCACATATCCGTTACGTTATCACCGGTTTCATTGATATATTCCGCGGGAACGTATCTCGTCTCATTTGCAATTTTCGTCACATCCGCATGATCGATTTCACAATAATACGGCGCGTTGGATACTCGACGGAAGATCATCACCTCGCCGCTCACGCCTGCCGCCGCAGCCTGCACCGCCGCTCTTCCGATGCGGATCGCCTCGTCAATATCGGTACGGGACTGCAGGTGTCCCGCGCAGCGTTGCGGAAGATTCAACTCCACCGCCCGCGCCTTACAACCAAAGCGGTCCTTAATCGCCATCTCCAGCACCTTGCCCGCGCCCGCCAAGCGCTTATGTCCAAAGGCATCCGTGCCGCCGCCTTGATTGGATTCTCCCACGTAGCGTCCGTCCGCAAAGCGGATTCCCTCAGAGACCGCCACCACCAAAGCGGGTTTTGTCTGCCACTTTTCCTCCAAACGGGCAAAAAACTCCTCCATATCGAAGGAACGCTCGGGAAGATAGATCAGGTCCGGCTCCGAGCCACCCGTCACACGTCCCAGCGCCGAAGCGGCTGTCAACCAGCCCGCGTCTCTGCCCATGCATTCCACCACGGTCACAGCACGGAGGCGGTAAACATCGCAATCGCGAATGATCTCCTGCATCACCGTGGCAATGTATTTTGCCGCCGAGCCAAAGCCGGGCGCATGATCGGTCAGGGGCAAATCATTATCCACCGTCTTCGGTACGCCCACGACTCTCATCTCATAACCGCATTTTGCAGCGTATCGATTCAGCTTACTGACGGTGTCCATGGAATCGTTTCCGCCGATATAGAAAAAGTAGCGGATCTCATTTTCACGGAGGATATCAAATATCTTTTGATAAAGTCGCTTCGCGTTCTCCTCCTCGCTGTCGGGATTGGGAAGCTTCAAGCGACAGGATCCCAGCGCCGCCGCCGGGGTTTGCTCCAGAAGAAGATAGGATTCCTCATCATCGAACCGATCGCCAAGGTCAATCCAACGGCCCTCCAAAAGGCCCTCGATTCCATTGTACATACCGTACAATCGCTCAATGCAACCGCCCTCACCCATATAGATTTTCGCGCCGCGAATCACTCCGCTCAGGGTGGCGTTGATTGCCGCCGTGGGTCCTCCGGATTGTCCTACAATAGCGTTTCCGCGCAAAAAATGAGACATACTGCGCTCCTCCATATATTCCTTTTCTCTCCCCATACGTACGAGGGGGGGCTTATCTGCTCTTATTATATATTATTTCCCTCCGTTTGTCAATTGGTAAAAAGGACAACCTTCGACGGAATAATCCATCTTTTTTCTCATAAACTGTTAATAGCCGTTTTTTGTACGTTTTTCTCAACGAAAAGGAGGATTTTTTATGTTTGCCGGTCTGCTTTCCCTATTGTCCGGTTTCTTTCATCTGGTACTGGGCATCGGTTCTCCCCAAAGCTTTCCTCCCCCTCTTTCTCCCCAACAGGAAAAGACGCTCTTTTTGCAACTGGAGGCAGGAGACGGGGATGCCCGTGAAAAGCTGATCCTACACAATCTTCGGCTGGTTTCCCACATCGTCCGAAAATATTATTCCACCGCCAAAAATCAGGAGGATTTGGTTTCCATCGGCACTCTGGGGCTGATCAAAGCAATCGATACTTATCGAATCCGAGGCGGAGCAAAATTCGCCACCTATGCGGCAAGATGCATTCAAAACGAGATTTTGATGCATTTTCGTTCTCAAAAAAAGCTTTCCTCGGAGATCTCCCTGAGTGAGACTATCGATGTGGATCGAGACGGTAATCCCCTGACCTATATCGACATCATCAGCTGTGACGAGGGCATGACGGGCGAGATTGAGCGAAAGATCGACTCGGATCGAGCAAAGCGCTACGTCAATACGATACTCAACGAGCGAGAGCGGCAAATTATTATTCTCCGATATGGACTTGGTCGCAGAGCCCCCATGACCCAGCGGGAAATTGCCGAAATCCTGAAAATTTCCCGTTCTTACGTCAGCCGTATTGAAAAAAGCGCTCTGGAAAAGCTTCTCGCCGCCTTTAAGGAAGCCCACTGAAGCTATTGTTTGCCGAT
Organism: Eubacteriales bacterium; assembly: GCA_045588165.1. Taxonomy (GTDB): domain Bacteria; phylum Bacillota; class Clostridia; order Oscillospirales; family CAG-272; genus HGM12713. Next base: position 2,221 of record JAZNDP010000040.1, on the reverse strand, counting down.
TTCGGTATTCCATTCCCCATTTTAAAAAACGTAGGCGGACTGCTGTACGCAGTCCGCCCATTTCTTATTGAATTGCCGCGATCCCGAAGAGATATGTCTCCCGCTCGGGGGGGGAGTGATTCCAACACCCCTCAGATCTTGTAGCGTAATCTGAGCGCTCATGGGGGTCGTATCCCGATATTTGCAGATGCAATCCGACAGATTTAAAAAGGGGTGCGTATGAAAATCAATAATCTCAAATGCCATCTCTCCGTCCTCCCGCTAGATTTCGCATTTATTATGTCCTTTTTCGTCCCCGCTGTCAATAAATTCCGTATAAAACAAAAAAATAGGGGTAAGATAAGGGTAAATCAGGAAAAAGGAGGATCCAATCCAAAATGACCACCAAAGAATTACTTTATATCGAGGATGCGCTGGGACACGAGCAGTTCTTTCTGACCCAGTGTCAGCAGACCGCCTCACAGATTCAGGACGGAGAGCTGAAAAGTTGCATCAACCAGATGGCGGAAAAGCACCGCATGATCTATCAAAATTTATACGGATTGTTAAAGTGAGGAAACGAAAATGGATGATAAGAATCTGATGGAAAACATGCTTCTTCTGGAAAAGGGCGTGTGCGATCTCTACCTCCACGGAACGGTGGAATCCTCCACACAGGACGTCCACGGCACCTTCCGCGCCGCGCTGACCGAGTCGCTGTGTATGCAGGATACCATCTATTCCAAAATGGCGGCAAAGGGCTGGTACCCCTCCGAACAGGTCGAACAGAGCAAAATCACCACCGTCAAGCAGAAATTTTCCACGAACTGAAGGGGATGCGTTAGGGGATGCGAGGACGCGTGAGAGGATGCGAGGACGCGTTGAGGGGGCTTTTGCAAAAAGCCCCCTCAAACTCCCCCAAAAGCTTTCAATGTTTTTTTGGTTAGGTATAAAATAAGGCGATCGGACTACTCCTTGTGGATAACCGATCGTCTTTGTTTTTGTTCTGTGGTATGCGGGAGGCTGATAGCCTCCCCTACAAGGGTATGTGATTTTTCCCATCGTAGGGGAGGATATTATCCTCCCGCCCGTACTCCCCAAAAAGCTTTCAATGTTTTGGATATTAGTATAAAATAAGGCGATCGGACTATTCCTTGTGGATAACCGATCGTCCTTGTTTTTGTTCCATGGTATGCGGGAGGCTGATAGCCTCCCCTACAAGGGTATGTGATTTTTCCCATCGTAGGGGAGGATATTATCCTCCCGCCCGTACTCCCCAAAAAGCTTTCAATGTTTTGGGTATTGGTACAGACAAAAGCAACCTTTCTATCCTAAATTTTGAAAAAATATTTACATATAAGAAAAAACGTGATATAATAGGGTTGCGACACAAGTAAATATTGATTATGATAGGGGAAGGTATGTTTTTTACTTCGGTAAAAACGCATGCTTTTGTATGCTTATTTTCCATCGTCGAACCTCTTGTGTCGCAGCAATTGGAGCTATGCGTTTTTCAATGCGCAGCTTCGGCTGCGCACTTTTTTATTTCAGGAGAAGAAAAATGAGAACGAAACGAATCGTGACGATCCTTGTCAGCATTCTGTTGAGCCTGACGATTTGCTTTTTGACCGCATGCGACAGTAACCGGTCGGAGCAGCCTACCCCCGACAGCGGAGAAACAAATAACGGCGGGGGAACCGAAACCGGCGGAGAAACCGATACGCAGGGCGGAACGGGAGGCTCCTCTGGCGAAGAAAATCCAACACCGGAAACGGGAGGCAATCCGCCCAAAGAGGAGGATTGGATCTCTACGGAAGGAGTGAAATATACGGTGTTCCGTAGTTCCTATGGTGATGAAACCGTTTGCTTTGTAAGCGGCTATGAAGGAACCGACAGCAATGTGGTCATCGCAAAGGAATACAACGGAGTACCCGTGACACACATCGGCAATTCGGCGTTCATGAATTGCAGTAACCTGACGAGTATTAAGATCCCGGATAGCGTTAAAACCATTGGCGAGGAAGCTTTCTACGGTTGCACCAACTTGACGAGCATCACCATTCCCGATAGCATCGCAAACATTGGTATGATGGCGTTCGATGGTTGCACCAGCTTGACGAGCATCACCATTCCGGATAGCATCGCAAGCATTGGTGAGAATGCATTTTATAATACTGCATACTACAATAATATAAGCCACTGGGAAAACGGTGTGGCATTGTATGTTGGAAACCATCTAATT
>JAZNDP010000039.1:0-50509 GCA_045588165.1 Eubacteriales bacterium | reverse complement strand
CCGAAGCGGGAGCCGACCTTGGCAGAATTTCCCAAAGCCGAGTCTGCGGCGCCCATCAAGAAAGAGCCCGTGGCTTCTCCCCCCGAGCAACCCGTTGTCGTTCCTCCCGCCGTAGTCGAGGAGAGGGAGAGCAAGAGCAAGAGCTACCGAATCATCGGAGACGCCTTTCACGCCTACGTGCTGGTAGAGGTGGAGGATAAGCTGCTAGTGATCGACCAGCACGCCGCCCATGAGCGGATTCTGTTTGAACAGCTCAAGGCGGGCATGCAACAGGGAGGGAAGGCGTCCCAGATGCTGATGCTCCCTCTGGAGGTCATGCTGACAAGCGATGAGATTCAGGCAATTGCCGATTATCGCGAGGAGATCGAGGCGGTGGGCTTCGAATTTACCACGGGAAAGTATACCGTCAGCGTGACGGCAATTCCCGAGGGAATTTCTACCGACGCGGTGTCGGATATGCTGGCGGTGATCGCGGAGCGGGTGAAGAGCAATACGGGCTCGGCAAAGCTGACGCGTGATATCCTTTTTGAAAAGGCGCTTTATGGGGCGTCCTGCAAGGCGGCGATCAAGGCGGGCAGAGCCTACCCGGAGGGACACCTTGCGTGGTTGGTCTCCAAGCTGATGGAGCTGGAGGATATCACGGTTTGTCCTCACGGACGACCCGTTGCCATGGAGCTGTCGAAGAAAAATCTGGATCACCAGTTTGAAAGAACGTAAGAAATAAAGAGGAAACTATGTTTGAGATTTTAACAACGGACGGTCGCGCCAGACGCGGCGTATTACATACGGTACACGGAGATATCCAAACCCCTGTGTTTATGAACGTGGGAACCTGCGCGGCAATCAAGGGCGGTGTTTCCAGCAGAGAGCTGATCGATCTGGATTGTCAGGTGGAGCTTTCCAATACCTATCATCTGCATCTCCGTCCCGGAGATAAGCTGATCCACGAGATGGGCGGCTTGCACAAATTTATGAACTGGGAAAGACCCATTCTGACCGACAGCGGCGGATTTCAGGTATTTTCCCTGTCACAACTGCGTAAAATAACTGAGGAGGGGGTTCGGTTCGCTTCCCATATCGACGGAAAGCGGATCTTCATGGGACCGGAGGAAAGTATGCAGATTCAGTCCCACCTCGCCTCCACGATTGCCATGGCATTCGACGAGTGCGTGGAAAACCCCGCGCCGTACAATTATGTCAAGGATTCCTGCGCAAGAACTGCCCGTTGGTTGGTGCGCTGTAAAGCAGAGATGGACAGGCTCAACACCCTGCCCGAGACCATCAACAAAAACCAGCTTTTGTTCGGAATCAATCAGGGAGGAACCTACGAGGATCTTCGGATTGCGCACATGCAACAGATTGCCGAGCTGGATCTGGCGGGATACGCCATCGGCGGGCTTGCAGTGGGAGAGACGACCGAGGAGATGTATCGGATCATTGACGCGGTAGAGCCCCATATGCCGAAGGATAAGCCCCGTTATCTGATGGGCGTAGGTACGCCTTGTAACATTTTGGAGGCGGTTCATATGGGCGTGGATTTCTTTGACTGCGTCATGCCCAGCCGAAACGCCCGTCACGGAAACCTCTTTACCTGGCACGGAAAGATGAATCTGCTGAACGAGAAGTACGCCAAGGATCCTAGGCCCTTTGACGAGAACTGCGGCTGTCCCGCCTGTCGGAATTACAGCCGTTCCTATATCAGACATCTGATCAAGGCAAAGGAATCCCTCGGTATGCGCCTTGCCGTCGCCCACAATCTTTACTTCTACAACAGTCTGACCCGAGAGATTCGTAAGGCGCTTGACGGCGGATATTTTGAAAGCTTTTATCAGAAATACAGAAATATTCTTGGCGAGAGAAGCCAAAGCTGACGAGAGGAGAGCCTCATGATCAAACAAACTCTTATGGAGGAGTTGATTTCGGTTGCCATGTCGACCGGAGGAGACTTTGCCGAGGTCTATGCCCAGCATACCAGAAACAACAGTCTGCAATTTGTGGACGGGAAGATCGACCGCGTGGGAGATACCGTTCTGTCCGGTGTGGGAATCCGTGTTTTTCGGGAGCAGAGAACGGTCTATGCCTCCACCTCTGACCTGACGCGTGAAGGACTGCTTCGGTGCGCCCGCTCGGCGGCGGATGCCATGGGAGAGGGACAGGCGCAGATCTCTATTTGCCTGACGCCCAAAACGGTTCTTGACCGTCATCCCGTCAGGGTCAATCCTTGCACGGCAGAGCTGTCCCATAAATCAGATGTTTTGAAAACCGCGTGCAGAGCCGCGATGGAGAGAGACGAGCTGATCTCTCAGGTGCAGGGAACTCTTTTGGGTGTGGATCATGAGATCCTTGTGGCAAACAGTGAGGGGCTTCTGGCGCGTGACAGACACGTGCGCACTCGCTTGATCGTGAATACCGTGGCTTCCGCCAACGGAGAAAATCAGTCGGGAAGCTGTGCCCCCGGTCGGGGAATGGGAATGGAGCTGTTTGAGCAGATCGACCCATGCGAGGTGGGACGGCGCGCGGCGGATATGGCGCTGACGAATCTCCGCGCCGATTACTGCAAGGCAGGACAGATGACCGTTGCCATCGAAAACGGCTTTGGCGGGGTGATCTTCCACGAGGCGTGCGGACACTCCTTAGAGGCAACTCAGGTGGGGGTCGGCATGTCGGAAATGTGCGGAAAGCTGGGACAGACCGTTGCCAATGAAAAGATCACCGCCATTGACGACGGAACCATCGCGGGCGCGTGGGGCTCGGTGAATATCGACGACGAGGGAAATCCCACCCGAAGAAACGTTCTGATCGAAAAGGGTGTGCTGAAGAGCTATATGATCGACCGTCTCGGTTCTCGGCGGATGGGAATGCCCATGACGGGCAATAGCCGCCGCGAGGGATATACCTACGAGCCTACCTCGCGTATGACCAATACCTTCATTGATAACGGACCCGATAAAAACGAGGATATCATTGCCTCGATTGAGTTTGGCTTGTACGCCAAAGAAATGGGAGGCGGTTCGGTCAATCCCCTGACGGGTGCGTTTAACTTCTCCGTCAGAGAAGGATATATGATTCGCAACGGAAGGATCTGCGAGCCGGTGCGGGGTGCGTCCCTGATCGGAACGGGATCCCAGATTCTGCGGGATATCGACATGGTCGGACAAAATCTTGCCACGGGGCAGGGCGTGTGCGGGTCCTCCAGCGGAAGCGTCCCCACCGACGTGGGACAGCCCTTGATCCGTGTCAAGAAGATAACCGTTGGCGGACGGTGAGAGGAGGAGAAAGATGAATTTTGATGGAGTAAAGGACTGTCTGATTGCCGAGGCGAATCGGGCAGGACTTGCGGAATACGAGATCTATTTTGCTCAGTCCTCTGATTTGAGCACCGAAACGCTGAAGAATGAAATATCCTCCTTTTCCTCCGGCGTACGAGGCGGAATCTGCTTCCGCTGTATCGTGGATGGGCATATGGGAAGTGCTTCTACCGAGCTCCTGACCGAGACGGAAATGAGAGAGCTGGTTTTGCGCGCCATCGCAAACGCGCGGTGTATTGAAAGCGAGGATAAGGCGATCCTCTTTGACGGGTCGGACCGATACTCGTCGGTAACTCGTCCCGAAGGGGAATCTCCCGATGCGGCGGATGCCAAAAAAATGGCGCTGACGATTCAGGAAAATACCTATAAGATGAGCGAGCACGTGGCGGATGGAACGCAATCGGCAGTGTTTACCAACGAATTTCATATGGAGCTGATGAATTCTCACGGACTTCGTCTGTCGGGAGGTGGCGCGATCAGCGGCGCTTACGTGCAGGCCGTGATACAGAAGGACGGGGAGGCGCAGGACGCCTTTGATTTTACTCTGGATTTGAGTGAAGCTTCTCTCTCCGCTCTGTCGGAGAGCGCACTTGAAGAGGCGCTTTCCAAGGTTGGCGCCAAGGAGATCCCGTCCGGAAAATACGACGTGATCATCAGCGCCCGTGAGATGCGCTCCCTGCTTTCCGCCTTTTCCTCCGCGTTCTCCGCGAAGAGCGCGCAGCTGGGGCTATCTCTGCTGAAGGGAAAGGAAGGGCAGCGGGTGGCGTGTGAGAAAATCACCCTTGTGGACGATCCCATGAGAGAGGGCTGTCCCATGCAGACTTCCTTCGACGGCGAGGGCGTTGCCACCTATCGGAAGAACGTGATCGAAAAGGGGGTTCTGAACACCTTGCTCTACGATCTGGCAACGGCAGACCGCGCGGGTGTGACCACCACGGGAAACGGTCAGCGAGTGGGATATTCCGAGCCGGTCAGCATCCGTCCCTATAGCTTTTATATCGCTGGCGGAGAGCAGTCTCCCGAGGAATTGAAAAGGATGCTGGGAGACGGCTTGTATATCACCGAGTTCAAGGGAATGCACGCGGGATGCAACGCCGTGACGGGCGACTTTTCCATTGAGAGTGCGGGGTATCTTGTCAAGGACGGAGTCCTTGGCAAGGCGGTAAAATCCTTTACCGTAGCGGGAAATTTCTTTGAGCTCCTGAAGAATATCGAGGAAATTGCCAACAAGGTGGAATTCGGAATCCCCTCGGGCTTTACGGTGTACGGCGCTCCCGATACGCTGATTCGGAAAATAAGCGTCGCGGGACAGTAAATATCTATTGACAGTGATCGATTTTTGTGATATAATACTCTTTAATTGAAATTCATTGCGAGAAAAGGAAGGAAACCATGAAAAATACGGAAAAAACAATGGACAAAATCGTAGCGCTTTGTAAAACGCGCGGCTTTATTTTCCCCGGCTCCGAGATCTATGGCGGTCTGGCAAACACCTGGGACTACGGTCCTCTCGGTGTGGAGCTGAAGAATAACGTCAAGAAGGCTTGGTGGAAAAAGTTTGTTCAGGAGAATAAATATAACGTAGGCCTTGACGCTGCTATCCTGATGAACCCCCAGACATGGGTCGCATCGGGACACCTTGCGGGATTTTCGGATCCTCTGATGGATTGCCGGGAGTGCCACGAGCGCTTCCGTGCCGATAAGCTGATTGAGGAGTGGTGCGGTGAGACGGGATTTGAGCTGCCCAAGCCCATCGACGCGTTCTCTCACGACGAGATGAAGGCGTTCGTGGAGGAGCACAACATTCCTTGTCCTACCTGCGGTAAGCATAACTTTACCGATATCCGTCAGTTCAACCTGATGTTCAAGACCTTCCAGGGCGTTACCGAGGACGCAAAGAATACCGTTTACCTCCGTCCCGAGACGGCGCAGGGTATCTTTACCAACTTTGTAAACGTCCAGAGAACCACAAGAAAGAAGCTGCCCTTCGGTATCGCGCAGATCGGTAAGTCCTTCCGTAATGAGATCACCCCCGGTAACTTCATTTTCCGTGTCCGTGAGTTTGAGCAGATGGAGCTGGAGTTCTTCTGCAAGCCCGGTACCGATCTGGAGTGGTTCAACTACTGGAGAAGCTTCTGCCGCGATTGGCTCCTTGCCATCGGTCTGAAGGAGGAGAATCTCCGTCTGCGTGACCACGATCCCGAGGAGCTTTGCTTCTATTCCAAGGCAACCACCGACTTCGAGTTTCTGTTCCCGTTTGGATGGGGAGAGCTGTGGGGCGTAGCCGACAGAACCGACTACGACCTGACCCAGCATCAGAATACCTCCGGTAAGGACCTGACCTACTTCGATCAGGAGACGGGCGAGCACTATATTCCTTACGTGGTTGAGCCCAGCCTTGGCGTAGAGAGAAGCGTGCTGGCAGTCCTGTGCGATGCCTACGACGAGGAGATCGTGGACCCCGAGAAGAATGACGTCCGCGTAGTGATGCACCTGCATCCCGCTCTGGCGCCCTTCAAGGCGGCGGTTCTGCCTCTGTCCAAGAAGCTCGCAGAGGGCGCGGGCGCCATCTACGAGGAGCTGTCCAAGTATTTCAGTGTGGATTACGACGAGGCAGGATCCATCGGTAAGCGCTACCGCCGTCAGGACGAGGTTGGAACACCTCTGTGTATTACCTACGACTTCGAGTCCGAGACCGACGGCTGCGTAACCGTCCGTGACAGAGACAGCATGGCGCAGGTAAGAATCCCGATCACCGAGCTGAAGGCATACGTAGAAAAAGCAATCGAGTTTTGATTGAGAAAAAAGAAGCCGTCCCACGCGGGACGGCTTCTTTGTGATTTATTATTCCTTTTTCGGCGCCTTTAAAAAATTCAGCAGGTCGTAGATGTTCTTGGCGGCGGTGACTTGGATTCCCTTGATATCCTCACAGCTCTGGAGGTTGTGGACGGGGACGACGGCTCGGGTAAAGCCGAGGCGGGCGGCTTCGCGGACTCGCTGTTCCGCGTTGGCAACGCCGCGGCACTCTCCCGCAAGACCCAGCTCGCCGATGGCGATCAGGTCGTCGGGGATCACCCGATCGGTCATGGAGGAGATCAGCGCAAGGGCAATTCCCAGATCTGACGCGGGCTCGTCCACGCGCACACCTCCAATGACGTTGAGATAGACGTCGTTTGCGGAGAATTTCAGTCCCAGCCTCTTTTCCAGGACGGCGAGGATCAGATAGGTACGGTTATAGTCGATGCCGTTGGAGGTTCGTCTGGGAGCGGGGAAGGTGGTGGGAGTGACCAGCGCCTGAATCTCCGCCACAAGGGGACGGGTACCCTCCAAAATACAGACGGCGCAGTTGCCCGAGGTGTCGGCGGGGCGGTCGGCGAGGAGCATTTCCGAGGGATTGGGCACCTCACGAAGCCCTGCGTCGGTCATTTCAAACACGCCGATCTCATTGGTGGAGCCAAAGCGGTTTTTTTGGGCGCGGATAATTCGATAGGACTGTCTTCGATCCCCCTCGAAATTCAGCACGGCATCCACCATGTGCTCCAGCACCTTGGGACCCGCGATGCCGCCCTCTTTGTTCACGTGTCCTACGAGGATCACGGAAATTCCCTCCGTCTTCGCCTTGGCGATAAACGCCATGGCAACCTCCTTGACGTTGGAGATGCTGCCGGGGGCGGAAGCCACCCGATCGGAATACATGGTCTGAACCGAGTCGGCGATGATCACGTCGGGGGAGAGCTTTTTTGCCTCGGAGAGGATCTGCTCCATGTTGGTCTCGGTGAGAATATAAAGATTCTTTCCGCTGACACGGAGGCGCTCCGCCCGAAGCTTCAGCTGACTGCCCGATTCCTCTCCCGACACGTAGAGAACCTTTTTGCTCTCGCCCAGCGTGTCGCAGATCTGGAGCAGAAGGGTGGATTTTCCAATACCGGGTTCACCCGACAGCAGAACCACCGATCCCGTCACAAGACCTCCGCCAAGCACTCGGTCAAGCTCCGCAAGACCTGTCCCTGAACGGATATAATCGGGGGCATGAAGCTGATCAAAGGGAGATACGTGACTCTCTCCGCCGCGAAGAGAAGCGGCGCGAGGAGAGGCGGCAGAGGGGATCTCCTTTTCCACCACGTCCTCGACGAAGGTATTCCAGGAATTGCAGCGAGGACATTTACCCAGCCATTTTGGGCTTTCATATTCACATTCCGAGCAAATAAAAACGGTTTTGATTCCTTTCATTTTGACCTCCGCGGACACGACGATTCTTCTATGACCCTATTATACAATAAAACCTCGAAAAAATCAAGGGAGAGCAGGGGATAAATTTTCTAAAATTGCCAGAGCAATCACCAGAGACAACTGTTGACGGTAGACGGGGTCGCATAGCCGCTCGCATTCCTCGTCGTTGGAAAGAAATCCGCATTCCACAAGGATGGCGGGGCACGCGAGGCGGTCAAGAAGATAGATGCCCTCACCCGAAGCCTTGATTTTTCTGTTGTTTTTCCCTTGGAGCGTCCTTCGTGTCAGCTCCTGAATGTCCTGCGCAAACGTTTGGGAGGCTTCATGGTTTGGCGAATAATAGACCTGAAGTCCGTTATATTGGGACTCCGGAAAGGAGTTCATATGAATGCTGATGAACAGAGCGGTATCGTATTGCTCCGCGATAGATCGTCTGGTGGCAAGATCTTGCACCTTTTTTTGTCCGTGATAATCCGAATTTTTGTCATAGAGCAGAACGTCCTCGCTTCGTGTCATCACGGTCTGTATTCCGTTTGCCCTCAGGATGGCTTCCAGATTTTTCGCAATCCCGAGATTGAGATCCTTTTCCTCCGCTCCGTTCGTTCCAATCGCGCCGCAATCCTCCCCCCCATGACCCGCATCAATGACGACCACGGGAGAAGGTGAGGGAGAGGCTTGTGTGGGAGAATCCTTTCGAACCAGATGTGTCTTGAGAAAAAACAGGAACCCCAGAGAGAGAAGAAAGGTGAGAACGAAGAAAAGATAGCGGAGAATATATTTTTTTGAATCGCAAATTTGAGTTTTCATAGCGCCACTCCCATGGATTTGAGATGCCTTTAGAAAAGCATATGTGAGAAGATGATCAAAAAACACAAAATACGGCAAAAAAGATCTTGAATTTTTATCGAATAAAAAAAGAAAAAATCGTTGACAATCGGGTCAATATTTGATATAATTGATAGTAAATAAAAAAAGCTTACCCGAAAAGGAATGGAGGTTTCAAATTATGGATTACAGCCAAAAGTTCAGCAAAGAAGGACTGACCTTTGATGACGTACTTCTCGTACCCGCCAAGAGCGACGTTCTTCCCGCCGACGTTTCCCTGAAAACCAGACTGACCAACAAGATCACCCTGAACATTCCCGTGCTCAGCGCGGCAATGGATACGGTTACCGAGGCAAACCTTGCTATCGCGATCGCCCGTGAAGGCGGCGCAGGTACGATCCATAAGAACATGTCCATCGAGGCTCAGGTTGACCACGTGGATCGCGTTAAGAGAAGCGAGAACGGCGTTATTACCAACCCCATCTTTTTGGGCGCTGACAACTACGTTTACGAGGCAGAGCAGCTGATGCGCAAGTTCAAGATCTCGGGTGTTCCGATCTGTGACGATCAGAAGCGCGTGATCGGTATTATTACCAACCGCGATATGAGATTCCTTACCGATTTCAGCGGAAAAATTGCAGATGTAATGACGAAGGAAAATTTGGTTACCGCTCCCGCTGGAACCAATCTGGCGCAGGCACAAGAGATTCTTCGCCGTCATAAGATCGAGAAGCTTCCTCTGGTAGACGAGAACAACGTCCTGACCGGATTGATCACCATTAAGGATATCGAGAAGGCATTCAAGTATCCGAATTCCGCCAAGGACGAGCGGGGCAGACTGATCTGCGGTGCGGCAATCGGTGTAACCAAGGACGCACTGGACCGTGCAGGCGCATTGCTCGCTGCCGGAGCGGATTATCTGGTTCTGGATTCGGCACACGGTCACTCTCAGGGCATTATGAACAAGGTCTATGAGGTCAAGAACGCATTCCCCGAGTGTCAGCTGATTGCGGGTAACATCGCAACGGGCGCAGCTGCGGAGGATCTGATCCGCGCGGGCGCAGACGCCATCAAGGTGGGTATCGGCCCCGGATCCATTTGTACCACCCGTGTGGTTGCGGGTATCGGTGTTCCTCAGGTTACCGCAATTTGCGATGCGGCAGAGGTTGCCGATAAGTACGGTATCCCCGTGATTGCCGACGGTGGTCTGAAGTACAGCGGCGATATTGTAAAGGCAATTGCCGCGGGCGCGTGCACCGTTATGATCGGTTCCATGTTTGCGGGATGCGAGGAAAGCCCCGGAAGCGAGGAGCTGTATCAGGGCAGACGCTTCAAGGTGTATAGAGGTATGGGCTCCATTGCTGCAATGGAGAGCGGATCCAAGGACCGTTACTTCCAGGAGAACAACAAGAAGCTGGTTCCCGAGGGAGTAGAGGGACGCGTACCCTTCAAGGGTGCTTTGGCAGACACTGTTTACCAGCTCATGGGCGGCCTCCGTTCCGGTATGGGGTACTGCGGAGCGGCTGATATCGAGACTCTGCGAACCAAGGCGCAATTTGTTCGCATTACCGGTGCGGGTCTGCGTGAATCTCACCCCCACGACATCAATATTACGAAGGAAGCACCCAACTATTCTTCCATGGGTTGATTCCGTCAATCAAACACCTGCGGTTTCCTCCGCAGGTGTTTTTAAAAAGGAGAAAGGTCATGAAAAAGCTTGGATTTGGTTTGATGCGGTTACCGCTCACAAACCCTGAAGATAAAAAATCGATTAACATGGAGCATCTGTGCTGCATGGTGGATTCCTTTCTGGAGCAGGGATTTACCTATTTTGATACGGCATATATGTATCACGACGCCCAGAGCGAGCGGGTCGTTCGCAAAGCGCTGGTGGAGAGATACCCGAGAGACCGATTTATTCTTACCACCAAGCTTCCCACCATGTATCTGAAGGAAAAAGAGGACATGGAGCGCATTTTCGGAGAACAGCTTGAGAGATGCGGAGTGGAGTATTTTGATTATTATCTGGTGCACAACCTGAACATCGCTCATTACGAGACCGCAACCCGCCTTGGGGCGTTTGATTTCGTCATGCAAAAAAAGAAGGAAGGCAAGGTAAAAAAGATCGGCTTTTCCTTCCACGATTCCGCCGCCGTTTTGGACAGGATCTTGACCGACCATCCCGAGGTGGATGTGGTACAGCTTCAGATGAACTATCTGGATTGGGAAAGCGAGAAGGTGCAATCCCGTCTTTGCTATGAGGTAGCGAGAAAGCACGGAAAGCCCATCATCGTTATGGAGCCCGTCAAGGGAGGAGCCCTTGCCCGAGTTCCCGATGCGGTAGCGGAGCTCTTTCACAATTCTGATCCCCGCGCCTCGGTTGCCTCTTGGGCAATTCGTTTTGCCGCGGGGCTTGAGGGCGTGATCATGGTGCTCAGCGGCATGTCGGATATGGATCAGCTGACGGACAACACCTCGTATATGAAGGAATTTTCTCCTCTTTCGGAAAAGGAGCAGAGCAAGGTCATGACGGCGGCAGATATGATCAAGGGGACGATTGCCGTTCCGTGTACCGCCTGTCAGTATTGCTCGGTGGATTGCCCCATGACTATCGCGATCCCCGAATATTTTGAGCTGTATAATCAAGCAAAGAGGGGCGACGGCGTAAGAGAGCGTACATCCTACGGGGAACTGAGCCGGACGAGAGGACGGGCGTCGGACTGTATCGGGTGCGGACAGTGTGAGGAAAAATGTCCGCAAAAAATTGAGATCATGGAGCAGCTGAAGCAGGTCGGTAACCTGTTTGAGAATTGACGAAGAGAAATCCCAAAGAGCGGTTGCGTGCAATCGCTCTTTTTTCCTTATTTTTTAAAAAAGCTTTGCATTGTCTATATACAAAATAGGAATTTTATGATATAATTAAAATAAGTATAGTTATACCTTTTGGGGTAAATTTTATTTGCATGGAGGAACACCATGGAAAAGAACAAAAAAGAGTATTATGCCAAAAAACGACCGACAAAAAATCGCACAGACGAGAGAAGAGAGCGCCGTTCGGAGACCGAGCCCGTGTGTGAGGGGTTGGTGATTGGAAGAAACGCCGTTCGTGAGCTGTTGAAGTCGGGTCGGGATATTGATAAGCTTCTGGTTCAGCGCGGAGAGCGGGAGGGCTCTATCGTGGTTTTGGTTGCCGAAGCGATTGAGCGGCACATTCCCGTGGTGGAAACCGAAAAATCCAAGCTGGATACCATGACGGGCTATGCGGTTCATCAAGGTGTGGTCGCCATGGCGGCGGAGAAGGAATACTGCTCCGTTGAGGATATTTTGCAGATCGCCGCGGATCGGGGAGAGAAGCCCTTTTTGGTGATCGCCGATGGCATTACCGATCCTCACAATCTGGGCGCGCTGATCCGATGCGCCGAGGGCGTAGGCGCTCACGGACTGATCATTCCGAAGCGACGTGCCGTTGGACTGACTCCCGCCGTAACCAAGGCGTCCTGCGGCGCCATTGAGCACTTGGCAATCGCGAAGGTGACGAACCTTTCCGCAACCATTGAGGAGCTGAAAAAGCTGGGAATTTGGATTTTCGCGGCAGAGGCAGGGGGCCCTGCTTATTACGATACCGACTTTAACTGCCCCTGCGCTCTGGTGATGGGCAGTGAAGGGGACGGTGTTTCCCGACTTGTGAAGGAGTGCGCCGATTATATCGTGTCGATCCCCATGTACGGGCACGTAAATTCCTTTAATGTGTCCACCGCCGCCTCTGTCATTCTGGCAGAAATTTCCCATCAGCACAGAAAGCAGTAACGGTCTTATTTCATAAAAACGGAGGGCAGGATGAATAACGAACATAACATTGATGATATTCTGAAATTGCTCAAGGAATCCGTGGAAAGAGATTCCGCAGACGAGGCTCCAAAGACAGCCGAAGGGAAGAAAAACGCCAATTTGAGCGAGAAAAAGCTGAAGCAGCAGCTTCGGGCGCAATATGGAGCCGGTCTGTCAGGGGACAGCGAAGCATCGGACTCGGATGAGTACGCGTTTGATCGGGAGCTTTTGTTGGAATTTGAGACGACAGAGGAAGACCGTGATTCTTCTCTCGCATTGGACGAGGGAGAGGACGAGATCTTGGCGCAAGATGGAGTTGAAGAAGAGGTTGAGAGTTCCAATGCGGAAGAGCTCGATTGCGCGCCGTGGGAAGACCCTGTCGAAGCGATTGCCGAGGAGGCTACCGATGTGATTGCGGAGGAGTCTGAAGAGATCCGAATAGAAGAAGAGGTCTCGGATGCAGAGGCTCTTTTGCAGACCGAGCCTGATCCGGAGCCCGTTTCCTGTCTCCACGAGGAGATCCGCCTCGTGGCGGAGGAGCCGACGGCAGAGTTTGGCGTGGAGGAGCAGGAGGAGTACGATGCGTTTCCCGAAATTGAAACCATCGCCATGCCCGAGCTGACACAGGATTTTTTGTCGGGAGAGACGTGTGAAGAGACAGAGGATCTGTCCGCGCTGTTGTCAGAGGAAACCTTGGAAGAAGAACAGGTATCGGTGGGCGCAACGGCGGAATTTTGCGTCAACGAATCGATTTTTGATCTCATGCTGCAATTTGGTTGTCAGGATGAGCTGGAGGAGATCGCGGAGGACGAGGTGACGGAGGAATTTGCCGAGGAAGACGAATCGGCGGAGGATGACGGAGAGTACCGAGGCGCGGAGCAGAATGAGGAAATTCTTGCTGACTACCGCCATAGGTCCATTCGCGCCCTTCTGCGGCTGTTGGGAATCGGCGCCATGGCTGTTCTGGTATTCCTCTATGATACCTTGCCTTTGTTCGGTGTAGAATTTGGTGGGCTGATCGATTATCATACATATTTCGGGTCCTATCTCTTCGTCGGATTACAGTTTGTGCTGATCGCGGCGGTATGCTTGGGACGACCCATGTGGAATGGAATCAAACGGCTGGTAACCATCCGTTCCGATGTCTATTCCGTTCTTGGGGTGATGGTGCTTTACACGGCGGCGTATGACACGCTCATTGCCTTTGTCCCCACGGAGGGATATCAGCCACCCGTATTCCATTTTGTTTGTGTTTTGTGGATGCTCCTGACCGCCTGCGCGGAGCTTGTTTTGGTGCGGAGAGAAAGACGGCTGTTTTTGGTCTTCTCCTCCGATTCGAGCAAATTTACGCTGGAATTGGATGAGGGTGCCCGATCGGTTGCGGAGAAGATGTATCATGGCGGCATAGACGGGACGAAGCGGATCTTTGCCCCTGCGTCGGTTTCCTTCCCAAGAGGATTCTTCCGTTCGGTACGGGGAGAAAATCACATGAGCAATCCGATGATTCGGTGGATCCTTCTTCCCGCCGTACTGTTGAGTCTGGTGGCGGGAATGATCGTCATATTGCTGAAGCAGAGCCTGGCGGTGGTTTGTACCACGGCGGTCGCGACCCTTTTTGCGATGCTGCCATGCGCCGTGATTTCGATTCCGCTCATCACCCTGGGACTGTCCTCCTATCGATTGACCCGTCGCGGAATTGCCTTGACAGGGACGGATGGAACGGTTAGCTATTCGGATGTGGATTATCTGGTGTTCAACGATCTGCACCTGTTCAAAAAGTGCGAAACGAAGGATACCGGAATGGTCATCTACGAGTCGGGTCAGACGTCGGATCTGTTCGGTTGTTTACAACTGTTGTATGCGAAGATCGGCGGACCTATGGCGAAAATTTTTGAATCGGTACCGGAGCGCTATCGGCATGACCGAATTTCTGTTCGGAGAATTGCCAGAAACGGAATTGAGGCAATCATCGATCGGAAGCACGTTTTGATTGTGGGAGATGCGGGATATCTGCAACGGTACGGACTCTCCTTCCCGATGAACGAGGAATGGGATGGCAGAGCTACGCTGTGCGTGTCTCTTGACGGAAAGGTTTCCGCGAAGATCAGCGCCGCGTACGAGATCGAGCCGATTTTTGAGATGCTGATCGAGCGTATGGAGGAGAACGGGATCCGATGCGTGATCGAAACCTTTGACCCGATGATCCACTCCGCCTTCGTTCTGGAGCAGCGGCGCTTCGGTGTGACCCCCGTCAGTGTGGTACACAAAAACGCGGAGGATCTCAGACAGGGCGGAAGAAGAAAAAGCAGAGGACCTGTGACCGAGATCCTGACACTCTCCTCTCGGTTAAAATTAGTGGAGGCGGCGGTATGGTGCAAGCGACTTGCCAAGATCCTCCGATATAATAAAGTTCTGATTGCCGTGTTTTTGATTCTTGGAGCATTGATGGCGGGGCTTTGCTTAGGATGCGGATGGATGCCCCATGTCAACCAGTACTGGGTGATGCTGCTTCAGACGCTACCGCTCCTCGGTGTTCTGATCCTCGCCGTCCTTGTATTCCCCCAAAAAAATTATTTCACCTTGGAATCATGGAGCGCGGAATTGGTTGGCGCGGCAGAGAAGCTCCAAAAAAATAAACAACGAAAAGCAAATAAAGGAAAGAAAAAAGGTTCATGAATAAAAACATCAGCACGATTTTAAAGGCTGTTTCAAAGCCGGGACGGTATGCCGGCGGAGAATACGGCCAGATTATAAAGGATAAATCCAAAGTAAAGGCAAGATTTGCCTTCTGCTTTCCCGATACCTATGAGATCGGAATGTCCAATCTTGGAATTCGGATTCTTTACGGTGTCCTGAACCGGGAGGAGGACGTATGGTGCGAGCGGGTGTACGATCCGTGGATCGACATGCAGGAGCAGATGAAAAAGCATAACATTCCTCTGTGTGCCTGTGAGAGCGGAGATCCTCTGACCGATTTTGATATGATCGGCTTTACTCTGCAATATGAAATGAGCTATACCAACGTTCTCAACATGCTGGATCTCGCCAATATTCCCCTGTGGCAGAAGGATCGGGATGACAGCTATCCTCTGATTATCGGAGGAGGTCCCTGCGCCTATAACCCCGAGCCCGTTGCTGATTTCTTCGATCTGTTCAACATCGGAGAAGGGGAGGAAATGCTGCCCGAGCTGTGCCGTCTGTATATCCGTATGAAGGAGGAGGGAAGATACACCAAGGCGGAGTATCTCCATGAGGCGGCGAGAACGATCGAGGGAATCTACGTGCCCTCCCTGTACCGTGTCAGCTACCATGAGGATGGAACCATTCGGGAATATACGCCGATTTACGATGATATTCCCCAAAAGATCACCAAGCGGATCATGAAGGATATGGATACCGCCTTCTTCCCGAAGGAGGTGGTCATGCCCTATATTGAAACCGTTCATGACCGAGTGATGTTGGAGGTGTTCCGCGGTTGTATCCGCGGCTGTCGCTTCTGTCAGGCGGGGATTATCTACCGTCCTGTACGGGAAAAATCCCCCGAGGTATTGAACGAACAGGCAAAGTGCCTGTTTGAGTCCACGGGATATGACGAGATCTCCCTGACCTCGCTGTCCATCAGCGATTATACTCATCTGGAGGAGCTGACAACTAAACTTCTCGAATGGACGGATGAGAATATGGTCAGCCTGTCCTTGCCCTCCTTGCGAGTGGATAGCTTTACAAAGGAATTGATGGATAAGATCGCATCGGTTCGGTCCTCCTCGCTGACCTTTGCGCCCGAGGCGGGAAGTCAGAGACTGCGGGACGTGATCAACAAAAATGTGCGGGAGGAGGATCTCCTTCGCGCGGTGAACGTTGCGTTTGAGGCGGGAAAAAATACGGTGAAGCTCTACTTCATGTCAGGACTTCCCACCGAGACGTATGAGGATCTTGCCGGTATCGCGGAGCTTGCTTCTCACGTCGTCGACGCATATTACCGTTGTCCCAACCGTAATCGGACGAAAAAGCCTCAGGTGACCATCAGCGTTTCTTGCTTTATCCCCAAGCCCTTCACCCCCTTCCAGTGGGAAGCGCAGGATACCCTGGAGATGCTGGCGGAGAAACAGGAGTATCTGGGAAGCCTGATTACCGATAAGAAGATCCGCTATACCCACCACGATGCCAAGGTCAGCCGAATTGAGGCGGTGTTGGCGCGGGGAGACCGCCGTCTCGCCCCCGCTCTGGGGCTTGCCTGCCGTGAGGGATTTATGTTTGACGCGTGGGATGAGTGCTTTGATTACGATCGCTGGATCTCGGTTCTGGAAAGAACGGGAGCGGATCCTGCCTTCTATGCGAACCGCAAATATGGTCTTGACGAGGTGCTGCCTTGGGATATTATCGATTGCGGTGTCAGCAAGGAATTTTTGCGCAGAGAGCACGATCGCGCCTATGCGGAGTCTACTACTCCCAATTGCCGTGAAAAGTGTAGCGGATGCGGAGCAAATAAGCTGGGAGGTGAGCGCACATGCTGTCCCAAGGTCAAAAATTAACGGAACGGAAGCGGTTGCTGTCTCTGCCCGAGCTGGAGCTCCCCCGCACCGTTCGACTGAAATTCAGAAAGGTTGGAAGCCTGCAGTATATTTCTCATTTGGACGTGCAGCGGACCTTTAACCGCGTGATTACCCGCGCCTGTATTCCCGCGTGGTATACCAAGGGCTTCAATCCCCACGCAAAGCTTGTATTTTCCACTCCTTTGAGCGTAGGCGCCCAGAGCGTGTACGAGTTTTTGGATATTCGGATCGATCGGGAGATGGATTGCGAGGAGATCAAGGAGCGGCTCAACGGGGAATTGACGGAGGAGCTTCAGATCGAGAGTGCCTACGTGCCCAAGAGTGATTTCTCCGAAATCGCTTGGGCGTCCTACGAGCTGGAGCTCCACTCCGAGGGCATCACGGAGGCGGACGTGGAGGGGCTTCGCCATACCCTTTCTGTCTCTCCCCTGATGCTGACGAAAAAGACCAAGTCGGGAGAAAAGGAAATTGATATCGTTCCTCTGATCCATTCGGCGGAGTTTTCCTTCGATGAGAAGGAGGGGAGTGTAAAAATTCGGACCGTCCTGAGAGCAACGGTGGGAGAATATCTGAATCCCGAGATGCTGATCACGGCGCTGAAGCTGAAAAACGGGATCCTGCAGGGAGACCCCACAAGGGAATACTATTCGATTGTAAGAACCTCCTTGATGAGGGAGGATTTCTCACCTTTCCGCTGATGGGAAAGGAGTATACCATGGGACGATATACGGTAGGAATTGATTTCGGTACTCTGTCGGGACGCGCCGTTATGCTTGATGTCGATACGGGAGAGATCGTTGCCTCCTCGGTGTATGACTATCCTCACGGTGTGATGGATGAGCAGCTGCCGTGTGGGACAGCGTTGCCGCGGGGGAGCGCTCTCCAGCATCCGCAGGACTATATTCAGACCTTGCGTCATACGGTTCCCGAGCTTTTGTCTCTGTCGGGAATCGCTCCCGATGAGGTGATCGGACTTGGCTTTGATTTTACCGCGTGTACCATGTTGCCCGTGGACGAAGGATACGATCCTCTGTGCCTGATGGAGGAATATCAGGAGGCGCCCCACGCTTACGTCAAGCTCTGGAAGCATCAAACGGCGACCGAGGAAGCGGAGATGGCAACTCGGATCGCGGAGGAGAGAGGGGAGAGGTGGCTTGCGCGATACGGAGGAAAGGTGTCCTGCGAGTGGATGATCCCCAAAATATGGCAAATCCTGAATGAAGCGCCCGAGATATACGAGAGGACCGCTCGGTTTATGACAACGGCGGATTGGATTTCTTACCGATTGACGGGCTGTCTTACCCAAAGCGCGCCCTTTGCGGGATATAAAGCGTTTTGGAATGAGGAGGACGGATTCCCGTCGGCGGATTATTTTGAGGCGTTAGATCCGAAAATGAGAGATCTCATTGGGAATAAAATGCCCTCCGATACCAATTCGATTTGTCAGATCGCCGGCAGATTGAGCGAGGAGGGGGCGGCATTGACGGGACTTTTGGTCGGAACACCCGTTTCGATGCCTGTTTTGGATGCCCACGCGTCAATGCCCGCCGTAGGACTTGTGGATGAGGGAAATATGCTTCTGATCCTTGGTACCTCCGGCGTACAGATGATCCACTCCAAGGAAAAAAGAGAAATCAGGGGAATTTGTGGCGTTGTGAAGGACGGCGTGGTTCCGGGATATTATACCTATGAGGCGGGTCAGATCTGTTGCGGCGACCATTTTGACTGGTTTGTCAAGCAATGCTTGCCCGCAAAATATGCGGAAGAAGCAAGGGAATCCGGAATGGGATTTCACCATTTTCTTCGTGCCAAGGCGCAGACACTCTCCCCCGGAGAGAGCGGATTGTTAGCGTTGGATTGGTTTAACGGAAACCGCAGTGTTCTGACTGATGCCTCCTTGAGCGGAATGATTCTCGGTCTGACCCTTCAAACAAAACCGGAGGAGATATACCGTGCTCTTATTGAAGGAACCGCATATGGCGCCCGTATGATTCTGGAAACCTTTGAGGAGGCGGGGATTTCTCCCGCGCGAATCATGGCGGGGGGAGGAATTGCGGAAAAGGATGATATGACCATGCAGATCTATGCGGATGTTTTGGGTCGCACCATTACCGTTCCCAACGCTCCCATGTCTTCTTCTCGCGGAAGCGCCATCTATGCCGCGGTAGCCGCAGGCGCGTATCCCGATCTGTCCCTCGCTTCAGAATCCCTTGCCGTTCGGGAGGGGAAAAACTACGAGCCTATACCGAGTAACGTGGCAATTTATGATCGGCTGTATCAGGAATACCGTCAACTCCACGACTACTTCGGACGAGGCGAGAACGACGTGATGAAACGACTTCGCGCTCTTCGTCAGGAAAACTGACTGATGATTACGAAATGAAAAGAACCGTCTCTGCCATGGCAGAGACGGTCTTTTTTTTAGATCGTTCCCGTGATGATATATTCTACAATTCCGGGAGTTGTCGTTACCTCGCCCGTGATGGGATTTCTTGTAAAGGTAGCGGCGGGAACGGTGTCGCCGGGTCTTCCGTCGGGCGGAAGAGTGAGAACTCCGTTCACGTAGGTGTAGTCGGTTGCAACAAGGGGAATGCCGTTTCTCGTTATCGTGATATTGTCGGGCGCAGGATCAAAGGCATCCGTAATCTGAACGTCCTCTGCGGGCGAGTTTCCGTAATTGGAAATACGGATCAGATAGGACAGGGAATCGCCGCATACCACAGGATTGGGCGACATCTGTTTGAATACACTGACATTAGCACCATTTTCAACGGTTACGGTTTCGGAGGCGGTAGCGGACTCGCACTCCGTATCTGCGGAAAGGGTTGCCGTATTGACGATGGACGAGTCAAGGGTAAGAGGCGCGAAATTGTTGACTCGGGCATCGTATACGATATTGGCGGTTGCCCCGGTGGCCAAGGAGGGAATGGTAAAGACGAGGAGGGACGGTTGAGAGGCGTCCACGGTAAGCTGGACGGTTGTATCCTGACCGTTGATCAGCAGAATCGCATTCCCGCCATAGGTCAGGGGTGTCAGCTCCAAGGTGTCGGCGAGAAAGGTGCCCAGATCGTCCTCAATGCGAAGATTGGTCAGGGGAGCGCCGGAGGTGTTTTGAATGGTCAGCACGTAGGTGAGAAGGGAAGAATCCTCATAGGTGTTCCCCAAAGAAGTCTTGCCCAGAGTAACCGACGCCTCCAGCTCAACCTCTGCCAGATTGGAAACAGCGGTATTCGTTACACCGCCGGAGGTGTAACGAACCGTTGCAAAATTTTCAATAATTGCCATGAATATCTCCTGTTCAAATGGAATTAAGAGGCATAGCTCATTTTGGCTACCTCTCTTTACAAGGATATTCATCAGGACAAATTTTTGTCAAAGCGTGTCGATGAGTTTTTCCGGAACGGTCAGCGGGAGCAGATCGATGTCGAATAGCCGTCCCGCATGGGTGGAATACACGCAAACACGGTCGCAGGGGCGGTCAAACAGCACAGAAACCGCTTTGGCGTAATAAGAAAGCTGTAATCCGTGACGCTCATTGATCCGCTTGGCGGCAAGAGACGGATCCTTTAGCTCCTCTGTACTGAGACGGTCGGTTTTATAGTCGTATAAACCGAGATGTCCGTCGGAATCAACCAGAACAAGGTCCACAACTCCTTGAACTGCCATTTGCTCGTCACGAAGCAATCTCCGAAGGTCAGGGTCACAGGTGAGGTGCTCGGGGGACAGGAAGAGATTGAAGCGTTGCTCCCGAATGATCTCTTTTGCCTCCTCGATCTTTGCCATCAGTTCGCCACCAAGGAATTTCTCCAACTCCTCCACGTAGACAAGATCTGCCAGATTACGGGGGAGAAATTGTTTTTCGACAAGACGCTCCAGCTCCTCCTTGACACCCTTCCTTTTTGCGTTCGGAAAATCGCAGAATTGGAGGAAAAGATGGGTGGCAGTACCCCGTTCGGCGGCGCTGGCGCGAGAGGGCTTTCCCGTTATGAAAAAGTCGGGCACAGCGTTTTTTTTCTGTTCCTGAACCAACTCTACGGAGGTGTCGTTTTCATCCAGAACGTTGGGAGACAGACGGGAGACCGTCATTTTTGCGGGAATACGACGAAAATCCGCAAAAGGGTAACGGAAGGAGAATTTCTCCTTTAAATCCTCGTAAAGTGCTCTGTCCGAAAGGTGCGGAGTCTCCTGCTGCGCTTGAATCAAATTTTCCTCCGATGACGAAATCGAGTACCGAGGCAATTCCTCCGCTGAATAGAAGCTGAGGCGCCAGAAATCTTTTTCCGAGGACGGATCAGCAAGGGGGATCAGGATCCAGTCCAGATAAGAGCTGCAGGAAAGGAGTGTATAGCGTCCGGAGAATTTTGCGCGAGAGGCTGCTTTTGCCATCAGCTTTTCGGGAGACTCTTTGCTCGTTGCGGTGACGTAGAGCCGTTCTCTGGCTCTGGTCAGCGCCACGTAGAGTACTCGCATTTCCTCCTCGCTTTGACGAATGGCGTTGTTTGCGGCAAGCGCTTCTCGCAGGGGTGTATTGATCCTTGCGAATCCCGTGCTGTCGGAAAGCTTCATGGCAACGCCAATGGGATATTCGTACAGCAGACTGTTTTTCTGATCCTCTCGGTTAAACCTGCCCCCCGCGCCGCAAATGAAGCAAACGGGGAATTCCAGTCCCTTTGACTGGTGAATGGTCATAAGATTGACACGGTCGGGAGAGGTCCCTTTGGGAGGAACCTTCATTTTTTTATCTTCCTCAATCACGGTATTGATGAATTCAATGAAATTATAAAGTCCCTTGAAAGATCCCGCCTCAAAGGTTCTGGCGTATTCGTAAAGTTGAAGAAGATTTCCTCCGTCGCCGCTCTCGGTGCGGTCGCTGACAAGCCCCGAGGCAATAAAGCGGTCGGACTCAAAGAGCGTTCGTAGAAAACGGTCTACGGGGAGGGCCATTGCGCCCTGTCTGTACCGATTCAGAATTTCGGCAAATTCGCGGCACCTGTCAGCCAGAGGATCCTCCCCCTCCGCACGGGAAAGGAGAGCGTCGTATAGCGAATAGGAATCGTCACAGCCCTGTCTGATGAGAATCAGATCCTCCATGGAAAACCCAAAGATGGGAGAACGGAGCGTTCCCGCCAAAAAGATGTCCCGATGGGGATTGTCGATGGTGTTCAACAGACACAGTACCATCAGAACGTCAGGGTTTTCAAAGTAGCGGTCTCCGTCGCTTTCCGAGGAAGGAATGCCGTATTCCTTCAGCGCCTCAACGAGATAGGAACTGATCCGTCTGGAGCGGAACAGAACGGCGATATCACCGGGAAAAATGGGAGTTCCGTCTGCCTTGTGCTCCTCGGTGATCAAACGGTGAATCTCCGCGGCAATATACGCTGCTTCGATTTCAAATTTTTCGGGCGGTTCCTTGTCCTCATTCTCCTCTGATACAAGCTCCGTATCAGAGACTGCCGTGGAAAGAACGACCACCTCCGCGGGTGTGGCTTGATAGTCTTCCGGTGGATTATGCTTTGAGAAAACGAGATCATCGTCCTCACAGTACCCGATGCTTTCCGCGCAGGCAGAAAACATGCGGGAGCAAATCAGATTGGTAAAGCGGATGATAGACTGGTCACAGCGGAAGTTTTCGGACATAAACACGGTGGCACCATCGGAGCCATCCGCTTCCTCGTGATTCGGGAGGCCGGACCGATAGTCGGCAAACACCTGCGGCTCGGCACCGCGGAACCCGTAAATGCTTTGCTTGATATCTCCAACCATAAAGCGGTTGGTGGGGGAGGAAATGGCGCGGAAGATCATGTCCTGCACCCGATCCACATCCTGATATTCGTCGATGTAAATATCGGTAAATTCTCGGGCGTACTGCTTGGCGATGGGGGTGGGATCTCCGTTCTGATCCACCAAAAGCCGCAGAGTCAAGCGGCGGACATCATTGAATTCCATGACGCCGCGTCTCAATTTTTCCTCGGTGTATGCCGTCTCAAAGTGCGTCAATACCCGACGGAGCAGATCGATGTACCTTGCGGTGTCCGCCATGGCTCGGATAATGGAGTCCTCATCCTTGGAAAAGGATTTTTGGGCAAGATCCCGAATTTGCTTGTGTAGACCCGTACGAAGCTTCTTGTACTCCTCACTCTCCTCCGTGGCAAAATCTGCGCTCATGCGCTTGAGGGTGAGGGGCTTGAAGGATTCGAGCAGCGTCTTGGTCCGATGATATCCCGCCCCTTCGTCGCGTAAGGCGTCCAAGAGGGAGAGACAAAAGATCCGATCATGCTCAAAGGAGGGAAGCAAGCATTTGGCATGCTCCTCCGAGAGAGACAGATACCGGCAGGCGGATTCAAAAATAGAATAGCAGTATTGGACCCGATCGATGGCTCTGGAGCGCAAAACGGCGCCGTACGCGGTGGAGAAAAAGTCATCGTGCCGATCTGCGTGACACTTTGTTTGCTCGGCATTGATCCGCAAAAATTCGATGCCCTCCGGCACAGAGGAGACCGAGGTATAGAGAGCCAGTAAAATATCCGTCAGACGGTCTGCGCTTCTCGTAGCCGTGAAGCATTCCGCAAAGGCGGGAAATTGCTCATCCGTATCGTAGAAAAAGTCCACGGACTCCTCCATGATTGCCCTCTTCAGCACCTCCAGCTCCACACCGTCTCCAATCCGCAAGGACGCGGGAATTCCCAGATCGGAAAAATGGGAATGGACCAGATCCAGATAAAAGGAGTCAATGGTGCAGATTCTGGCGCTTCCCAGCTTGACGAGCTGGGTGTTCAGATGGCGATTGGAGGGATCCCTTGCCAACGCCCGTCCGAGAGCGGAAAAAATTCGGTTCTTCAGATCCTCCGCGGCGGCTCTGGTAAAGGTAACGATGAGCATTTTTGAGATGTCGGAGGGATGAGACGGATCGGTCAGACTGCGGATAATTCGTTCGGTCAGGGTAGCGGTTTTTCCCGAGCCCGCCGCAGCGCTGACCAGAAGGGTCTTGTTTCGTATGTTCATAGCCGCGCTTTGGGCGGGAGTCCATTTTTTCTCCATAAAACCCTCCTTATTCTTCATTCCTGCGGCAGATGGGCTTCATCTGGCAATAGGCGCAGGGGTCCTTGGATTGATGATATTGCAACGGTCTTGCGTCGGCTACGCCGCCTCGGAGCTCTTCCGTGATCGATTCCACCGTGGACCGTATTTGCTCATACAGTTTATTGAAGGATTCCCGATCGGTCAGAGCATCTCCTACCAGAACGCCGTCCTTGTTTTTCTTGATTCCGGCAAGGAAGGTGGGGGAGAGAGAGGCGTTCATTGCCTTGAGAATATCCTCCTCCGCCAGTAAAAGTCCGCTTCGCTTCAAAGAAGCGGAGGCTTTCTTGAGTACCGCTTCCTCACCGTCATAGTCCTCCACCGAAACAACGGGAACGTTGGCGGACAGATAGACCACACCGGCGGGAGTGGGCGTCTTGCCATCGGCAAGACCGAGAGAGCGGCAGAAGGGGGAATCGGAATTGCGGCAGAGGGTAAACAGGTAAAGCAGCATCTGAATGTTGATGCCGTGCTTTACGTCCTCCAAAGAGAAAATCTTAGTCCCCGTTTTGTAATCCACGATTCGGATATACACTTCGCCATCCTTCTTTAAAACGTCCACGCGGTCAATGATCCCCGAGAAGGATACGCGGAAGCCGTCCTGCAAAACAAATTCCATGGGAAGGGGATTGTTCTCCTGTCCGTTGGTGTTCAACTCAAAAAACATGGGTTGGAATTCGCTTTGGGAAAATTCCTCCACCAGATTGCGGATCATCAGAAGAGAGAGCCGCTTCAGACGTGTATAGAGGTGACGGAGCCGATGGGATGATTTCCATTCGTCGGGACAAATTTTCTCAATGTACGCAGAAACCGTTTCCTCTGTTCTTTCCACTAACTCTTCGTCGGTGGGGAGAGTTCCGTCCTCCCCGGGCTCCACGGCGAACCGCAGCAGCTGCTCCAAAATATAGTGGATGAAGGTTCCGATATTGGAGGCTCGAAAATCGCCCCGCTTCTTTTCCCGAAGTCCGAGAACGTATGTGCAGTAATATTGGAAGGGGCACTCCACGTATCTCTCAAACCGAGTGGAGGAAAAGCGGACGGATTTTCCCACGAGAGAGGAGGCAAGCTCCTGTGACAGAGAACAATCGGGCATAGAGGAGGAAAGAGCGGACAATTTCCCTGTTTCGGGTAAAAAGAGAGAGATAGCGTCCTTCAGCGCTCCTGCATCCTCAGGGTCAGCTATGGTGCGAAGATGCGCCGCGGCGCATCGGGGAGTACCAACCAGATAACGAATGTCATTGCCGCAGAAGCGGTGGGGCTCAAGATTGGCAAAAAGCTCCCGAACCCGATTGAAGGGCAGAGACGGATTGCGGGCAGATCCCGCGGAATCGGCGAGGGAGGTCAGCAAAAACAGTCCGTGTGAGGGCGCGGAAAAGGCGCGATGAACGAAC
The DNA here is from genome assembly GCA_045588165.1 of Eubacteriales bacterium. Taxonomy (GTDB): domain Bacteria; phylum Bacillota; class Clostridia; order Oscillospirales; family CAG-272; genus HGM12713. The sequence continues at coordinate 25,297 of JAZNDP010000039.1, read as the reverse complement.
ATCAGCTCATCGGCGGAGCGGGTGTCGCAATCGGCGGAAAGGGTAATGCCAAGATCGGCAAGGGTTGCGCGCTCAACGGAGGTAAAGAGTCCCGTGTCGTTGGTGGCGGCGGGGAATACCCCCTCGCACAGCCCAAGAACGAATACGTATTTGGGGTTGGAGCCTCGCAGCATTGCCGCGGATCCTACGGTCACCTCATCCACCGATGTGGGGATGGTTCCGATATCGGATTGGCGGAATACGATGCGAAGAATATGGTAAAACTCTTCGGTAGACGCCGCTTCCTGGGGCATAGCGGCGGCAATATCCGCCAGAGTGTTCAGCAAAACGCCGAACAGAGATTGAAGCTCCGCGGCTTCCTTACGGTTCCCATACTCCAGTTCCTTGGCGGCAAGGTCGTTCAGCCGATCCTCCAGCTCGATATCCACAAAATAGGTGTATACGGCGCGGCACATATCGGGTACGTTTTCAGAGGCATCCAGAAGAATAAAGAATTTCTCCAGAATCTCAACAAGCCGTCTCCGAACCGTGTTGGCGGCAAGCAGGATCGATTTTCCGCGCTCCGATACAAATTCGGTAAATCCGTCGGGATTCATGGTCCAGTCGCTGTCCGTAAAGCGGGACCCTCGGATATTCCACGTAGAAACGTATTCCTCAAACAGGTCGAGGTCTCGGCTGTCAAAGGCGTACATGCCGGTCTTAAGATGAGAGATCACGTCGTTTTTCTGCCAATGATACTGCTTGATCCGCAGAGCGGAAAGGAGGAGCTTGAGAGGGGGGAGAGAGCACAGGTCGGTTTTTTCCGAGAAGAAAAACGGGATCGCGTTTTTGTCAAGCGCGGGCTCCAGAATCCCTCTGTATTGATCGGGATTTCGCATCAGAACCAAAATATCGCGGCAGCGTTCTCCCTTGCGAAGCAGATCCAGAATATGCAAAGCAGTCGCCTCGGCTTCGGCGTAAGGGGTGTCACAGATCTCCAGCCGAATGCTTCCGTCATGGTAGACCTGTCCCTCACCGCCCGAAAGATCCATGCGCCAAAGGGCATCCGACAGATGGGCAAGAGAGGGGGAGTGAGCCCGCTTGTTTCCACGCAGGATCACGGTTTTATATCCGCCGTGCTGTTCGGCGGAACGGATGAGGCTTTTCATGGATTCTCGGATTCCCGCGGTGCTGATGTCGTTGCAATCGGGTCCCGACATGGGAATGGCGACCGTGACGTGATCCGCTTGAGCAAAAATACGCTCAATAATTCGGTGTTCCATGGCGGTAAAGGAGGTAAAGGAATCCAGATAAACGTGGCACCCACGGAAGAACCGCTCCTTCGTCAGAAGCTCATAAAGTCTTGCCAGATCACAGGAGGAATCGCTGTAATTTTGGGATACGAGGCGGTCAAAGGAGGCAAAGATGAGGGCAAGATCCCGCAACCGCTTCCCAAGGGGATCATCGGAGGAGAACTGACTGGCGGTTCGCTCCAACTGATCGGGAGAGATCCCGCAGGCTCTGCACTCGTCAAGAGCAGAAAGCATGATCTCACCCAGAGAGGAATCCTTCTCACACAGGGGTCCGTAAATCTCCAGAAGAGGAGCCAACTCCTTCAGATTCTGCCACATCAGCAGATGTCGAATGGGCTTGGTAATATATCGGTAGCTCAACCCGCCGAATTCACGGCATGCGCGGTTATAAAGGCGGGAGAAATTCAAAACCTCCAGCTTCAGTTGGGCAGAGGGGGGCAATGCGGAAAGGGTGGCGTATTCTGCTTGTACCGTTTCTTGCTCGGGAACCAGTAAAAATGTGTGGATTCCGGCTTCGACATCTTTGGAGATGGATTCCAAAATCGCCGTGCTTTTTCCACTTCCGTAAGATCCGAAAAGAAATGTGATCATGGAGGGCAATCCTTTCTCAACCCGAAGATTGTTTTTGTGTGAATCACTTGTGTGTCTTTAACAATATTATAACAGAAATCCGAAGGAAAAGCAATCGGTTTTGGGGGATCGCTCCGAGGATTTTTAAAAATTTCCGTAAGGATTACAAATTTTTTCAAAAAACTGTCACAAACCCGAGGTATAATGGTATAATGTAGGTGGACAACCAATAACAAACGACACGGAGGTTGGGATGAAGGAGTTTCAAGACAACTTGAATGAAGATCGAAATCATATAAACGAAGAGATAGAGAAGGAGACCGATAATGATACTGTTACGATGGGTCAAAATATCGAAGAAGGCGTATCGGAAAACGAGGAAAGCCTTCGAGAGATCGGCGCGGAGCATGAGGAAAAAGAAGATCCTTCTTGCCAAAAAGCCAGCGCAGATCCGCAACAAGGCGAAGATCGTGAAAAAGACGTACCGTCCGCTGGTGAAGGAGATCCGACAGGCGGGGAAGATGAAATAGAGGAGGACGGTAACTCCGAAAACTATTCCTGTAGCTACAAGCCTCCCTACTACGTGCCGGATTTCACCGTCGTAGACGAAATGGGAGAAGAGGCAACCAAACGGAAAAACGGAGGGAAAGCCCGCGCGTGGCTGATCCTTCCCGCTGTGCTGGTGGTGGCGTTGGCTCTGCTGGGAGGCGCCTTTATTGGTTTGCGGCTTGGCTTGAACACAACCCCTTCGGAGGAAAACGAGCCTGTACATGACGGAGAGTACGGAACGGTGACCGTCGTCAAAAACGATTCTTCCATTGAGGTGAGCGTGGAGATCGATTCCTCAGGGGCAACTCTTCTGGGTATTGAGCAGGTGGTTGACCGTGTTGCCGATACCGTGGTGGAGATCGTAACGGCGAAGGTACAAACGGGAATGTTCGGTTACGGACAGTATGTAACGGGCGGCGCGGGAAGCGGTGTTCTCATTGATAAGGAGGGAAGGGGCTATATCATTACGAATTATCACGTGATTGGCGATACGCCCGAGCAGACCGCCATTACCGTTCGATTGACAAACGGTGAGGAGCATGAGGCAGAGTATGTGGCGGGGGATGCGCAGCATGATATCGCGATTCTGAAGATCAACGCGACGGGACTGCCCTACGCGGTGATGGGAAGCAGCTCAAGCCTGAAGGTGGGACAGAGCGTACTTGCCATTGGAAATCCGCTTGGCGAGCTGGGAGGAACGGTGACCAACGGCATCATCAGTGCCAAGGATCGGCAGGTGATCGTAGACGGCAACCGAATGACTCTGTTGCAGACCAATGCGGCGATCAATCCCGGAAATTCGGGAGGAGGATTGTTTGATATGGCGGGTCGCCTGATCGGTATCGTCAACGCCAAGCAATCCGCTACGGGAATCGAGGGGCTCGGATTTGCAATTCCCGTTGACGTTGCTTGGCAGGTAGCCTCCGACCTGATCCAATACGGATACGTGACAAATCAGCTCGCCTTACCCTTTTCTGCGGAATATCGGGACGATTTAACGGTGTCCTCCCTGTTTGGCGGAAACAGAGCGATGCCAAATGGCGTTTATATCATGCAGTCGTCGCATGAGGGACTGAAGCAATACGATCGGATCGTATCCATGAACGGACGCGCGATCGAGTCCATTGGAGACTATTATTCGGTGCTTGATCAGCTGAGGAAGGGGGATACCCTTTCCATCACGGTCAGCCGTCTGTCAGGTTTGCAATTTTCGGAGCATACCGTAAGCATTGTCGCCGAGTTTACCGAGAAACCGAATACGTAAGAGGAAAGGTAGGGGCCATGTATCACATTTTAGTTGTGGATGATGAGGCGCGGATTCGCTCCATCATCAAGAAATACGCGGAGTTTGAAGGACATACCGTAACGGAAGCCATTGACGGCATGGAGGCGGTTCGTCTTTGCCGAGCTCAAAACTTTGATATCATTATTATGGACATTATGATGCCTGAGCTTGACGGATTTTCCGCTTGCAGACAAATCCGAAAGCTGTCCGAGACGCCGATCATTATGCTCTCCGCACGTGGGGAGGAGTACGATAAGATCAACGGATTTGAGTTAGGGATAGACGATTACGTGGTCAAGCCCTTTTCTCCTAAGGAGCTGATGTTACGTGTTGAGGCGGTTATGAAGCGGATTCGCCGTACGCCGGAGGAGCAGAAACGGGAGAACGTGGTGTTCTCCATGGACGGCGGCGGCTTGAGAGCGGATATCACAGCAAGGCTGGTGTTTATTGACGGTGAGCGCGTGGATATGTCTCCGAAGGAGTATGATCTGTTTTTCTACATGTTGGAAAACCGAAACGTGGCGCTGTCCAGAGAGAGATTGATCAGTGAGGTGTGGGGATACGATTTTTACGGCGACGTCCGTACCCTCGATACTCACGTCAAGCTCCTCCGCAAGAGTCTTGGACGGTACGCGGGACTGATCGTGACCCTGCGTGGCGTAGGATATCGTTTTGAAGGATAACGGCGGGAGGAGAGAATGACACGGCGGCATTTGAGCGCGGATCGGACAGAGCCGATCCGAATCGGAATACAGTGGAAAATGTATGCCATTCTGATCCTCTTTATCGGCATTACGGTGGCGGTCATCTGGTTTCTTCAGGTACAGCTGATGAACTATTTCTTTCAGGTGACCAAATATAAGGAATTGGAGCATTCCGCTACTGCCCTTAAAGCGGAGCTGAATCATTCCCATCAGCTGGAGCAGGTGGCGGATGAATACGCGACAAATTACAATACCGATATCTGGGTCTATCGCTTGAGCAATGATAAAATCGATTCGCTTCTGACCGGTGCCAAGGGAACGGGGGAAGAGTCGATTACGGATATGAACCAAAAATTTGACCTTCTTCGGCAAAGCGCCGAGGAAAATGGAGGACGGTATATCGCTCTGGTTGGTATGGAGCAATTTCACGACAGATCGGAGCTTCAGATCCATCGGGATAACGAGGGAGATCCCGAGGCGTATCCTTATATTGGCGGTCGATCGGAACGAATGTGCGCGCTTTACGTAACGGTTTGCGATCAAGAGGACGGCGGGGAGTATCTCATCGTGCAGATCACGAATCTGACTCCCGTTCAGGCAATGGTAAAAACTCTGCAGGATCAATCCTTGTGGACAGGCGTTGTGCTGTCGATGATTGCGTTGCTGATGGCGTGGATTATGTCCAGACTTATCACCAAGCCCTTCGTCAACATGAACGAATCGGCAAAAAAACTGGCGCAGGGAAATTACGATGCGGATTTTGAGGGGAAGGGATACCGAGAGATCAGTGAGCTTGCGGATACGCTGAATTACGCGTCGCGGGAGCTGGCGAAAACCGACCGCTTACAAAAGGAGCTGATCTCCAATATCTCTCACGATTTAAGAACGCCCTTGACCATGATCAAGGGGTACGGTGAGGTGATGCGGGATATTCCCGGAGAAAATACCCCCGAAAACATTCAGATCATTATTGACGAAACCGCTCGGCTGACCGAGCTTGTCAACGATGTGCTGGATCTGTCCAAAATTCAGGCGGGTACGAGAAATGCGGACATGCAGATCTTTAGTCTGACCGCTACGGTACGGGATACCATGCAACGGTACGAGCGTCTGATGATGCAGGACAATTATCAGATCGAATTTTTTGCGGAGCGAGACGTTGAGGTGATTGCCGACCGCGGGATGATCCTGCAGGTGATCTATAATCTGATCAATAACGCCATCAACTATACCGGTGAGGATCGGCACGTTTCCGTTCGACAGGATATCGTGGGAGATCGGGTTCGGATCAGTGTGACCGATACGGGTACGGGAATTGCCAAAGAAGATTTGGCGATGATCTGGGATCGGTACTATCGGGTGGACAAGGTTCATCGACGGGCAACTGTGGGAACGGGATTGGGGCTTTCCATCGTGAAGGAGATTCTGGAGCTTCACCATGCGGTGTTCGGCGTGCAGAGTACCCTTGGCGAGGGATCCACCTTCTGGTTTGAATTGACTTGCGCGGGAAGCGGAGAGGGCAATTCAAACGGATATATTGAGGCAGACTATGAAATTCAGCAAACGGAAGAGACAGTATGAAAATTTTACCGAATGAGATGATTTTGAGGGCTCTGCGGTGCCCAATCTGTAAAAAGTCAATGGCGCTCAAGGGGGATAGCAGCCTGATCTGCGAAGGAGAGAGAAGGCATTGTTTTGATCTTGCTTCCAGCGGATACGTGAATTTAATGCCTCCGGGACAGGCAGGCGGCGGAGATTCCAAGCAGGCGGTTCGGGCCAGAAGCGCGTTTTTGAATCTTTCCCATTATCAACCTGTGGCACAGGAGATATGTGAGATTCTGGAACGGCATACGAAACCTCCTCGCGGACTTCTGATCGATGGGGGATGCGGCGAGGGTTATTACACGGTTTATCCCACAGGGCTGGGCTTTTCCGTAGCGGGTGCGGATCTCTCAAAGTTTGCCGCGGATGCGGCGGCAAAGCGGGCGGCGCATACAGCGCAGGGTCAATCCTTTTTTAGCGTATCCAGTATCTTTGATCTACCATATTGCGATGGATGCGCTCAGGCGATCATTAACGTGTTCGCTCCTTGCGCCGAGCAGGAGTTTTCCCGTGTGCTTCGACCCGACGGTGTTCTGGTGGTCGCTTATGCTGGCCCCGATCATTTGATGGGGTTAAAGCAGGCAATTTACGACCGAACAAAGCAGAACGACGGCAGAGCCGATCTGCCGAAGGAAATGGAGCTGATAGAGGAGCGGCGGGTTCGCTTTGATATTACGGTGGAGGGAAGGGAGAATCTGCAAAATCTTTTTGCCATGACTCCCTATTACTGGAAAACATCCTCCACGGACTCTGAAAAACTGACAAAATTGGATCGATTGGATACACCCGTTGACATCATACTTGCCGTGTACCGAAAGAAATAAAAAAATTCCGTCCGATCTCGGACGGAATTTTTTGTTTGATTACTTTTTCAGTCCCAAGGCGAGCTCTGCCTTGGCTACGATATTTGCTGTGGTCAAGCCATACATCTCCAGCAGGGGAGGAACCTTTCCGGAACAACCGAACCGATCCTCAACACCAACCTTGATCACGGGAACGGGACAACCCTCGCATACTGCCTCAGCAACGGCAGATCCCAGACCACCGATGACGGTGTGCTCCTCGGCGGTAACGATGGCGCCGGTCTCCCGCGCTGCCTTCAGAATGATCTCCTTATCCAGAGGCTTGATGGTGTGGATATTGACGACACGAGCCTGAATTCCGCGGGTAGCAAGAATCTTTGCAGCCTCCAGTGCCATATCAACCATGATACCGGTTGCTACGATGGTCAGATCGGTTCCTTCATTCATCAGAACGCCCTTACCAAGCTCAAACTTGTAGGTTTCTTTGTCGTTGAGAACCCGAGTGGCGTAGCGTCCGAATCTCAGATATACGGGACCGTAATAGTTGATTGCGGCTTCAACGGCGGCCTTCGCCTCTACAGCATCCACGGGATTGATGACGACCATGCCGGGGATTGCCCGCATCAGCGCAAGGTCCTCAATGCACTGGTGGGTGGCACCGTCCTCACCGACGGTGATGCCGGCGTGCGTCGCGCCGATCTTTACGTTCAGGTGGGGATATCCGATGGAGTTTCTGACCTGCTCGTAAGCTCTTCCTGCTGCAAACATTGCGAAGGAAGAAGCAAATACGACCTTTCCTGCGGCGGCAAGACCTGCCGCAACGCTCATCATATTGCCCTCGGCAATACCGCAGTCGTAAAAGCGCTCCGGATATTTTTTCTTGAAGACTCCGGTTTTGGTTGCTGCCGCCAGATCGGCATCCATTACGATAAAATCATATTTCTCGCCCAATTCGGCAAGCGCGTTGCCGTAGGCTTCTCTTGTTGCGATTTTTTCTGCCATGTTCTGCCTCCTTACATCGCTGCCATTGCTGCCTTGATCTCGGCAACAGCGATTTCATACTGCTCGTCGTTGGGCGCGCTGCCGTGCCATGCGACCTGATTCTCCATATAGGAAACGCCCTTGCCCTTCGTGGTTACCGCGATGATGGCAACAGGCTTGCCTTTAACGGTTTTTGCTTCTTCAAGGGCGGCTTCGATTTGATCGAGGTCGTGGCCGTCAATGGTGATGACGTGGAAGCCGAACGCCTCCAGCTTCTTGTCGTGAGGGGTGGGATTCATTACCTCGGTGATGGGACCGTCGATCTGCAGACCGTTCCAGTCAAGGATGGCGCAGAGGTTATCCAGCTTGTAGTGAGCGGCAAACATTGCTGCCTCCCAGATCTGACCCTCCTCGCTCTCACCGTCTCCGAGGATGGCGTATGTACGAAAATCCTTTCCATCGATCTTTGCCGCAAGTGCCATACCGCACGCAGCAGAGAATCCCAGACCCAAGGAGCCGGTGGTCATATCCACACCGGGAATGCCCTTCATATCGGGGTGTCCCTGCAGGATCGAATCGTGCTGTCTGAGGGTTTTCAGAATATCGCGGGAGAAGTATCCCTTTTCAGCCAGCACACCGTAAAGAGCGGGCGCCGTGTGACCCTTGGAGAGAACGAGACGGTCTCTGTCCTCCCATTTGGGGTTGGAGGGATCCACCTTCATTTCCACAAAGTACAGATAGGTCAAAACATCCGCAATGGAAAGTGACCCACCGGGGTGACCGCAAGCAGCGGCGTGAACCTGCTCAAGAATGTTCAGACGGACCTGAGCAGCTGTTTTTTTCAGTTGAGTAGCCTTTACTTGTTCCATGAAAAACCATACCTTTCAAAAAATACTAATTATGTAGATACATTATACCTTAAAGCAGAAGAAAAGTCAAGGGGAATTTTAGATTAAAGTTTTACAAAACCAAGCTTTTTCTGAACCTTGCCAAGGGTTCTTCTGGCATACCAGGAGGCCTCCTCGGCGCCCTTTTTCATCTGCGCCTCCAGAGAAGCCTTATCGGAAAGCAGACGGTTGAATTCCTGCTGTACGGGGGAGAGCGCGTCAGCGCAAACCTCGCCTACGGCAAGCTTGAACTCTCCGTATCCCTTGCCGTCAAATTCTCGCTCGATCTCCTCCATGGTTTTGCCGGTGAAGCAGGAGTAAACGGTCATCAGGTTGTTGATGCCGTCCTTGCCCTCCGCAAAGCGAACGCAGGTTTCCGAGTCGGTCACGGCGCGCTTGAACTTGCGGATGATGGTGTCACGGTCGTCCAGAATGTAAACGACGGCGTTGACGTTTTCATCGGATTTGGACATCTTCTTGGTGGGCTCTGCCAGAGACATGATCTTCATACCCGACTTGGAAATAATGGGCTGAGGAACCGTAAAGGTGCCGGGATAGAGCTGATTGAAGCGCTCCGCGATATCGCGGCAAAGCTCCACGTGCTGCTTCTGGTCGATTCCAACGGGAACCACGTCGGTCTGGTAGAGCAGAATATCTGCTGCCATCAAGGTGGGATAAGTGAACAGACCCGCATTGATGTTGTCGGCGTGCTTGGAGCTCTTGTCCTTGAATTGAGTCATTCTGGACAACTCCCCGAACATGGTGAAGCAATTGAGGATCCATCCGAGCTCAGCGTGTTCGTGTACGTGTGACTGAACGTACAGCGTGTTTTTATCGGGGTCCAGACCGCAAGCCATGTAAAGCGCCAGAGTTTCGTAGGTTCGTCTGCGAAGCTCGGCGGGATTTTGACGGACGGTGATGGCGTGTTGGTCTACGACGCAGTAGAAGCATTTATATTTCTCGGAATAAAGAGAGAAGTTTCGAATGGCGCCGAGATAGTTTCCAATGGTCAGGTTTCCGCTGGGCTGAACGCCGGAAAAGGAAACCGCTTGATCGTTAAACATTTCGTATTACCTCCTGAGATTCCACGGTGCTTGTCTTGCCGATGGGGCAAAAAATGCATATATGAATATAATACCATAAAAAAGATAAAAAGTCAATTGACTTTTGAAGGAAAATGTGATATCATTAAAATAATTCAAGTTGATTTTCGGAGGAAAAGAAGCATGATCAGACACGTTGTCATGTGGAAATTAAAAGAGAACGCCGAGGGAAAGACCAAGGCAGAAAATATGGAGTGGATCAGAGAGCATCTGTTTGCGCTTTGCTCCGTTATTCCGGAGATAAAAAAAATGGAGATCAGCACCGATATTACGGGCTCCGACATGTCTATGGATTTGATGCTCCTCACCGAATTTGACAGCGTTGACGCTCTGAAAACCTATGCCGTGCATCCCGAGCACGTAAAGGTATCTACGTATGTGCGGAAGGTTATCCAGACCCGCGCAGTATTGGACTGTGAGCTATAAGGAGGAGAGGATATGATTAAAATTGAGAGAGATTCCGTAATGAATCTGGAAAACGCCATTCGTGGCGCCAGAAACCCCATGAACAGCTGGGGAAGAATGGATAGCTCCTATGACGAGGAAGGAAATTACGTGCTCGGAGCCAACGACCTGGATCTGGGGAGACGGTTGGCAAGAGCCGGAAGCGATCACCGAAAATTTTTGCGGCAGATCTTCGTTTCCGTGGATATTACCGCGCCTCTTTACTGGTGGAAGGAGTTTGATACCTACAAGGTAGGAACGGTTGCCAATTCCTGTTCTACTATGCACAAAATTCATACCAAAGCCTTTGAGAGAGCCGACTTTTCCTGCGATCGCTTGGACGAGGAGGGACTTGCCGCATTGGACGCCTTGATTGCGTATCTGGAGTGTGAGCGTCAAAAGTTCTGCGAAAACAAAGAGAACCGTCAGCCGTGGCATAATATGATCCAGCTGCTGCCCTCAAGCTATAATCAAATGCGGACCGTGACGATGAATTATGAAAATCTGATCAATATTTACTATGCCAGAAAGACGCATAAGCTGTCGGAATGGCATACCCTTTGTGATTGGATCGCGTCTCTGCCTTACGCAAAGGAACTGATTCTGATTCGAGAGTAATGAAAAACCATGCGGATTTGATTCGCATGGTTACATTATGCATAACTATTCTACCAAAAGTTGAGGAAAGATGCAACGAAATGTAGAAAACGAACAAAAAGTTCGGCTTTTTGCCAAAAAAACCTTGACGAAAAAAATGAATGGTTATATAATATAATTTAATTACAGCATTGTATGTAGTAGTGCATACTGTAAAGTTTCATTTTACGGAGGTTCATTGTTATGAACAGAGTATTCAATTTTTCGGCGGGTCCGTCCATGCTTCCTCTGGAGGTTCTTGAAAAGGCAGCTTCCGAGCTGGTGTGCTACGGCGAATCAGGAATGTCGGTCATGGAGATGTCCCATCGATCTCCGGACTATGAGGCGATCATCAACGATGCGGAGGCAATGCTTCGCAAGCTGATGAATATTCCCGATAACTACAAGGTTCTGTTTTTGCAGGGCGGCGCGTCAACCCAGTTTGCCGCAGTTCCCCTGAATCTGATCGGTAGAACCGGTAAGGCGGATTACGTAGTTTCCGGACAGTTCTCCGGAAAGGCATATAAGGAAGCGCAGAAGATGGGCTACGACGTCAAGTGCGTTGCCACCACCAAGGAGGACAACTTCGATCACGTTCCCTATGTAACGAAGGATATGTTCCGTCCCGATGCTTCCTACGTTCATATCTGCTTTAACAATACGATTTACGGAACCAAGTATTCCTATATTCCCGATACCGGTGATATTCCGTTGGTTGCCGACCTGTCCTCCTGCATTATTTCCGAGCCCGTTGACGTGAGCAAGTTCGGTGTGATCTACGCAGGTGCCCAGAAGAATATGGCTCCCGCAGGTCTTACCCTTGTCATCGTTCGCGAGGATCTTCTGGACTATGCGGATCCCAAGATGCCCACGATGCTGGAGTGGAAGACCATGGCAGAGAACGGTTCTATGTATAATACTCCTCCTTGCTATGCGATCTATATGGCAAAACTGGTTTACGAGTGGATCCTTTCCATCGGCGGACTGGAGGAGATGAAGTTGAGAAACGTCAAGAAGGCGGCTCTGCTGTATGATTATCTGGATAGCCAGAGCTACTATTTTGCGCCCGTGAAGACGGACAGCCGTTCCATGATGAACGTGACCTTCGTAACCGGAGATGCGGATCTGGATAAGAAATTCGCAACCGAAGCGGCAAAGGCAGGTCTGAAGAACTTGAAGGGTCACCGTTCTGTTGGCGGTATGAGAGCATCCATTTATAACGCGATGCCCTACGAGGGCGTTGCGGCGCTGGTGGCATTTATGAAGAAGTTTGCCGAGGAAAATCCGAAGGCGTAAATATCAATCAAGCAACTCGGTGCAGGGCGGGAAAATTCCTGCCCTGCGCTTTGCATTCAGAAAGGAAAAATTATGAAAAACATTCTTTGTCTCAATAAAATTGCCGCAATCGGCACCGATAAGCTGGACCGTGCGGAATATACCATTGGAACCGATGTGCAGAATCCCGACGGAATTTTAGTTCGTTCTGCAGCCATGCACGATATGACCTTTGGACCCGAGTTGCAGGCGATTGCCCGTGCGGGTGCCGGTGTCAATAATATTCCCGTTGACCGTTGCTCCGCGGAGGGAATCGTAGTATTCAATACCCCCGGAGCCAATGCCAACGGCGTAAAGGAGCTTGCGATTTGCGCGCTGATGCTGGCATCACGCGATGTCGTGGGCGGTATCAAGTGGGCGGATACACTGCAGGGAACCGAGGGCGTTGCCAAGACGGTTGAAGCCGGGAAGTCCAAGTTTGCGGGCGTGGAGATTCAGGGAAAGACCTTGGGTGTGATCGGTCTCGGCGCCATCGGAGGATTGGTCGCCAATGCAGCCATCGCTTTGGGGATGAATGTTGTGGGATGCGATCCCTTCCTGAGCATTGAGGCGGCTTGGAATATCGACCATAATGTGGTAAAGGCGGCTTCCTATGAGGATGTGTTCGCTGTTGCGGATTATGTAACTCTTCATGTGCCCTCTACTCCCCAGACCAAGGGAATGATCAACGCCTCCTCCTTGGCGGGCATGAAGGACGGTGTGAGAATCATCAATCTGGCGCGTGCGGATCTGGTGAATGCCGCGGATATCAAGGAAGCGTTGGCGTCCGGCAAGGTTGCGTCTTACGTGGTGGATTTTCCTACGGAGGATACGGTTGGCGTACCCGGTATCGTAACGATTCCTCATCTGGGCGCTTCCACCGAAGAAGCGGAGGACAATTGCGCTGTCATGGCAGCCCTTCAGCTGGATGAGTTCTTGCGTCATGGCAACATTAAAAACAGCGTCAATTACCCCAACGTGTCCATGCCCTTCAGTGGAGATAAGAGAATCTGTATCTTCCATGCCAATATTCCCAATATGCTCTTCCAGATCACGGCGACCTTGGCGCAGATTGGCTTGAATATTGAGAATATGATCAACAAGTCCAAGGGCGATAACGCGTACACCATGGTTGATGTTACCGGTCCCGTTGATGAGAGCGCGATTGCTCAACTCACCGCGGTGGACGGAATCGTAAAGGTCAGGGTAATTTAAATGGGTTAAATATTAAATAGAAAGCACCGCTCATTCTTGTGGGAATGAGCGGTGTTTTGTCAACTAAAAGCCAAGCTTTTTTAATATTTCATAGCGTATTTCCGATGTAAAGGGGAAGGGACCGGAAATGAGAAGGATCGTCTCCGCGGTGAGATTTTTTAAGGCGTGGTCGATCACGGCGCGAATTTTCCTGTTATGAGCAGTTTGCCATGATTTTTCGGAGAATTCCTCGTCGGAGGCTTCTTCAAACAAAACAACCTGCTCGATCTCGTAGGACATCGAATGCAGTACTTCTTCATAGCGACGCGCCAGTTCCCCGCTTGGAAGACAAAGCCGAACCTTTCTTCCGATGATTGTTTGAAAATCCGACATGGATTGACAAACCGTTTCCACCGCAACCTCGGAATGGGTGCTGTCGGAGATAATGGTGGGAGAAACCGAAAGAATTTCAAACTTTGATGGAATCTTTGTACGGTGTAGGCCGGAGGAAATCTGTTCCCTTGAAAGCTTGAATCCCCGTCTGGACAGCATGTCAAGAATTTCTAAAACGACGGTGGCGTTGGTGATTTGGAATTTTCCGCAAAGGCTGAGGCGATAGGAGCTCTCACGATAGGAAAATTCACTTCCGCTCAAGGAGATGCGATGGATCTCCAAGGCCGATTTGGTGGGGATCGTTAAGCGACAGTTGATGGCGGCGCAGGTATCGGAAATGACGCGATAGGCATCCTGATCCTGAGGCGCGCTGACAATTTCCTGAATCCCGTGTCCAATGTAGGAGCGAATCCGTCCAATTTCCTTTTTATCCTCGCTCGGGATGGTTCCGCAAATTGCCGCGGCAAAGGGAGCGGGGAGAAAACAGGTGGGATCCGCATGGGTATGGTCACTTTCCAGAATGCAGAGATCGCAATGACGGTCACGGAACGCAAGAAGAGCGGCGCTTAGGAGAATTTCGTGCTTGGTCAACTGATACGGGGAAGTGGGCGCGGCATTTGCGGTAGGGCTATCCGTTTGCATGAGCGTTTTGTTGATCTCAATCGAAGCCCGATAGATTTGCTCTACGTAGCGAGCCATTTCCTCAAAGGATAGCGGTGTGCCGTCGATCCGAATATTTTCCCGAATTTCTTGGCGGAGAGGTGTGGTTAGACAACCAACCTTAAAATCAGAGCCTCGAAAACAGGATACAAGCATTTCCGCGCAAACGGTTTTGCCACTGCTGCCGGCAAGGCGAAGAGATTTCAGATTTCGTTGTGGCTGCCCCAGCAGCTCCCACAGCGTACGAATACGCGTACCGGCAATCTCCTCGTGAAGCTCGTCGGGGGACTGAATCAAAAATTTTGTTGCGTTATGGTAAGTCATGGAGTCTCCGTTTTCAAAAATCAAAAATGAAGATCAGATCGATCTCCGCAAAGGAATGCCTTGGCATCCAGATACCGTTGCTTGGCGGCAAGGGCGGCAGGGGAGGATGGATCGAACCGTTTTTTTCGAACCGCGCGAAGCATCACGTTTTTCGGGGTTTCATCGGGATCGATCAGTTCCAGCGCTACGGTCGAATACCCCTGAGATTCCAAACGGCAAAGCCGCAGAGCGTCGGTTGCGGCATCACACAGCTTTTGCCGAAGCATGGAATAGTCGGTAATAAAGGAAAGCGTGTCGCATTGAATCGAATGATTCATCTCATGATGACAGCAAGGGGTGGAAAGAATGACGTCGGTCTTCCATTCCACAGCCTTGTTCAAAACCAGATCGGTGGCAATGTCACAGGCATGAAGAGAGATCACCAGGGAAGGAAGCTCCTTTGGCGTATAATCGCAAATGTTACCGCATAAAAATTCCAATCCCTCAAAGCCGAGCTGCTTTGCGACTTGATTGCAATGATTGATTACGTCCTCTTTCAGGTCTACTCCCGTCATGGAAACGGAATATTCCTTTACGTTGGCGAAATAGTGATATACGGCAAAGGAGAGATAGCTTTTTCCGCAGCAAAGATCGCAAATGCGGATCTTTCCCGTGGGAAGCTTGTCCTCTACATCGCGGATCAACTCCAAAAAACGGTTGATCTGACGGAACTTTGCTCTCTTTCGGTCATAAACGCGCCCGTTGGCATCGGATACACCAAGGAGACGCAAAAAGGGCTCCGAGCCGTCTAAAATATACTGCTTCTCCCGATTGTTGGAGATCGGAGAGATAGAGTTTGTCCCTCCGTTCTCTACCTTTCGCAAAAGCTTGTCAAGCCCCAGTAAAACTTCCTTTCCCGCAGTGGATCTCTTATATTGGCATTCGCCGTCCGCGCAGATCAGATTGATCTGCGCAAAACCCTTGGCAAAGTCGGAAATTTGAGATTCCGTCCCGTCGTCAAAGAAAATATTTTTGTGTGTTACCTTGTTGTCCTTGCGGAAAAACTCGATCTGCAAAAAGGTTCGATCCCCGTTTTTGCGCAGAGTTATTACCGCTTTTTGCAGGGTGGAATCGCAAGGCTTCGAAAACACCGCCTTGCGAAGCAGCTGCTTTTGAGCGGACAGTACCAAGATGGATGACAATTTATCAAGGGGAGAGAGATTTGAATCCTGATTCATAAATAACGTCCTGTCGTTTTATTTTTTCTTTTTGCCGTAGTGCTTTCCCGAATTGGTTCTCTTGTTGGGATGTTTTTCCGTTTTTACCTCGTTCTCTTCCGTGAGAGACTCCTCCGCATCGGGCTGTTTTACACTCTTTTTAAAGGAGAATTTGCTTTCCTGTCCATGATACAGTCGTACAATATTTTCTCTGTGCTTCCAGACCACCAAAAGCATGATCAGAATGGCAAAAATGACGTAAGGACATCCTTCGGGGGGATTTTCATGCAGGAGCGTGGAGCGCTCGATCCGATCCAAAACGATGGGATACAGCATCACGCAAACCACGGAGCCGAGGGAGATGAATTTCGTGGACAATACGAGGATGACGAAGATAAGGATCAAGATCAAAAATACGATAGGATTGCACATCAAAATGGTGATCGCGGCGGTTACAACACCTTTTCCACCACGGAAACGGTAGTAAATGGGGAACATGTGTCCCAAGATGCAGAAAAGACCCGAAAAATATGCTCCGTACTGACCGATGAGGGCATAGCCGATCATACAAGAAATCACAGCCTTCAGCGCATCTCCCAAGAGAGTAAGACCCGCCGCGCGCTTGCCGTATGTACGCATCATGTTGGTCATTCCCGCATTTTTGGATCCAAACTGACGGATATCCTGACGGTATTGCTTTCCCGAAATAATAATGGCAAAATTCAAGCTTCCCAACAGATAGGACAGGGTACAAATTGCCACGATGGAAAGAAGGATGGCAACGGTATACGTGGAACTTGCCGGAGAATTGGTTGCCAGATATTTTCCAACAAAGCCGTAAAGAAAGAAATCATTAATACTCATAAATAACTCCTGTTCATTCCAATGATGAATGAAATAAAAAATGCAAACTTTAATTATTATACCATACCATTCGGAAATATTCAAGACTTTTTTGTGAAAATCAATGGGGCTGTGACTGCGGCACCTGATTTTTTCTGCGGTATTCGTCGGGAGACAACGACATTTCCCGTCGGAAGGTCTTATAGAAAAAGGCGGGGTCGCTGTAGCCGACGCAGGAGGCGATCTCTTGTACGGTCATTTTGGATCCGCGCAGGAGCTGACAGGATTTTTCGATCCGAACGCGGATGAGGTATTCCCGAAAGGTAACGCCGCATTCTCGCCGAAAGAGGGCGCTGATGTAGGGAACGCTGAAATTCATTTCCCGACAGATGGCAGATAATTGCAGGGACTGCATGTAATGCCGTCCCACGTAGGTTTTGATGTCGCGTATCGTTTGCTCGGTGGGATTTGAGGCGGAGGGGGCTTCCCGCCGAACGAGATACAGGATCAGCGTCATTAAAAGGTTGCGGATCACGTCGGCATATCCCACCCGTTTTTCCTCGAATTCCAACAGAATGTTTTTTGTGATCTCACCGACAAATCCGGTTTCGTCGTGGAAGATTCTTCTCGTGGGAGATTCGTCAAATCCCCCTCCACCGTATTGAGGCAGATATCGGTCAAGAATGTCCTGAAAGCTACGGGCATCCTTGAGAGAGACGTCTATCAGCTGAGGGAGAAAGAGACAGTTGATGACGGCAAAGGAGTTCGAGCCGATGGCACGATATTGGTGGGGACTGTGGAGATTGACGAGAAAAAAGTCACCCTTTTGAATAATGACTGTTTTATTCTCAAAAATATGCTCGGCTTTCCCATCGCAGACGTAAACCAATTCAAAAAAGTCGTGCTTGTGCTCTGCTACCTGCGCCTGATCGCAATAGGTGATCTTTACGGGAATATCCTCAAATAACTCGGGGAAATGCAGCGTTTTCAAGTGAGTATCCTCCTTACAGCGGAATAGGGCTCCGTTGGGAGCCCCGTTTATCAGTCAATGATTGCTCCGCCGATTACCGTGTCTCCGTCGTACAAAACGACCGACTGCCCTGGGGCGATTGCCCGTTGCGGCTCGTCAAATAAAAGAGAAATCCGTGACTCGTCAATTTGAGTAACCGTGGCGGTGGCGGGGGTGTGACGGTACCGTATTTTTGCCTCCAACCGTTGGGGCATGGCAAAGGGCGCGTCCACCAACAGGTTCAGCTTGGATGCGGTCAGCGTGTTCGTATACAGCTCGCGGTCCGAGCAAAGGGTGACGGTATTATCGGCGCAATTTTTTTGACAGACGAACATGGGCTGTCCCAGCGCGATGCCCAGTCCCTTTCTTTGACCGACGGTATAGCGGATCAGACCGCCGTGCTGTCCGAGAACCTTTCCGTCCGTTCCGATGAAGGAGCCGACGGGGAAGGAGCGGTCAGTTTGCTTTTGTATAAAGGAAACGTAATCTCCGTCGGGGATGAAGCAGATATCCTGACTGTCCGAGCGGTGCGCGCAACGGAGCTCCTGTCGGGCGGCGATGTCGCGGATCTCCTCCTTGGAAAACTTGCCGAGGGGAAACAGAATTTTTGACAGGTCGTCTTTGGGGATCCCCCAGAGAAAGTAGGATTGGTCCTTCCTCGGATCTTCTGCCTTTTTCAGCAGAAACGTGCCGGAGGCAGTCTGCTCCAGACGGGCGTAATGTCCCGTGGCAAGACGGTCAAAGCCCTTCTCCCTCGCGATGCGCAGGAGCTGTCCGAATTTGATATGCCGATTGCATTCCACACAAGGATTCGGTGTCCTTCCGGCGATATAATCCTCCACAAAAGGATCCACCACGGAAGATCGAAAGCGCATGCCAAGGGATGTCCGATGATGGGGAATATTCAGTTGATCGGCAACCGCCATGGCGTCCAGACAGTTTTGGTCGGGATGGGGGTCGGCTTCGTCATCAAGCACCTCGGTGTCTGACCAAAGTTTCATGGTCAACCCCTCCACCGAATATCCTTGCTGTTTCAATAAATAAGCGCAAACAGCGCTGTCAACGCCGCCGCTCATGGCAACTAAAACACGAAGTGGATTCATCTCGTCATCACTTTCTTTTTTGAATTATGACCAGTCCTTTTCGGTCAGCTTTCCGTCCTCCCGTAAGCCGTCGAAATCCCATTGGCGCAGGATCTCAAACACGGCAATTGCCACGGAATTGGACAGGTTAAGGGAGCGAATGGTATCCCGCATGGGGATCCGAACGCAAAAGTCCCGATTGTGGTATAAAATATCCTCGGGAATTCCTTTGGTTTCTTTGCCGAACATAATGTAGACGCCATCGGGATAGGGGGATACCTCGGTATAAGCTCTTGGCGCCTTTGTGCTGAAATAATAGGTTTTTGCCCCGGCATTGGGATTTCTTGTAAGAAAATCCGCGTAATCGTCGTAATAGGTAATATCCAGCTTATCCCAATAATCCAGTCCCGCCCGTTTCAGCTTTTTGTCATCGATCTCAAATCCCATGGGGCGAATGATGTGCAGAGACGCTCCGGTGGCGGCGCAGGTTCTGGCGATGTTACCCGTGTTCTGTGGAATTTCAGGCTCGTGTAAAACAATGTTGATTTTTTTCATGGAAATCTCTTTCATTTTAATGGTTTTCTTGCCTATATTATAGTACTTTTCGGGGCTATTTTCAAGGGGATGTAAAAAAATTTACAATAAATAGGGGCTCAATTTCCATAAGGACTTGAAAAAAGGACGAAAATGTAGTATAATATTATGAATATATTTTTTGGAGGTCTTGTGATGGGACTGGCAACGAAACTTTTTGGAACCTATAGCGACAGACAGCTCAAAAAGCTGGAAAAGTACGTAGACTATATAGAATCTCTGGCTCCTAAATACGCGGCAATGACAAATGAGGAGCTGTCGGGAACCACTGATCTGCTGAAAGAGCGATTGGCAAACGGGGAGACTCTTGAGGATATCATGGCGGATGCTTACGCGGCAATTCGTGAGGCGGATGACCGTATTCTCGGCAAACGCCCCTTCCGTGTGCAGATCATCGGCGGTATTATCCTCCATCAGGGACGAATTGCCGAAATGAAGACCGGTGAGGGTAAGACGCTGGTGGCGACCATGCCCGCATACTTGAACGCCTTGAGCGGAAAGGGGGTTCACGTGGTTACCGTCAACGACTATCTGGCGCGGCGAGACAGCGAGGAAATGGGTCGTGTGTACGAGTTTATGGGACTGACTACCGGTCTTGTGGTGCACGGTATTTCTCCCGAGAATAAAAAGGCGGCGTACGCGGCGGATATTACCTATGGAACCAACAACGAGTTTGGCTTTGATTACCTCCGTGATAACATGGTGGTGTATAAGGAGCGCATGGTTCAGCGCGGACATCACTTTGCGATCGTAGACGAGGTGGACTCCATTCTTGTGGATGAGGCAAGAACACCTTTGATCATTTCCGGCGCGGGAGAAAAATCCACGGATTTGTACGATCGCGCGGACGTCTTTGCCCGTCGCTTGCGAAAATACGTGATCAAGGAGATGGATTCCAAGGAAAGCTACGATGATATCGAAGCCGATTACATTGTGGACGAAAAAGCCAACAACGCGATTCTGACTCCCTCGGGCGCGAGAAAGGCGGAGGAGTTCTTTGGTCTGGAAAATCTGTCCGATGCGGCAAACTCCGAGATCTCTCATCATATTAATCAGGCGATTCGCGCTCACGGCATTATGAAGCTTGACGTGGATTACGTGGTCAACGAGCACGGTGTCATGATCGTGGATTCCTTTACGGGACGGTTGATGCCGGGAAGAAGATACTCCAACGGTTTGCACCAAGCCATTGAAGCCAAGGAGGGCGTGAAGATCGAAAAGGAAAACAAAACCTTGGCGACTATTACCTTCCAGAACTATTTCAGAATGTATAATAAACTGTCCGGTATGACCGGTACGGCGCTGACTGAGGAAAATGAATTTCGCGAGATTTACGGCTTGGACGTCATAGAAATTCCCACCAATAAGCCCATGATCCGAGAGGATCATGCCGATGCGGTCTATAAGACCGTGGATCAGAAATACAATGCCGTGATCCGACAGATCATGGACTGTCACGACAAGGGACAGCCCGTTCTTGTGGGAACCGTTTCCATTGACAAATCCGAGGAGCTTTCCCGCCGACTGAAGCGGCAGGGAATCGCTCATACGGTTCTGAACGCAAAGTACCATGACCGAGAGGCGGAGATCGTGGCGCAGGCAGGCAAGCTGGGTGCTGTCACTATTTCCACCAATATGGCGGGACGAGGAACCGACATTATGCTGGGCGGAAATCCCGAATATATGGCGAAAAAGGAAATGCGGAAGATGGAGATCGACGACGACCTGATCGCCATGGCGACGGGAACGGCGGAGATCGATGATGAGGAAGTCAAAAACGCAAGACGGATTTTCAGAGAGCTTTATGAGCGCTTCAAGGTGGAAATTGCGCCTGAGGCGGAGCAGGTCAGAGAAGCGGGAGGATTGTTTATCCTCGGTACCGAGCGGCATGAGAGCCGACGGATTGATAACCAGCTTCGGGGACGTTCGGGACGGCAGGGGGACCCTGGTGAATCCCGTTTCTATCTGTCTTTGGAGGACGATCTGATGCGCCTCTTTGGCTCTGATCGCTTGATCGGCATGGTAAACCGTCTGGGATTGCCCGACGATACCCCCATTGATGCCAAGATTCTGTCCAATACCATTGAGTCAGCCCAGAAGCGGATCGAGGATCAGAACTTCAAGCGTCGCAAATACGTGCTGACCTATGACGACGTGATGAATCAGCAGAGAAACGTGATCTATAAGCAGAGAAACGACGTACTGAACGGCGAGGATATTAGCGGCACGGTTCAGAAGATGATCCTTGCGACGGTCAGAGAAAACGCCGAGACTTATCTCCACGGAGATGATGCCACGATGTGGGATTTCAACGGCTTGAGGGAAGCGTATAAAGGCTTGCTGACTACCGCTGAGGATTATCGGTATGAGGAGAACGAGCTGAAGGGATTGGATCAGGACGCTATTATCGAGGAGCTTTGTGATCGTGCCCTGGCTCTGTATCACGAAAAGGAAACCGCCATCGGCGCGGAGCGCTTCCGTGAACTGGAGCGGGCAGTGCTTCTCCAAAACGTGGATCGGAACTGGATGGATCACATCGACGCCATGGAGGATCTGAAGGACAGTATTCGTCTGCAATCCTATGCTCAGAGAGATCCCGTGAATGAGTACCGTTTGCAGGGAGCGGATATGTTTGATGCCATGGTAGGCGACATTCGGGATCGCACCACACGTATGATCCTTTCGGTTACCGTTCAGACCCCCGAGGTCAAAAGAGTTCAGCTGGCAAAGCCTCTGAACGAAGGGTTTGAGGACAACGGACAAAAGAAGGCGAAAAAGGTTACTGTCAGAAAGAGAGCAGAGGCAAGTGTGGGAAGAAACGATCCCTGTCCCAGCGGATCGGGTAAGAAATACAAAAAGTGCTGCGGCGCCCCCGGAGGGGAAAACGAATAATCAAAATAAGCATGACCGAATTTTGGCGTAGGGATTCGGTCATGCCACGAGGTAAGAACATGGGCTTTGGATTGCTCTTTATCGGATATTTTGTTGCGACCTTTATGACTCTGAATTCCTTCGGCGCGTATATTCGCGTGTTGGGATATGGGATCGTCTTGGTGTCTGCCTATCGTCTGCGGCAGTATCATCGGTCATTCCTTTGGATGGGGCTGGGCGCGCTTCTTATGCTGCTGTTTTCAACGGCTCTCGTCAGCGCCGACGTCTCCCGTCTTTTCTATGAGATGCAATGGATCAAAAAGCCTCTGTTCTCGGAGGGCTACGAGGGTGTTTTCAGCGCCATAGAGCAGGTGGTATTTTTCATCTTTCAGACACTCATGCTGTATAGTATTCGGGCAATCGCCAAGGAGACGGAGGTCGGGAAGATTGCGGGGAGCGCGATCAGAAACTTCGTGTTTATCTGCCTTTACTACACCGTATATCTGGTGAAGCTTCTGCCCATCGCCAGTGTTCAGGCGTGTGCCGCCGAGCTTACTTGGATTGCCTGGGTCGTGTATCTGGCATGTCAGATTCTCAACCTGATTCTGATCGGCTCCTGCTATATGCGAATCTGCGACGAGAGTGATCTGGAAATGGAGCGTAAAGCCTCACGGTTCGAGTTTGTCAATCGCTTCCGCGCGGAAAATGAGAGACGACGGGAAAAGGCTCGCAAGGAATACGCGGAATATCGGCAGGAGAAGCGTCAGAGAAAGGAAAAAAGATGACGAGAGAAAAAAACAGTATGGGATTTGGCTGGATCGCGATAGCGCTCTTGTTTTTCTGTAATCCCAACATCGGAATCATTGATGTGCTTCCGGATTTTTTGGGCTATAGTTTCCTGTGCCTCGGGCTTTCCCGATTGGCGCATCTGAACGAATCGGTAAATGGAGCGCTGTCGATTTTCAAAAAAATGATTCTGATCGACGCGGCAAAATGGTTGGCGCTGCTTTGGGTGTTTGGAATTTCGGTTCCCAGTGAGCAGACCTCCTCGCTTTTGCTGTGGTCCTTCGTGTTTGCCGTGGCGGAAATGATTTGCCTCGGTCTTGCGTATTATCGGTTGTTTGATGGGTTCAATCAGCTGGGATACTTTTATGCCAACACTTCGATTTTCCTTCAGGGAACGTCAAAAAGAAGGAATGTGACGGATCGGATGCGGAATCTGACGGTTGTCTTCGTGTTTTTGAAGGCAATCCTTTCCTTCCTGCCCGAACTGGCGGATCTGACGAACAACGTATACGACGAGGGCAGTGAGTGGATGAATCTTTATCGGTATATTGGCGTTCTTCGTATGATGGCGTTTCTTCCGGTTTTAATTTTTGGAGTGATTTGGCTCGTAAAGATCGAAGGGTATTTTCATAGAATCCGAGGGGATCGGGTTTTGATCGACGGTCTTGTCGAACGTTATCATAAGGAGATCCTCCCCAAAACGGGACTCTTTGTCTGTTCCCGTTTTCAGACGGTCCGGATCCTTTTCCTGATCGCCCTGTGTCTGTCGGTGGATTTTCGTCTGGAAAACCGAAATTACATACCGGATTTTCTGAGCGCGATATTTTTGGGCTTGGTGTTTTGGATACTTTATCGGTTTTTCCGCGCGCCAAAACCGATCTGGATCCCGCTAACCGCTTCCTTTGGCATTACTGCGGTGATCGCATTTTTGCTGGAAAATCACTTTTTTGAGCAGTTTACATACAGCGCGATCATTAAGAACGACGAAGCAAGACTGGATTACACGGTTTTGATCATTGTGAACGTTTTGCAGTCGCTGTTATGGATCGCCCTGATGCTCCTGATGGTACAAGGGTTGCGAAAGGTAATCGCAGAGCATACCGGCTTTGTGGTAGGAAGAGAGCGGTACGGAACGGCAGAGGAGAAGATGATCGAAGGGCTTCACCGCGATCTGAATCAGTCGCTTCTTTGGGGTTTCGTATGGTCAGTGCTTTACGCAATCTCCGATGTTGTTTATTTGCTTTTGATTCCCGATTTCGGCTTTGCCAATTTGATCTCCCCCATCTTTGCCGCCATTTGCATCGGCATGATGGCTCGTGTCCTGTTCGCCATCGGTCACGCCGTGGATACGAAATATATGTTGGAATGATTTTTTAAGTTTTGTTTTGAATAAGCGAATGAAGTTCTGCGCATACTGATGATGTGAGTCCAAATCGACTCACAAAGCTCGGCAGGAATTGTCATACGTCTTGCCGTGGGGAAGAGTAACAGTCCGATCCCGTCGACGTAGGCTGTTACGGCGATGCATTACGTTGGTCGACGGAGAAACGGAGCTGAATATGCAGAACAATAATCAGAATCAGAACAATCAGAATCAGAACAACCAGAACAAGCAGAATCAGAACAACCAGAACAATCAGAACAAGCAGAATCAGAACAACCAGAACCAGAACAAGCAGAATCAAAACAATCAGAATAACCAGAATCAGAATTACCAGAACAATCGGTAAGCGAATTTCGGTTTCCTGATTTATGCCGCGGGTTGCGGCAAAAAAGGACGTCGGCAAAATGTCGACGTCCTTTTTCATCATTGATGAGAAGAAATCTGGAGAAAATTTAAAAATATACTTGAAAAAATCAAAGAAATCTGTTATAATACATTGGTAAGTCTTTGGCAGACAGTTCGGACGGACTGTGAAATAAGGCCATACCAGCCGGGGAATTAGCGGAGCCCTGTACCTGAAATCCGCTACAGCAGGGGTTCATTCCTTTTTTGAGGGTTGAGCTGATACGGTTTGAGTCGTATTCTGCTGTGTTGAAGAGCGGGTCTTGCGCAATTGGGAGCTGTGAACCATGTCAGGTGGGGAACCAAGCAGCATTAAGCAGTTGACCTGATGTGCCGCGGGGTAGCCTGCTCGGAGCAGGAGGTACGAAGATCGCGTAAAGGTGAGATTC
>JAZNDP010000038.1:0-4763 GCA_045588165.1 Eubacteriales bacterium | reverse complement strand
GAGGATACGGTTTACGAGACGGCAGGAGATATCACGCTGTACGCACATTGGCAGCTTAAGGCAACCATCCCGATTGATGGTATTTTGATTGATGCAGAAACACTTACCTATGACGGAAGCACCCACAAGCCCACGATAAGCTGCGGTCTTGACGGCGTTGATATGTCAAGCCTTGTAATCAGCTACAAGCGTCAGACACTTGACCGCAATTGGAGTACCGAGCTTCCCCAAAATGCGGGAACGTATGATATCCGTATTCAAAGAGCGGAAGACGATAAATATCTGGCATTTGAGTATACTTACACAGGTAAGCTGGTGATTGAGAAGCGAAGCAGAACGATCTCGGCAGACGGACTTGCCGGTGAGGTGTTTGGCGCGAATGTTAACGTTTATTCTATCCCTGCATACGAGGGCGACGGAACGGCGATGTACCGTCTTATTAACTCGTCAAATTCAGTAGTGAGGGATTGGCAAGCATCTTCCGGCTTTATGAATCTTCCCGCAGGCACTTACGGCATTGGTTTTTACGTTGCCGAGGGTGAAAATTATCTTGCAAGTAACACGGTATCGATTTCGGCAAACCTCAGCGTTACAGCTCCTGCCGGTGGAGATTTCAAAACAATGAAATACATTCTGCAAACGCATACAAAGGATAAGGCGGGTGCAGGCGGCGAAGCGGGAAATATTCAAGTAAGACTGAAATATATTGACGGTTCGTGGGCAAATAAGGTTACGATACCGGATACATGGTTCAGAGATGAAACGTCTACAGCTGAGCTCAACCGCATATATACGGAACCGTGGACGGTAGTAGCGCTTGAATATTCTCATGCCGGAAACGTTGTAGGCACTTGGATAGGCGATGATTTTGCAATTTGGACTGAAATTGACGGAGCTAAAAAGTACGTAATGACCTATGACGATCACAGTGGCGATTTTGAGGTTGGGAAAAACGCTCCCATTCAGTTCAATGTTGCGAATTATTTTAAGCGCAAGATCACGAGTGTGGGTGACTTTTCTAACCCGGTTTCTCTGTCACTTAACGGGAATAACGGCGTTTATTCTTATGTTTATGACGGAAAAGTTATCGACCAGTATGCTTCGTGGACAAACAGTGGGTACTATAACTGTTATAATCATCCAAACGCCCCCACATTGACATTCTCCTGCTCAACACCCGAGGTGAACGGACACAACTATGCACAGTATTTCAGAAGCGGCATCAACTCCTTGATCATTGATCGTGATGCACTTTATAAGGCAATGATCCGTGACGGTCTGACCTCTGTTACGGCAACCGCAACGCTGACCTTTGATACGACCTCCACGGCAATCGGTAGTAACGTGTGGACGAAGACATTTACCATTACCTTGCCCGAGGCAATGGCAGTTTCGGAAGGAATGGAAAATTACTCTGTCGGAACAGATGCAAACGTATCCGTAAAAACCGAGGAGGATAACGATTACGTTACCGTCGTCGTAGGTCTTAATGAGAATCCCGGTATTTGGGCAATCAAAAATACTATTTCCTTTGATACTTCTAAGCTCAGCCTTGAACAGATTACAGCGGGAACGCTTGCCTCTGCATACGAAATTGCAAGCAGCACGGCAGACGGTAAATATACAATCCTCGCATATCGCGACAGTGTAAAAGAAAGCTATCAAACGGGAAGCTTGGTTGTTCTGTCCTTCAAAAAGCTCACCGATACCGTGGATATGCAAACGGCACTCACCGTTCAGCCCGGTCAAATGATCAATGATCAAGCAGAAACACCCGAGGTGGATACTGCCTTTGAGATCGGCGACTTTACTTCGGTTCCGCCTACCGATGATCACGAATATCTGACGGATGACGGCGAAATCGTTGATGCCATTTATGAGGCACTTTCCGCCCGAAAAACCGATGTTTTGACTTTGCATTATGCTACAACAAAGTTGATTTCCATCGACGATATTTCCTCGTGGTTCCACGCAGCAAGCGATAAACTTGATTCGTATGCTCGTTTCGGTGTTCAAAGATATACTGCAACCGCGCAGAAATACACCAAGGAAGATGTTTATTATTACACCTTAACCTACACGGTTGAGTATTACACCACGGATGCAGAGGAAGATGCTTTTGAAGAGAAGCTTGACGAAATCATAGCAGGATTGAATCTTGCCGGCAAGACCGATCTTGAAAAGATTCTCACGATTTACGGATACGTTTGCGACAACGTAACCTATGATGAAGCAGCGGAGCATTGCTTTACTGCATACGGCGCACTGGTCGATGGAAAAGCAGTATGTCAAGGCTATGCCCTGCTTCTGATGCGCATGCTGGATGCCGCTTCCATTGAATCCGAAGTTGTATTCGGTGTTTCCGAAGGTGTTAACCATATGTGGAATATCGTAAAGCTTGACGGGGAGTATTTCTTGCTCGACGCAACTTGGGATAGTACCGATAACAGAGCGTGCTATTTCTGGTTCCTTAAAGGAATCGATGCGTTTGAAAAGCATACACCCGACGGTTCTTATCCGATTGGCACATCTCGTGATGATCACGCTGATGCACTCGATGTTTGTCATTTGATGGCAGATCCGACCTGCGCAGCTCCCGCAACCTGTACCGAATGCGGCACAACTGTGGGCGAGGCTCTTGGACATAAAGATGATAACCGTGACCATATTTGTGATCGCAATTGTGGAAATGTGACTCTGGGTGAGCATTCCGACAGCGCAACCGATGACAATCACGTTTGCGATTATGGCTGCGGAGCGGTTCTTGAGGAGTGCTCGGGCGCAACGAGTGATAACAATTATACTTGTGTCATTTGTGGCAGAGAGGATGTAAAGGCATCGTCTACAGATGCAATAAACAAAGCCAAAAAAGAGCTTGAAGATGCGATTGATGCGCTTGAAGCGGCTAACACGGCTTTGCAGAGCGCCATCAATACCAACAGCGGCGATATCGCAAGCCTTGCGACCGACCTTGCAAGCAAGTACAACTCTCTTAACACGCTTATCGGTACACTTCCCGATGGAGTAACAAGTATAAAGGACTACGTTGATAGCATCAATACAGCTCTCGCAAGCGCGGATGCAACAATGCAGGTGGCTATAGACAAGGTGACTTCTGATCTTGCACAGGCAAAGACCGAGTTGCAGAATACTATCAACACAAACGAAGCCGATATAGAAGATAAGGTGGCTAAGCTCGACGAAGCTTACAAGGCGGCTGATACCCTTATCAACTCCGAGATTGCAACCCTCAAATCTGAGGACAGTGCAATCAAGCAAAGCGTTACCGACCTTGAAAATGCGATGGACGAAGCAGATGCGGCTCTTGACGAAGCAATCAAAGCAGTTCAAAAGAATCTCGAAGATGCACAAAATGCTCTTAACGAGGCAATTGCAAGCGGCGACAGTGAGCTGAGCGATAGAATCACCGCATTGAACGATGCTCTTACTTCTGCTCAGGCAACTCTCGAAGCAACCGATGCGGCAAACAAGGCTGAGCTTGAAGGCAAGATCACAAGTGCACAGGCTACACTCCAAGCGGCGATCGACAGCGTACAGTCCGACCTCGACAGCACCAAAGCAAAGCTGGATCAGGCGATCGCAGACTTGAACCAAGCCATCGCGGACGGTGATAACGACCTCTCCGCAGAGATCGATGCACTCAATACTGCACTTGCAAATGCAAAGGCGGCACTTGAAAAGGCTGACACCGATAATAAGGCAGAGCTTGTTTCCAAGATCGAAACCGCAGATGCTACACTTGATGCGGCAATCAAGGCAGTTCAAAAGAATCTCGAAGATGCACAAAATGCTCTTAACGAGGCAATCGCAAGCGGTGACACCGCACTGAGCGGCAGAATTACCGCGTTGAACAATGCTCTTACTTCTGCTCAGGCAGCTCTCGAAGCAACCGATGCGGCAAACAAGGCTGAGCTTGAAGGCAAGATCACCTCGGCACAGGCTACGCTCCAAGCGGCAATCGATACTCTTGCAAGTAAACTTGACAGCGTAAAGCAAGCACTGGAAAAAGCAGATGCAGACAATAAGGCAGCTCTTGAAGCAAAAGATGCAGAGCTTGCAAAAGCAAATGCAGATAATCGGACCTTTATCATCATCGTATGTGTGATTTCGGGTTTGGCATTCTGCGGATGCGGTACGATTGCACTATTCTACTTTATCATCGACAAAAAGAAGAAAATCTAACAAACATCGAGACTGTAAGTGCAGCCTCCTTATAACTCTAAGCGGTGAGCAGATTTTTCTGCCCACCGCTTTTTCTAAAGAATATTTTTACAAAACATATTGACAATTTCGTCTATTTGTGATATAACATAACACTCGATTTTTACATAGGCATACTTTCCCATTATTAGTATTGCCACCCAAATTGAGTTCTATACAACTGAATAAGATATATTTCGCGTGAATACTTGCGGTGGAGAACGAACCTCGCGCCGCTTGGCAAACAAGACAGAACGCGCGGCATCATTAGCCGTTGATCAGTAATCTATTTCACAAGAAATCCGACGCCATCAGCCACTAAACCGGCATTGAATGCACTTGCATTCTCTTATTGTAACGAGCTTTTAGACTCGTACTTATACATAGGCGCGGGTCATTTTTTAGCGAACGTGCGCCGTTCGCTTTTTGGTGTTTCCCGTGATCCGCGTGTGTAAGTACGGGTCTTTTTTGTTTTGTCAAAGCCACTTTGGGTGCTTTCTCGGAAGGTAAAACGGCGAGTCGGATGCGAGGGATTACCTCTA
>JAZNDP010000037.1:0-11093 GCA_045588165.1 Eubacteriales bacterium | reverse complement strand
CAACAACTATTATTGTGCTCTTTTTTATAAGTCGTCTGGTCTTTTTTATTTTTTATTTTATAATTTGTATTTTTCTATCTAATTAAACATCATCTTTGATCTATATTTTATTATTATAATTTGTTTTATTTTTTATTTTTCAGCAAAAAGGAGACAGGATTCCCCGTCTCCTTTTGTCAGTTCAGCAGCAATTCCAGTTCGCTTTCATGAATCACCTGAATGAGGATCGTTCCATGATGATAATCGAGAGAGGAAATGCCATCGTCAATGGCATTCTCGTATATTACGGTTCCAAACGTATTGGAGAAAAAGGGCATCAGCTGTATCTTGTCCCATTCGATTGAACACTCGATGATCAGCTTTTCACCACTCTTCCTCTCTTCAGCCGTAATGGTCGTGGTAACACATTGCTGCGTCACCTCCGAAACGCGGTACAGGTCCGTCATGGTTTCAGAAAGAGAGACCGTTCGATTGGGAATCAATCGCTCAAGCCCGACCCTCTTTGCCGTTCCCTTTCCATCGGTATAGTGAGTAAAGAACTGGATCGACTCCGCATCCAACCAACCCTCTTTGGTTTCTCTGCCTCGTGTCGATAGCTCGGACATCACCGTACGGTAGAGCGTGTAGGCGCCATACGCGTTTACCGAATCCTCTGTGTTGTTATACAGAGCCTCCTCATCCGACTCCACGCGCATCACGTCACTCAAATCCAGAAAGGCTGTTTCTCCCCGCCCTTCCAGATACCGTCCCAGCTGCCCAAGACGGGTATTTTCACTTTGCTCACCGATATAGGAGGGCAAATATTCCGACATGGCGGTCATGGAATTGGGGATAACCACAAGCAAATATTCCGCGCCCCGCTCCGCGCATGCCTCTCGCCGCGCCGAGATTCGGTAAGCGATCCGCGCCAGCTGTTCCTCGCTATAGGGACATCCACCCACGTAGTCCAGCAGATAATCATAGCCGTTATCCTCCCTGGACGTCTCAAACAGCCAATCGGATTTTCCGATGATCACGGACTCCCGATCGATGTGGCGAAACAATTTATAATCGCAATATCTTACGAAGGTCTGTATCGCGACCTCCTCCCGAAACGCCTCGTTATATAACAGCGTCTGCCGCCCCCCGTCATCCGTCACAGAGATCTCTCCGAAAAATCCGTTCAATCCCAAATAAAGAGTGATGGAGAGCAGGATACCAATAAAGAGCACGACCGTAAGAAAGGAAAGCGCCTTGTTATGACTCACAATCGACCACCTCCTTAAATGAACACGTATCGAAACGGAACCGTGTCATAGATTCCGTACTGAGGCAAGAAGAACAACAGAGCAAAGGCAAAGATCAAAAGCAAAAGTAGTCCCCCCACAGCCTCAACAATCAGCCGTTTTTTTCTGTTTCGTTGCAATCCGCCTCTCCGCAGCAGAAATGGCGCCGCGCACACCCCCGCCGCAACGAGAAGTACGAAGAGACATTCCTCCACAGAGATGCTCGTCAAAAGCTTATCCAAATAATACTCCGAATTGGAATAAGACATTTGCGACAAATGCCGTAGCACCGCGCCTACACCTCCCACCGTAACGCAGACCCAACCCAGCGCAGAAAGGGTTACCGTAAGGAATCCGGTAAGAATCTGCAACCCGTTCCGTCCACGAAGCCGATCCTCCCAATCCAAGCGCAAACTCAAATAAGAAGCAGCTACGCAAGGGATCACCATCAGCAGTACGTACCAATTGGAGCGGATAAACAGCAACACAAGTCCGCCGTAGCCAACGGCGCGAATCAAATAAGACCCCCGCCCCTTCGTCACACAAATGACGGGATTGATCACGTAGTCGTCAAGCCATTCGTAAAAGCTATACAGAAGCGCGCGACCGTATTGGGTCGGCAGAGCTACTTGGAATGGATGAGTCGGAACGTACCTCAATCGAATACCAAACATCTTGGAAAGTCCGCAACCCATATCCGCGTAACCCGTGATCACAAAATAAACGCCGAAATACACCAGAATCATGGCAAGAACCGTAAGCAGGGCATCAGAGCTTTGCGCGATCGACAAAATAAAGGTCTCGTAGGTTTCCATCAAAACCGCGCCCACAACGATCCGCTTGATCAATCCGGTCATAAACAAGCAAGCGCCGTCGGCAAAATCCACGACACCGAAGGAGATCCGATCCTCCCGTGCCAGCTCTTGAAATTCCGAGTATTTTACAAAGGGACCCGCCAACATCACAGGGAAAAAGCCCAAGTAAAGGCAAAGATCAAACATCCGGTGCCGCGACGGGGATCCCGCTCGGAGGGTATCCAAAAAATAGGAGGTGGTACCCAGCGTCGTAATCGTCAAACCGATGGGATAAACGAATCCCTCCACCTCTCCATAAGCCGGTATCCGCAAGGCGATCAGCAAAACGTAAGGCAAAAGACAGACCGCCGCCGTTAGTGCCGAATGACGGACCCGACGGATCAGGATACCCGCAAGATAAGTATAGAGAATGAGACACGCCAGAATCAGAAGAGTATACAAATGGAACAGATTCAGAACCAGATGATACGCAAAGCAAATCAACAGTAAGCACTCGCGTCTGTGTCCCTTTCCCAAAACCGCATACAGCAAAAAGGACAGGGGCAAAAACAAAAACAGAAATGCAGGCGCCGTAAACAGCATCATGGGTCCTCCTCTCTATCAACGTACTTATATCATACCATATTTCTTCTCATTTTGCAAGAATATCCGACAACAAAAAAGAGCCGCCTGCTGCGGCTCTTTTTTTCCTCTTTCCATGGCATGGGATCAAACCTCGCCAAACAGGCGAAGCGCCGCCAGCGCGGCGTTTTGTTCCGCCTCCCGTTTGGATTTCCCGACTCCTCTGCCGATAATATTGGAGTTCATTCTCGCCTCCACGGTAAAGACTTTGTCGTGATCCGGTCCGCTTTCCGCTACCGTAAAGTACTCCAAAAAGTCTCCCTCGGTCTGTTGGATCAGCTGCTGAAGCTCGGTTTTGGGGTCGATGCTGATCGGACTGTAATTCTCGCTCAATTCCTTTGCGATCAAAGGAAGAAGAAATCGTCTGACTACGTCCTTCCCCTCATCTCCCGCATCCAGATACATGGCGGCAAGAAGAGCTTCGAAGGCATTCTCCAAGGTCGATTGGCGTTCTCTGCCGCCTCCCTTTTCCTCGCCGTTTCCAAGATAAAGGAAACGACCCAGCCCGATGCGACGCGCGTAAGAAGCAAGGGCTGACGACTGTACCACCGCCTTTCGGCGTCCGGTCAGCTCTCCCTCGGGCAGATCGGGATATTCATAAAACAGATATTCGCTGACAATCGCCGCCAGAATGGCGTCTCCCAAAAACTCCAACCGCTCGTTGCATTCGGCAGTCTTCTTTTTTGCCCGCAGCTCGTTGGCGTAGGAGGAATGTGTCAGCGCCTCTCGCAAGACACCGTGATCCCGAAAGGTATATCCAATTTCTTTTTCCAATAAAGAGAGATTCGTCTCTCGCACGGTATCACACCTTTCCTTGCAATTTTAGTTCTCCTCCGCATTCGCCGCGGAGACCGTATCCTTTTCCTTCTTTTTTCTCTCTGCCAGCAGAGAAAAGGCGGAAGACAATTCGGCTTCCAGATCGGTCTCAGCACAAGCGATCGCCTGCCGAATCGCGTTTTTAAACGCCTTGGCATTAGAGGAGCCGTGGGCCTTGATCACCGGCTTGGCAATCCCCAAAATCGGGGCTCCGCCGAACTCGGTGGAATCAAAATTCTTCTTGATGCCCCCGATCCCCTTCATGACCATCAGAGCCGCCAGCTTTGTTTTGAGATTCTCATAGAACAAGCCCTTCAGGGTCTTGATCATCAGCTTTCCCATTCCCTCCATGGTCTTCAGGAAAATATTACCCGTAAAGCCATCGGCAACCAGCACGTCGCAGGCATCGAACATCACTCGGTTTCCTTCCACGTTCCCTACGAAATTCAAAGAAGGATTGGCAGATAGCAATCGATACGTATCCCGATATACCGCCGTACCCTTATGCTCCTCGGCTCCGTTGTTCAACAGTCCGACACGGGGATTCTCTACTCCCATCATCTCTCGCATGTACGTGGCGCCCATCACGGCAAACTGCTCTAAAATCTCGGGAGTGACGTCAATATTGGCGCCCGAATCCAGAAGAAGGACGGGCGGTTGCATGGGGAGAATCGCGCCAATGGCGGGTCGTCTGATCCCCTTCATCCGTCGCACGATCAGGTTGGCTCCCGTATACAGAGCACCCGTATTTCCCGTGCTGACAAAGGCATCGCCCTTGCCCTCGGCAAGCAGACGGAGTCCCACACTCATGGAGGAATCCGACTTTTCCCGCATCACGGCGGAGGGCTCATCCTCCATGGTGATTACAACCGAGGTATCGACGATCTCAAAGCCATCCAAAGACAGCTTCTCCTCCGCGGCAATCTTTTCTATTTGCGCCCGATCACCAACCAAAATATAGTTCGCCTGCAGTTCCCTTGCGGCAAGGCACACGCCCTTCACCATTTCGGCGGGGGCGTTGTCGCCTCCCATCATATCCAAAATGATCGTTTTCACAGCCCTACCTCCTTCATTTTTTCAATCGTATCCAAGGCGCGTGCCGAAAGCGCCTCGTTCTTGGCAGATTTTCCGCCCTTCACGCGGGTGGGCAGAGGCTCGATGATACCAAAATTCGCGTTCATGGGAGCAAACTCTCCCACGCCGCCGCCTGCCACGTAATGCGCCATCGCGCCGATCATGGTCGTGCGGGGGAACACCGTCGGTTCCTGTCCCAGCACAGTCCTTGCGGCGTTTACTCCCGCCACAAATCCCGATCCGGCAGATTCAATGTATCCCTCAACACCCGTCATCTGACCGGCAAAATAAATACCGCTTCTTGTGGTAAGACGGTAGGTCTCATCCAACAATCCGGGGGAATTCAGATAGGTATTGCGGTGCATCACCCCGTACCGGAGAAACTCCGCGTTCTCCAAGCCGGGGATCATGCGAAAGACCCGTCTTTGCTCGGGGAAGGTCAGGTGAGTCTGGAAGCCAACCAGATTATACATGCTTCCTTCCGCATTTTCCCGACGGAGCTGAACCACCGCATAGCTGTTCCGACCCGTTCTCTTGTCCACCAAGCCTACGGGCTTGAGAGGTCCGTACAGCAATGTGTCGTGCCCTCTGCGCGCCATCACCTCCACGGGCATACAGCCCTCAAAGACCTTCGGCCTCTTTTGCGCCTCTCGATCAAACTCCTTCAGAGGTGCCTCCTCGGCGGTAATCAGCGCCTGCCAGAAAGCATTGTACTGCTCCTCATTCATGGGACAGTTGATGTAATCCGCATCTCCCTTATCATAGCGAGAAGCGAAAAAGGCTACGTCGTAGTTGATGCTCTCGGCATCCACGATGGGCGCTGCGGCATCAAAAAAGTGAAGATTGCCGCATCCCAGCTCGTCACGGATATACGCCGCCAACGGATCAGAGGTCAGAGGGCCCGTGGCAATCACCGTCACACCCTCTTCCGAGATTCGATCCGCCTCGGCGGACACGATCTCAATATTGGACGAGCTTTTGATTTTTTCGGTAACATAGGCAGAAAATTTCTCCCGATCCACCGCCAGAGCCGATCCCGCCGGTACTCGGGTCGCATCCGCCGCCTCCATGATCAGTGATCCGCACCGACGCAACTCCTCCTTCAAAAGTCCTACCGCATTCGCAAGACTGTCGGAGCGCAAGGAATTAGAGCAAACAAGCTCCGCAAACCCCTCCGAGTGGTGAGCGGGGGTATGCTGCTTTGGCTTCATTTCCACCAATCGGACACGGACACCGCGGCGAGATGCCTGCCATGCCGCCTCACAGCCGGCAAGCCCTGCGCCAAGCACCGTTATTGTTGGATTGTTATTCATTCGTTTTCTCCTTTCGCCAGAGGGCGAGCAGACCCCGCCGAGCAATCGAAGGGAGTACACTCTTACTTATCTTCGACCGCCTCGGCAGATTCCGTCGCGGGAGCGGGCTTTTTAAAGCCACAGGCTTTATTGTGACAGATGATCGTGGTTTGTCCTTTTTTGCGGAACAGCATCTCGCCGCAATCGGGACAGGTTTCGTTCAGAGGAAGATCCCAAGAGGAGAAATCACAGGTGGGATATTTTTCACAGCTATAGAAAACGGTGCGGTTCTTGCCCGTTTTGATTACGATCTTGGATCCGCACTTGGGGCAAGGAACACCGATCTCTCTTGTTTTCTGCTTGGAGAAATTACACTCGGGATACCGAACGCAGGCAAAGAAGGTGCCAAAGCGTCCCGTCCGCTGTACCATGTCCGATCCGCATTTTTCACACTTGAAGTCCGCGATGATCGTCTTTTTCTCCTCCGCTACCTCCTCATCCTCCTTGGGAGCTACCAAAGGCTTGGTGTTCTTACACTGGGGATACCCCGGACATGCCGCAAACTTTCCGTACCGTCCGTTTTTGACAATCATACGCCGTCCGCACTTGTCGCAGATCAGATCGGTCTCCTCCACGGGGATCTCCAGCTCCTGGGTCTCCATTTTCTTCTCCGCCGCGTCCAATGCCTTGCCGAAATCCGCCCAGAAGTCCTCCAAAACGGTGTTCATGGGCGTGTTCCCGTTTTCGATCTCGTCAAGATCGGTCTCCATCTGGGCGGTAAACTGATAGTTGACGATATTGGGGAAGCTCTCCAGCATCAGCTTGTTCGTCAGCTCGCCCGTAGGTGTGGGTACCAACGATTTGCCCTCACGCTTGACGTAGTTTCTGGCGATAATCGTTGTAATAATCGTAGCAAAGGTACTGGGGCGTCCGATTCCCATCTCCTCCAGGAATTTGATCAAGGAGGCATCGTTGTATCTCGCGGGGGGCTCGGTGAAATGCTTTTGAGGATCAATGGATCGGGACGCAACTCTGGCTCCCTGCTTCACGTTGGGCAGACGAATATTTTTCTGCTCTCTGACCTCGTCCGCATTGACCTTCGTGTCGTCCTCGCTCTCCTCGTACACCGCCATATAGCCGGGGAAATCCACGGTATAGCCGCTGGTACGGAATACGTATCCCTCGGCTTCAAAATCAGCAGTTACGGTTGCCAGAGTGGCAGATTCCATCTGGCTGGCAATAAAGCGCTCCCAGATCAGCTTGTACAGCTTGAACTGGTCTGCCGTCACGTACTTTTTAATCTTGGCAGGCTCCAGATCCACGCGAGCGGGACGAATTGCCTCGTGGGCATCCTGCGCGCCTGCGCGGCTCTTATAATTTCTGGGCGTTGCGGTATTGTAAGGCTCGCCAAACTTTGCCTCAATATAAGCTCTCGCCTCGCTTTGCGCATCAGCGGAGACTCGCATGGAGTCGGTACGCATGTAGGTAATCAAACCCTGTACGCCACCGTTCTCCGATCCCACGTTAATACCCTCGTAAAGCTCCTGCGCGATACGCATGATCTTCTGAGACTGGAAGCCAAGCTTTTTCGATGCCTCCTGCTGCATGGTGGAGGTCGTAAAGGGAGGCGCGGGAAGCTTCTTTTTCTTGGATTTCTTTACGGAGCTGACGGTAAATTCCTTCCCGCTGACAGCATTCACCACACGCATGGCATCTGCCTCACAGGTCAGCTTTACTCTGCCCTTGCCGTCTCCGTAAAAGCGAACCGAAAAGTCATGATTGTCCTCTGTGGACAGAAGAGCGTCCACTGTCCAGTATTCCACGGGAACGAAGCTGCGGATCTCCTCCTCACGCTCGACGATAATGCGGGTCGCCACAGACTGTACCCGTCCTGCGGACAATCCGCTTCTCACGTTTTTCCAAAGAAAAGGAGAGAGCTTATATCCTAAGATTCGGTCCAGGATTCTTCTTGCCTGCTGGGCATTGACCAGATTCATATCAATCTGGCGAGGCGCCTTGATCGCAGACTTCACCGCCGTCTTCGTAATCTCGTTAAAGCTGACGCGCAGAGTTTTTTCCACGGGAATCCCCAGCGCCGCCGCCAAATGCCAGGAAATTGCCTCTCCCTCTCGGTCAGGGTCGGTTGCGAGGAAGATTTTGTTTGCCGCCTTTGCTTCCTTTCGGATCTCCTTGATCAGATCTCCTTTTCCGCGAATATTGATGTAGTGAGCGTCAAACCCGTTTTCAATATCTACGCCAAGAGTACTCTTGGGCAGATCGCGCACGTGTCCCTTGGAAGCTACTACCTTATAGTTGGAGCCAAGATAGCTCTTAATGGTAGATGCTTTGGAGGGTGACTCCACGATTACTAAATTTGCCATATTCCTATATCCTTTCTTGCCAATTCATCCATTCCGTTATTGATATCTGCCGGTCCTTCTCCGTCGCATATCAGAGAGCCTGCTTTCGATAAAGTCCGCCGGGCTGTGAGACCACAAGACCGCACAGCTCCAGCATGGTCAGGGAGGTAAGCACCTGTACGGTGCTCAGCTCGTCACAAACCACGCCGTCCGCCGAAAAAAGCTTCCCGTCGGGCAAAGCAAGATAAACTTTCCTCGAAATTTCGTCCAACGAGGATAACCGATCCATCTTGGGAAAGGTTGCATCCGTATTACATTCTTTGGCTTCTTGTTTATTTTCCTCTTGCGGCATATCCTTCGCCTGACAAGAGGACTTCTTCTCCGCGGCGGAGGAACGGGTATCGTTCCGCTCTGCCTTGGAATTTCCGTACAGCACCCCGACACCGTATCTCTCAAAGGCTTTCTCTGCCGAAACAGGGAAACGAAGGGCACGCGCCCGTCTTTCCTGATCCAGCACGTCCCCGTACAGAAACTCATACGTATTTAAAATATCCTCCGCGCATCTTGCCATCCGAGCGCCCTCACGAATCAGCTCGTTGGGTCCCTCCGAGGTTTTCTTTCCCACCTCACCGGGAAGCGCGAACAGCTCTCTTCCCTGTGTTACGGCGCACTTTGCCGTAATCAGCGCACCGCTGATCGCGTCACCCTCAACCACAAACACACCCTGAGAAAGGGCGCTGATGATGCGGTTTCTCTTTGGGAAATTCCAGCTGTTGGGTCGCTCCGCAGGGGGATATTCGGTCACGACCGCTCCCAGCTTTTCCACCACCTTCAACAGAGATCGGTGCTCCCTGGGATAGGCAATGGATATTCCACAGCCAAGAACCGCCACGGTATCGCCCTGCGCCGCCATCGCGCCGCACGCGGCTACTCCGTCCACGCCCTTTGCCAGACCGCTGACCACAACGGCTCTTGCGGCAGCAAGCTCATAGGATATTGTATACGCGGTGTGCTTGCCGTATTCGCTCATTTTTCTGGTTC
Organism: Eubacteriales bacterium; assembly: GCA_045588165.1. Taxonomy (GTDB): domain Bacteria; phylum Bacillota; class Clostridia; order Oscillospirales; family CAG-272; genus HGM12713. The sequence goes on along the minus strand of JAZNDP010000037.1, from coordinate 1,809 downwards.
CGACCACGCCAATACAAAGGCGGTGATCCAAATCGGGCAATCTGCCTCGCACGTACAGCAAAGCAGGCGGATCCTCAATGTTTTTCAGCCGTTCCGGATACGCCCGATCCCCATAGGTTAGAATTTGTACACCATTTTTCTGACAGTACCGAAGGATCTCATAAGCGCCTTCCAGGGATTTCTCTTGCAAACGGAGCTTCAGATGGGCGCTGATCCCCTCCAGATGCTCCAGCTCCTCCTCGCTCATCCGATAGATCTCAAAGGGATCCGAATGGCGGGTAATCAGACGCCCGAACTCCTTGGAGGCAATTCCGCAGTGCGTAGCAAGCCAGATCCAATAAAGGATATTTTCGTTGTTCATACTGTCTCCTTTTCGTCACCCGTCGGCGCGAATCGTTTCCCAGATGCAGATCGCCGCAGCGGCAGCCGCGTTCAGGGACTCATTTCCCTCCCGCATGGGAATCATGGCGCATCCGTCACACGCATCGATAGACTCGTCGCTCAGACCATGCCCCTCGTTTCCAATCACGAAGCAATCTCCCCTCTTGAGAGAAAGACGTCCGATCTCCTCCGCATCCTCACGCAAGGCGGCGGCAAAAACGCTCCGTCCGCTTCTTCGCAAGGATTGAATCGCACAGGGCATCTCTCCCGCCGAAACCGTCAGCGTAGGCAGACGGAAGATCGCTCCCATGGCGCTTCTTACGGTCTTGGGATTATAGAGATCCGCGCAATCATCACTCAGAATCAGTCGGTCAATTCCCAGCGCGGCGCAGCTCCGCATAACGGTTCCCAGATTTCCGGGATCCCGCAATGCCTCTGCCACAAGCAACCGCTCTCGGCGGTCGATCTCCTCGGCAATCTCGCCGCTTTTTGCTCTTCTGTGCAAATTCTCGGGCTGTCCGGCAACGGTTACAATTCCTTCGGGAGCCTTTTCGTCACTAATCTTCTCAAATACCGATTCAGACACGTACACGACGGAGGATTCTTCAATCCGTCCCGCGCGTACTGCCCCGTCAATGAGCGCCTCGAGCGCATCGTTCATGGGAACTCTCACAAAAATGGTCAGAATCTCCATGGATGTGCCCAATGCCTCCCCAAAAAGCTTGATCCCATCAAAGCGGAAAAGCCCCGTCTGACGACGTTTTTTCTTTTCCAGCAAGGCGCAAACCTCGCGAATTTTAGGATTTTGTCTGGAGTTTATTACTTCTTTCACGCTTCTTTTCCTTTTGATAAAAGCAAATAAAAACCCGCCAATTAGCGGGTTTTTTAAGCTCAGATTAAAGGGCTGCCTTTGCCTTCTCTACCAGAGCTGCAAATGCTTCCTTGTCGGATACTGCAAGCTCTGCGAGCATCTTGCGGTTCAGATCGATACCGGCAACCTTCAGACCGTGCATAAAGGTGGAGTAGTTCATGCCGTTCACCTTTGCCTGCGCGGAAATACGCGCGATCCACAGCTGACGGAAATCTCTCTTCTTCATCTTTCTGCCTGCGAACGCATAGTTACCGCTCTTCAGGACGGCTTGCTTTGCCATCTTAAAGTGCTTGGACTTTGCGCCCCAATAGCCCTTTGCAGCCTTCAAAACTTTATTTCTTCTCTTGCGCGTCATCATTGCGCCCTTAATTCTTGCCATTTTCTAGTTCCTCCTTACACTCTTCCGATTATTTCTGGATCAGGGTTCTGATGTTTGCGGTCATGGACTCGCTGAGGATCGCGCTGGAGCGCAGATGTCTCTTTCTCTTGGCGGTCTTCAGACCCGTGTTGTGTCTGTGATGGCAGTGACCCATCTTTACCTTACCCGATGCGGTAAC
>JAZNDP010000036.1:0-6762 GCA_045588165.1 Eubacteriales bacterium | reverse complement strand
TGTCACAGAGCCAGCCCGCTCGCTCACGGGAGGGACAGTCGGTAAACAGATCCACCGCGTTGTGGGCAAAGGAGCGCTCCGCTGCCGCATCAATCTTTTTCAGCTCGGGGTCACGCACCTCGCGCGTCAGCATCAGATCCCGACGGTATTCATAAGTACGCAGACCGATAGAGGAAACCGTCACGCTTCCCTTTTTGACCATCAGCACCGCCAAGCGGCAGGTATAGGGCTCGAAGCTCTGGAACTCCACGCGCTTTCCCGCGGGAACGAAATACTCGATCACCGCTTGCATATTGATATTGGTAAAGGCAAATTCGTCGGGAGAGCAAAGCTCGGTAAAGCCCAGCACCATGTCGCTTTCCTCCCGCGCCGTTACGTCAAGGCGCAAAAATCCCGCCCAGATGGCTTTTAAGTCCATGATCACGTACTCGCCCGCCGAAAGCGTCAAGGGGAAGTCTCCCTCACCCCGCGTTCTCGTCTGCTTTTGCTTCTGAATCCAGCGGTAAGGCAAGGATACCGCCTCATCGGGGTAATACTGTCCCCAGAAATCCACCATAAGTCCACCCGAATAGCGGTTTTCCTGACAGGGTCTGCTCTCGTCATAAGCAAAGGTTCCCGCCGATGCATAGCGCCTCGTCTCGATAACCTCATAGTCGGGCATGGGCACACGGCGAGGAAGATAGGAAGGCTGATTTTCTGCGGGATCAAGCGATACGCGATTTTTCTCCGCAAAGAGATCCTCCTCTCCGTAATCGTAAATCTCTCCGAAATGTCTCTGCCCCGAGAAGCGTTCCACCTTTTGTATGCGTCGACAAGAGCGATAACCCTCAAAATCTCCTTCTCTGCCCGTGGCAAGAAGAATCTCCCCGCCCCTTCTCAATTCGGCAACAACAAAGGAAGGCTGTTTCACGGTAGACAAGGAGCAGCAATAGTATCCCGCCACCTCAATGACGATCTCGTTGCCGCCCTCGGTGTGATAGCGCGAAAGGTCGATCTCGTCCACTCTCGCGTAGCCCTTTGCCGTTCTCGCGGGGCCGAACGCCACAAAGCGACCGTTGACCGTCAAGCGGTAAAAGGAAAACGCCGTAATGCGCAGTACGCTTTCCGTCAGTTCCTCCGCTTTTCCGCGAAGAATCAGCTGATAATTCTTTTCCTTGTCCTTGCCCTCGGCAAAAACGGGAATCGCTCGTACAAACATAAAATTATCCTTTCTCAAAAGAAAGGGGGAAACCCATCTGATGGATTTCCCCCTTTGGGTCATTTATTTCACCACAATATTGATAATCTTGTTGGGAACCACGATCTCCTTGATTACGGTCTTGCCCTCCATGGCGGCGGCAATCCGCTCGTCCGCCTTGGCAATTGCCAGAACCTCGCCTTGGGGCAGATCCACTGGAATGGAAAGCTTTCCTCTTACCTTGCCGTTGATCTGAACCACAACCTCCACGACATCGTCAGCAGTCTTGCTCTCATCGTAGGCGGGCCAAGGCTCGTAGGCGATGGTGGCATCGTGTCCGAGAATCGACCAGAGCTCCTCACCGATATGAGGACAGATGCAGGACAGCATCTTCGTCAGTCCCTCGGCGTACTCTCTGGAGCACTTGCCTTCCTTATACACGGCATTGACGAAGATCATCATCTGGGAGATTGCCGTATTGAAGCCAAGCTTCTCGAAGTCGTGGGTGATCTTCTTCACACTCTTGTGGTAGATCTTCTCCAGCGCGGGGACCTCGCCCTCTACAATATTTTCCGCTTCGGTAAAGAACGCCCAAACACGGTTGAGGAAACGTCTCGCGCCCTCAACACCTTGATCGCTCCAAGGCTTGGAAACCTCCAGCGGTCCCATGAACATCTCATAGAGACGAAGGGTGTCCGCGCCGTAGTCACGAACCACGTCACTGGGGTTGACCACGAACTCGGGGAATCTCTTACCCATCTTGATGCCGTTGGAGCCAAGGATCATACCCTGATGCACCAGCTTTTGGAAGGGCTCCTTGGTGGGAGCCAGACCCTTATCGTAAAGGTATCTGTTCCAAATTCTGGAGTACATCAGGTGTCCCACGGCATGCTCGGGACCGCCAATGTAGAGGTCAACGGGCATCCAGTGCTTCAGAAGCTCCTGATTTGCGAACTCCTTGTCGTTCTTGGGGTCGATATAACGCAGGAAATACCAGGAGGATCCCGCGGAACCGGGCATAGTAGAGGTCTCTCTCTTACCCTTTACACCGTTCCGATCGTAGTTCTTCCACTCGGTGGCATTCTCGAGGGGCGCCTTTCCGCCCTCACCCTTGTAATTCTCCAGCTCGGGAAGGATCAAGGGAAGCTCCTCATCCTCCAGCACGTGGATTCCTCCGTCCTCGGTATGTACCACGGGAACGGGCTCGCCCCAATATCTCTGTCTTGCGAAGATCCACTCTCTGAAATGATAGTTGACGGTTCTCTTGGCAACACCCATCTTCTCAAGCTTTACGGTGATGGCTTCCTTGGCTTCCTCCACGGTAAGACCCGTGAATTCCTCGGAATTTATGAGCTTATAGCCCTTGCCGAGGTACTCGCCCTTTTCAAATGCCTTCTCGGAAACGTCCACACGTCCGAGGCGCTCGTCGCCGTCGATAACCTGAAGCATATCGATGTTGTGAGCAATCGCGTACTCGAAGTCACGCTGGTCGTGAGAGGGAACCGCCATAACGGCACCCGTTCCGTAGCTTGCCAGAACGAAATCGCCGATGAACATTCTCACCTCTCTGCCGTTGACGGGGTTGATACAGGTCACGCCCTTCAGCTCACAGCCCGACTTGGTCTTGTTGAGCTCGGTGCGGTCCATGTCATTCTTCTTCAGGGTCTCGTCGATATACGCCTGAACCTCTTCCTTGTTTTCAATTCTGGGCATCAGACCCTTGACGATATCTCCGTCGGGAGCCAGTACCATAAAGGTGATGCCGTAAATGGTCTCGATACAGGTGGTAAAGATGGAGAACTCTCCGCCGCCCACGATCTGGAATTTGACCTCCACACCCGTGGATTTGCCGATCCAGTTCTTCTGCATCAGCTTGGTGGACTCGGGCCAATCGACCTCGTCCAGACCCTCCAGAAGCGCCTCGGCAAAGGCGGGCTGATTGATGACCCACTGCTTCATGTTCTTGCGAACCACGGGGTATCCGCCGCGCTCGGACTTTCCGTCAATAACCTCGTCATTGGAAAGAACCGTTCCCAGCTCCTCACACCAGTTCACGGGCATGTCGATATACTGGGCGTAGCCGTCCTTGTAAAGCTGCTTGAAGATCCACTGGGTCCAGCGGTAATAATCGGGGTCGCTGGTAGCGATCATCTTGCTCCAGTCGTAGTCAAACCCCAGCTCCTTGAGCTGTCCCGAGAAGGTCTTGATGTTTTCCTGCGTAAATCCGTTGGGGTGGTTACCCGTGGTCACGGCATACTGCTCCGCGGGCAGACCGAAGGAATCGTATCCCATGGGGTGAAGAACGTTGTAGCCCTGCATCCTCTTCATTCTCGATACGATATCGGTTGCCGTATATCCCTCGGGATGTCCCGCGTGGAGACCAACGCCCGACGGATACGGAAACATATCCAGCACGTAATATTTCGGCTTGGAAAAATCCCAGAGATCGGTCTTAAAGGTCTCGTTCTTTTCCCAATACGCTTGCCATTTCTTTTCGATTTCACTGTGATTGTACTTCATGCTCTTTTCTTCCTTTATCCTTGATCAATCTGCGTAAAGCTTATCCAGATTGTAAAATTCTCTTGATTCCCGACTGAAAATGTGAACGATTACGTTGCTGTAATCCACCAGCACCCAGGAGTTATTATCTCTGCCCTCCACGTGATACGGGTCTACTCCACGCTGAGACAGGCGGTATTCCACCTCTCCGCTGAGAGCCTTGATCTGGGTCGAGGAGCCTCCCGTACAAAGCACGAAATATTCCGCGATCACGGTCTTATCCTCTACGTGAAGGATCTTAATATCTCTGCCTTTCTTGGAATCCAGCACCTCGGCAATTGCCTCTGCAAGCTCTTTGGCAGAGGCGTCCTTCAAGGAAGGAAGTGCTTCCGTCATATTCTCTACTTGATCCATTTTGTTTCATCCTTTCCGAATGATCGTATTCATCATATAATTGTAATCCAAAACCTCGGATTTGTCAAGCCTTATTTACTCTTTCCTTTGAATTCCCAAGCCATCCGTCACAATTCCCTCAGCAGAGACCACCTCGTAGGTGGCATAGGTCTGATAGGCCTGAGCAAACTCCTTGGATTTTGCGTACAAAAAGACTTTTTGGGGGTCAAAGCCGTTATCCGATCCGCCAAAGCTCCCCGACAGAACCTCGCTCATGGCGGGAGCGGACAGAACGTAAAAGGATCCTCCGGAAGAGGAGGTCACGTCAGAGCCGGGCGCGGTCAAAAAGAACACCCGTTCTCTTCGCACTGCCATGATCTCGTCCGAAAGGGACATCAGGTCACTCATGGACAGATCGGTCTCCACCTCTCCCAGCAGCGCCACAAACAGCTTTGCCAAGGTCACAGCGGACAGGTTGGAGCGAATCTGCTCAAGAAGGGCGGATAAGAAGATCTTCTGGGCATCAATTCTCCCCAGATCTCCCCGCACGTAATCCGAGCGAAACCGCACGAACTGCTCCGCGGAGGCTCCATCCAATGTTTGCTTGCCCGCGGGCAAATGGATCGAAAGTCCCTGTGCGGGATCCTCATAATCCAGAGCCGATTCCAACTCGATCTCCACGCCACCCACAGCATCCACCATTCGGCGAAATGCGTCGGGAGACAGTCGCAGATACCGATGAATCGGAACACCCAGCGACTCCGACATAAAATCACGGAATTCCTCCATTCCTCCCAGAGCCGAGGGAGTGCCATTCATCTTACGGTAGCTGCCGCTCCCGCAGCTGACGTAGGTGTCCCGAGGAAGCTGCATAATCCATGCCTCCCCCGTGTCCCGATCCAAGGTCGCCAGCATCAGCACGTCGGAAAGCCCCGAAGCGCGATCGACCCCCGACAGCAAAAGCGTCAGTCTTCCCTTTTGACTTGGTTGAGACGGAACGGGATCGGGCTCACTCTCCTCCACGATCACGGAAGGAAGGGCCTCCGCACCCTTGGCAGGTCTTGGCATCAACGCCAGAACTGTAGCGAAAACGGTCAAAAGCAACACACCTGCGCAAATCAGGGCAAGTCGCTTGAATTTTATCTTTTTCATTTTGGTATCTCCATTCATAGTTCTTTTTTTGCTATGTAATGGAAATACCGATCAGAGGGAAGATAACCTACTCTGCCATCTTCTCCCTTTTTGTTTTTTTACTTCTCTCTTTCCCCGTCGATCCTTTGGCAGATCAGCTCATTTCTCGCCTCCAGCGTATCCTCGCTGATGGGTGTTCCTTCCGCGAGAAGGGCACGGATCGTCATATCAAAGGATAGGATCAACGTATCCCGCAAATGAGATACCCTCTCCCGAGAATCCATACTCCGCAGATCCTTATCAAAAAAGAAATTCCTCAGCGTCACACAATCCTCAAAGGTACGGGAAAGGTCAATGTAGTCTGCCAGATAGATCAGCTGCTCACAAAGCGTCATGCCCCGCCGTCCCGTTGTATGCCACCGAACGCAGGAGCAAATCTCCTCATCGGCAAAATCGGGAAACAGTTGCGGGATCAGCTCTGCCGCCGTTCTGGCGTGAAAGGTCTTGGGCGCGTACAGCTCGCTTCGGCTGACGGTCAGCCCCTGCTGCGCGCAAATCATCAGCTGACGGTCTGTGGAATATTCCTTGGTAATATCGTGCAGAAGCGCCGCCGCCCGAAGAACGGGAATCTTTTCGGGAGCATACAGCTCTCCAAGTCTTATCGCCATTTTTTCTACCTCAAGGGTATGGCGAAGTCTTTTTTCGGACATTTTTGAGGAAATTTCCTTCCGCAATCCGCCCAACATCTCTTCGGTTATCATTCTCTCACCTCAATCCCGATACAGGCCGTTTTCCCGAATAAATCGGGCAACACCGGAGGGAACCATGGAGGAAATATCCTTCCCCTGCCGCACCGCGTCTCGAATCTCGGTAGAGGACAGCTCGATGGGATCGGTCACGATTCTGCGGAACATCACTCCATACTTTTCGTAGTATTCCCCGATCTTTGCCACGATACGCTTGGTTAAAATAGGATCATTTTCCCTCCGCACGTAGGTAGGATAGCACATCTTAAAAATATCCTCAAACCGATACCAACGGTCAAAGGTCAGCACCATATCGGTCCCGCACAGCAGAAACAGACGGGTATCGGGACGCTGAAGCTCCCGCAGGGTATCGTAGGTATAGCTTTTGCCTCCTCGGCTCATCTCCACATCGAAGATCACCACGCCCTCCACTCCCTCAAAGGCAAGCTCGCACATTTTCATGCGATACAGCGGGGAGTCCGACTCATCGATCTGCTTATGGGGGGGCAGATAGGTTGGAATCACAAACAGATAATCCAGCTTCATCTGCTCCATAAACGCCTTTGCCGCCGCCACGTGTCCGTTGTGAATGGGGGCGAAGGTTCCGCCGTAGATGCCCACGCGGAGCATATCCATGCCGCCGGTCATAGCTCGATCCGTTTGTTGTTCACCGATTCGCGGTACAGAATCACCTTTCGTCCGATGACTCCCACCACGTCGGCGCCCACCGCCTCCGCAAGCTCGTCAGCCATGGCTCTGGGGGTCTCCATGGAGTTCTCCAGAACCGTCAGCTTCACAAGTTCTCTCGCCTCCAGT
>JAZNDP010000035.1:0-5829 GCA_045588165.1 Eubacteriales bacterium | reverse complement strand
TTTTTTTGTTTCTTCGCCTATTTTATCTCGGCATCAAACAGATCCTCCATGTTGACGCGAAGAAGCTTGGCGATGACGTAGATCTCCTTATCCGTGGCGCTTCGCACCTGCCCCTCCAGCTTGGAATAGCTGGTTGGGTTGATGTCGCAGCCCATGACCTGCATTCGGGCGATAAAATCCTTTTGCTTGATTCCGCGCTCCTTTCGGAGTCGTTCCACGTTTTTTCCTACCAGATTGGCATCCCCGTATTCCTGTTTTCGAAGCTTCATGTTCCTTGTCCTTTTTTGTTCTTTTTTGGAATTATATCCTAAAAACCTCTTGACAAAATTCCAAAATAGAATTATAATATAAATAATTCCAATATGGAATAATAACATCAAGGAGAACAACAATGAAGTATTGTACGAAATGTGGGCATGAGCTGGTTGACGAGGCGATTATCTGTACCAATTGTGGGTGCGCCGTCACGCCTGCCAAGGGAGCGGATCCCGCCGATGCGCCCAATATGGGATTTGCCGTTTTAAGCTTTTTTATTCCTCTCGTGGGTCTGATCCTCTATTTGATTTTTAAGGATCGTTTTCCTCAAAAAGCAAAATCCTGCGGGAAGGGAGCGATTATCGGCTTTGTGACGGGAATTGTTTTATCCGTTATTTACGCCGTGGTCCTCGGTTCTTTGTTGGGTTCGCTCTTATCCTCTTTTGATTCCTACGATTACTATTATTAATCGGTTCTTTTCATAAAAACAGCCACGGTCAACGCTTCGGTGCCGACCGTGGCTGTTTTTTGCTTTTAAAAAATAGTGGTCAGGGGTTCTAACTGTAAAAAGATTATTTTCGATTCATTTCCTCGAAGGGATCCGTGTCATTCACAAAGGCGGGGAGAAGACGGAAGGAAAAATCGATGGCGTTCTCCTTCAGCTGCAGGCGGGGATGCAGAGCGGGACCGCAGGAGGCAGATCCGATTCCCGCATGGCGGTAATCAATGTGCACCACCGTTTCCTTCAGAGGAACAAGCTCAAAACCGTGTGCTGTTTTTGTCAGCTGCTCGGCGGTAAAATGAGAACAGTTGAAGCTGAAGGGCGCTTCTGTGGCAAGCGCCAACAGACCGTGTCCTTATAAGTTAGATACTGCTAACCACTCGGTGTCGGTATGCGCCATATTTTCCTGCGGACGGGTATAAGGCTCAAAGGATGCGCTGACGGAGGTTTCGTAACCCCCTTTTTGCGATGCCAGATTCTTGTCCGCGTAGCTCTCTACGGGGCCCTTGCCAAAGTAACGCAGGCGTTCGTTTTCCTCGGGCATACGGAAGGTAAATCCGAAGCGGGGCAGGGGCGGGAGCTCCTTTTCAAAGAGGGTGGGGGAGGTCTCGGCTGCCGTCAGCTCCGCCCGCAGCGTGGCGGTGGCGTAGCCCTCGGACAGCGTGGGCTTCAGATAGATATCGGACAGATGGGCTTTGTCGCGGGCAAGGAGAAAGACCTCGCGGAAGATACCCGAATAGCGGTATTTGTCCTGATCCTCCAGATAGGAGCCGTCGCACCACTTGAAGACCAAAACCTTCAGCGTATTGACACCTATCCGTAGGAGGTTAGTGATATTAAACTCGCTTGTCATGTGGCTGACCTGACTGTACCCCGCAAAGATATCGTTGACAAAAAGGTAAAAGCAGGAATCCACACCCTCAAAATTCAGATAAAGCTCCTTGTCCGAAAAGGAGGAGGGAAGGGTGAGATCCCGAAGGTACAGTCCGCAGGGATTCTCGGTGGGTACGTGGGGGGGATCGAAGGGGAAGGGGTATCTTACGTTGGTATAATTGGGGGTATCGTAGCCGTGCCCTTGCATGGTTTGCCAGCTTACGGGAACCGTCAGCTTGTCAAAGCCCTCACGCGTGAAGTCCTCCGCCAGAAAATCGGGGCAATGGGCAAGGGAGGGGTAGTAGTGAAAATCCCAGTCTCCGCAAAGAGAGAGAAAGCGACGGCTTTCCTGTCGCAGTCCACGGCGGGCGGAAGATTCGCTGTGATGGGGAATGAAATAGGCTCTCGGCTTCTCACACCCCACGTGAAGGTGCTCAGGGGACCTATGATAGGTGAATTCAAAGGACATGGATCTCTCCTTTTCTTATATAGAATCGTACAACTTTATTATATCGGATCCTATGGAATTTGCAATGGTAAAATGACAGCGAAATATGACAAAAAGTCGTATTTCTGAAGGGTTATTTGACCGAATATGGGAAAAAGTCGTTTTTTCATTGACAGAGGAGAGGATTTGTGATACAATAGCGGTATCATTCGAAAGAGGGAATGGGGGTGGCGCGATGAATCAGATTCAATACTGGAGGGATCTTTTCAACGGTGAAAGACAGATCTTTCGGGATCGGCTGGAACGCCCCGCGGCGGATCAGCGTTACTATGACGACGCGATCTCCAACCGTGGGCAGGAAGCGCCTCTTTCCTTTCTTTATTTTGGAAAGGAGCAATCCTATCCCAACCGAGAGTTCAATCGAACCAGCGCCAACTATATTCTACACTACGTCACCGACGGGTTCGGGGTATTCAACGGAAAACGAATCGGAGCGGGAGAGGGATTCCTTGTCATTCCGGACGTGCCCCATCATATGATGGCAGACCCCGAGTATCCGTGGCATTTCAAGTGGATTTCCTTTGGCGGGAGCGAGGCAAGATGGCAGATGAAGAGTATCGGGTTAGATGAAACTAATCAGTACTTCTATTTCGGCTTTGCGACGGAGCTGGAAGGGCTTTTTGACGACGTGCTGTATCGGGAGCATACCTCCTGTGATTTGAACACCTATATGCAGGGGGTGTTCTATATGATTCTTTCCTATCATAAAAAGCAATATTGGCGAGATCGGCAGAGAGGCAGCTCGGGCGCGGCGTATGCCAGAGACGCCATTCGGTATATTGACGAGCATTTTGGGTGTGACCTGCGGATCGATGAGGTTGCCGAGGCGTTGCATATCTCCCGCAAATATCTGTGTACGGTTCTGGAACAGTATATCGGCATGTCCACCAAGGAATATTTGCTGACAAGGAGACTGGAGGAGGCGTCGAAGCTGTTGCTGTCCACGGAATTAAGCATATCCGAAATCGCGCAGAAGGTAGGATATGACGATTATACCCAGCTGTCCCGCCTGTTTCGCAAAAAAAAGGGGGTCTCACCTTTGCAGTACCGCAAGGGAAACCGAGACGGAGGAGTGACTCTCTCGGAGGATCGATGATCGTTCCAAAAATGAGTTTATATAAACTAACCACATATATACCGTAAGGAAGAAATGAAGAATGAAACAAGAAAAAAGGATGCCCGAGCTTCTGTCTCCGGCAGGAAATTTTGAAAAAATGAAGGCGGCGCTTCTGTACGGCGCTGATGCGGTCTATCTGGCGGGACGGCGCTTTGGCATGCGTTCCGCGGCGGACAATTTCTCCGATGAGGAGCTGCAGGCGGCGGTGGAGTACACACACGCCAAAGGAAAGCGGCTGTATCTGACCCTGAACACCATGCCACACGGAGCGGAGTACGGGGATCTTCGGGCGTTTCTGGGGCGCATCAAGGACTTCGGGATCGATGCCGTCATCGTGGCGGATCTGGGGGTTTTGGCGACGGTCAGGGAGATCATTCCCGATATGGAGATTCACATCTCCACACAGGCAAGCATCGTCAGCCCCGAGGCGGCGAGAGCCTACGCGGCGCTGGGCGCCAAGAGATTGGTATTGGCGCGGGAGCTGACGCTGTCGGAGATCCGAGCCATTCGGGAGTCTTTGGATCCCTCGGTAGAGCTGGAGGCGTTTATTCACGGTTCGATGTGCGTGTCCTACAGCGGCAGATGTATGCTGTCTCATAACCTGACGGGCAGAGATGCCAATCGCGGCGCTTGCGCCCAGCCTTGCCGTTGGGTCTATACCGTTACCGAGGAAAAACGGCCCGAAATGCCTTTTCCCGTAGAACAGAACGAGCTTGGCACCTTTATCATGTCCTCCAAGGATATATGCACGATCGGTATTCTGCCACAGCTGATGGAGGCGGGAATCGATTCCTTTAAAATCGAGGGACGAATGAAGAGCGCGTATTACACGGCGGTGGTGACCAATGCCTACCGCCTTGCCATGGACACCTATCGGACGGATCCCGAGCATTACCGCTTTGATCCCGCGTGGATGCGGGAGCTGGAAAGCGTATCTCACCGAGAGTATTGCACGGGCTATTACGAGGAATCTCCCATGGAGAATGCCCAACTGACCGCGCAGAACGGATATATTCGGGAAAAGGCCTATTTTGCAACGGCACTTGCCGAGGAGGAGCTTCCTCTGCCCGAGGGGCTTCCTGCGCGCACCGAGGGTGGTCGGCTCTATCCCTTCATTCAGAGAAACAAGGTGTCCGTAGGAGAGCGGGCGGAGCTGATCTCTCCCCATTGCATCGGAAAAGCATTTCCTGTGAAGGAGCTGTATGCCGAGGACGGAACGCCCATTGAATCGGCGCCTCACCCCTCCATGAAATTCTTTGCCCGTGTCCCCTTTGACGTATTTGCGGGGGATATTATGCGGTCGGGGGATGCGTGAGGATGCGAGGATGCGAGGACGCGAGGACGCGATGAGGAAAACTTTTTGGAAAAAGTTTTCCTCAAACTCCTTTCAAAAACTTTTAAAAGGTTAAGCGGTACTAACCAAAGGAAACGTGTATATTGATGATAGCGGTTATATATGGCTAACTGATAAAGATTTATTACATATTCAAGCGTGGCTTACACGCGGAGAGGACAACAATGGTTATTTTGGAAATACTAAAGGCGGTGCTCTTTGGTATCGTGGAGGGGATCACCGAATGGTTACCCGTCAGCTCCACGGGGCATCTGATCCTTTTGGACGAATTTCTGCAGCTGAAGGTGGCACCCGAGCTGGGAGCGACCTTTGCGCAGGAATATATGAGCATGTTTGAGGTAGTGATCCAGCTGGGAGCAATCCTTGCGGTGGTCGTCATGTTCTTCGGCAAGCTCAATCCCTTTTCTCCCCGTAAGAATAGGGAGGAAAAATGCGGTACCTGGGCTCTCTGGGGCAAGGTGGTGATTGCCAGCATTCCCGCGGCGCTGATCGGCATCGTGGGAGATAAGCTTCTGGAGATGGCTACAGGGAAGGACATTGACGGCTGGATCTATAATGCCGTAACGGTTGCGGCGGCGCTGATCCTTTACGGAGTTCTTTTCATTCTTGTGGAGCGGATTCAGAAAAACAAGGTTCCCTCGGTAGATCGAGTAGAGGACGTGTCCTGCGGTCAGGCGCTTCTGATCGGATGCTTCCAGACGCTTTCCATCGTTCCGGGAACCTCCCGTTCGGGCTCCACCATTCTCGGTGCCAGATTTTTGGGAGTTTCCCGTCCCGCGGCGGCGGAATTTTCCTTCTTCCTCGGGATCCCCGCTATGGTGGGCGCCAGTCTGCTGAAGGGATATGGCTTTTTCGATTACGTGTCCGAGAGCGGAGTTTCGGTTCCTGCCCTTGCGTGGATCGTGTTGGCGGTAGCAAGTCTTGTGGCGTTTGCCGTGTCCTTGGTGGCGATCCGATTCCTGATGGAATTCGTCAAGAAGCACAGCTTTGCTCCCTTCGGTGTATATCGCATTGCTCTTGGCGCGCTGGTTCTTCTTTACTTTGCCTGTAAGGTGCTGTGAACATGGAAAGGCTGAAGATTCCGTATCCCATCATTGTAGAGGGAAAATACGACAGATTGCGATTGCTTTCCGTGTGTGACGCTCAAATTCTCACCAACGACGGCTTTGGAATATTTAAAAAGAATGAAAAGCTTGCGCTGTTCCGTTCCTTGAGTCGGC
>JAZNDP010000034.1:0-7163 GCA_045588165.1 Eubacteriales bacterium | reverse complement strand
AATCCCGATTTTCGATCATGGCGTCGATGGCAAGAACCACGGCAAGAGCCAGCGCTTCGTCTACGTAGGGGTCTACGTCAATGGCGTAAGCGTCGCCCCAGCTGAACCAATCCTTATAGACTCTGACGATGGGCGCAGCGCCGTTATCGATTTCAAATTCGTGGGCGAAAAGATCCCCCCGAATATTCCAGCCAAGTCCCGGCACATGGTAGTTGGGGCGAAACAGGCTGAACCGCTGAACCGCCTCGGCGACCTGCTGACCGCCCCGATAGATAAAATAGCGGGGATAGAGGGAAAATACCTTTTGCTGAATAAACGCCTGCTCCCGTCCTTGCCCGTCAAGCAAATGCAACCGTTTACCGAAGCTGAACGCCTCACCCTCCGCGGTGTAGGCAACCTCTCCCTGCTCGTGATAAATACAAAATCGATCGGTCCACGAAAAAACGCGCTGTCGCATAAAGAATCGCATGTTCTCCCCTCCTATCCCGATTTAAGAGTTGCTCTATTTTAGCCAAACAATCCCGTCAGAAAGATCTCGATTCCGATAATGATAAGAATACATCCGCCGAGGATCGACGCCTTTCCTGCCATTTTCGTTCCGAACTTTTTGCCCAAAAGCAGACCGCCCATGCAAATAAAGAAGGTCAGAACTCCGATGAGCACACAGCAAACGAGAGCCTCAAGCCAGCCGTACTCGGCAATGGTAAATCCGACCGAGAGGGCGTCAATGGAGGTGGCGATTCCCTGCACCATAAGCGCCCCTAACCCCACCGCGCAGGCGCCGCATTCGCTCTCCTCGTTTTTGATCCCTTCGATGAGCATCTTGGTACCGATAAAGACCAAAAGGCAGAGCGCGATCAGGGGGATCCACTTGGAGAAGGCGCTGAAAAACTGCACGAAGGTGTGAACACAAAACCAGCCGATCATGGGCATCAAAAACTGGAAGCAGGCAAAAATACCCGCAATCGAGCAGAGCCGCCGCTTTCGCATACAGGGCTCGTTGAGTCCGTTGGCAAGGGATACCGAAAAGGCATCCATGGCAAGTCCTATGCCAAGCATGGCGCTATTCATAAAAAACTGAAAATTCCACATAAGTCCGTCCTCTTTTTATCGTAAGTAAAATGCAAACCCCAAGCGCGGCAAAGCCGTACTTGGGGTGAATCGTTTTTTCACAGACTCCATGCATAGCTTTGCAGTTACACATGAGTCTCGCAATTGAAAGCAAGCCAGGCATCGTCTGCCAGTATGTTGACTTGCTACGCCGCGGAGGCGCTTGCTACTCCCTCACAGAATTTCTAACAGTATAGCACGAAAGTACCTCTTTGTCAAGGGGTTTTCGTTAAATCGTTTCCACCTTGATCAGATTGGTGTTGCCCGACGCGCCGTTGGTCATACCGCCCGTAATGACCACTCGGTCTCCCGAGGTCAGTCCCAGACTTTGCTTGGCGACCTTGGTCGCCTCATAAAAGAGGACATCGGTGGAATAATACACCTCACTCATCGCGGGAAGCACACCCCAAGAAAGCGCCAGCTTCCGCCAGGTCTTCTCGTCGGTGGTCATACCGATGATGTCCACCGCGCAACGGAAACGGGATACCATGCGGGCAGTCATACCCGACAGGGAGCACGCCACGATCGCTTTCGCGTCCAGATCAATCGCCATACCGCAGGTAGAGTGGGAAATGGCGTCCGAGGCATTTCGGATAATAAACTCGGAATCCCGAAAGATCTTGGTATACGCCACGTTCTTCTCGGTTTGGGAGGCGATCCGCGCCATGGTCTCCACGGTCAGCACGGGATACTTACCCGCCGCCGTCTCTCCCGACAGCATAATCGCGCTGGTTCCGTCGTAAACGGCGTTCGCCACGTCCGAGATCTCGGCTCTGGTGGGACGGGGATTATAAATCATGGACTCCAGCATCTCGGTGGCGGTAATGACCCGCTTACCCAAAAGTCGGCAGGTGGTGATCAGGTGCTTCTGAATGGCAGGCAGCTCCTCAAAGGGAATCTCCACGCCCATGTCTCCGCGTCCGATCATGATGCCGTCACATTCGCGGCAGATATCCTGAATGTTATCCACGCCCGAACGGTTTTCGATCTTGGCGATGATATCCATTTTCTCGCCGCCGTGCGCCTTCAGAAATTCCTTGACGTCGATCAGATCCTGACGGACCGAGACGAAAGAGCAGGCAATGAAGTCTACGTCGTTCTCAATGCCAAAGAGCAGGTCGCTCTTATCGTATTCCGAAAGATAGGTTTGCTTGAGCACCTTATCGGGAAAGCTCATGCTCTTGCGGTTGGACAGCTCTCCGCCCACAATCACGCGGCAGTGAATGTCGCTTCCCTGCACCGACTCTACCTCAAAGATCACCAGTCCGTTATTGAGAAGGATCCGATCTCCCTTCTGCATCTCGTCAGGCAGATTTTTATAGTTGACCGATACCTGACCGCTGTCTCCATCCACTTCCCGGGAGGTAAAGACGAAGGAATCTCCCTCGTTCAAAAAGATCTTTCCCTCCTTGAAGGTTCCGATGCGGTATTCGGGTCCCTTGGTATCCAGCAGGATCGCTATGGGGAGCCCCAGCTTTTTGCGCACCCGCTTGATCAGCTCAATATTCTTCTTGTGGTCCTCGTGAGTCCCGTGGGAGAAGTTCAAACGGGCTACGTTCATGCCCGCAAGGCACATTCCCGTCAATGTCTCCTCGTTATTACATGCAGGTCCGATAGTACAGACAATTTTGGTTTTTCTCATATTCTATCAATCGATCCTTTCCGTTTATCACTGTATTTTTGAACAGATCAGCATCACCGTTCCTCTGACCGTACATTCCCCCATTCCCGCGGGCAGAAAATAGCTATCGCCCCGATGAATGGGATACTCATTCCCTTCAAATTCGATCACACCCTCGCCGTCCACGCAAAGGACGGATACGAAGCTTTCCTCGGTGGCGACGACCCTTTCGGTGCCCCGCACCTTCGCGCGCCACACCTTGAAATAGTCACTGTTGGCAAGCGTGCCCTTCTCCTCCCCGCGGGCAAAGCGGATCCGGTGGATCTCCTCCGCCTCAAAGGGGCTGATCACGGCGAGCGCCTTTTCGGTATGCAACGGACGAAGCTGTCCCTCCGCGTCCCGTCTGTCATAGTCAAAGACCCGATAAGTCAGATCGGAATTCTGCTGGATCTCGGCAATCAGAATCCCGCCTCCAATGGCGTGTACCATTCCCGCGGGGATAAAGTAGGTCTCTCCCCGTCGAACGGGGATCTCCCTCATGCCCTCCTTGATCCGTCCTTCGGCAATCAGACGGGCAAAGTCCGCCCCGCTTACGCCATCCGCAAGGCCGTACACGATGGTGGCGCCCTCCTCGGCATCCACGATATACCACATCTCGGTCTTGCCGCTGTCTCCCTCCACACGGGAGGCATAGGCATCATCTGGGTGAACCTGCACGGACAGACGGTCACGGGCGTCAATCAGCTTGACAAGCAGTGGAAAGCGATCCTCCGGACGGTAGCTCCGGCTTACCGCCTCCGCGCCCACCACCGCAAAATATTCGGAAAGGGTCATGCCCGCCCCTTCTCCGTTCTGAATCCGACAGATCTCCCGTTCCCGAGCGGAAAGCTCCCATGTCTCGGCGATATTCTCACCCTGACCGACCTTGCCGAACTCCCGCATCAGACGACTGCCACCCCAGATGGCGGATTTGGCGATATAATCTAACTGTAACGGATATTTTTTCATTTTTAACCTCATTTCATACGATCGGGGTAAAATTCGTCTCGCAAAATAGAACAAACGCCAATGGTTCGGTATCGATTTTTGACGAGCATCCCGTCCCTTCGATATCCCTCCAGAGTCATGCCCAGCTTCTCCATCACGTGAAGAGACGCTTCGTTTCCCCGCATAAATTTTGCCTCGATCCGATGAAGCTCCAGCTGCTCAAATCCAAAGCGCAAAACCCGCTCCGCCGCCTCGGTTCCTAGTCCTTTGCCGTGATATTCGGGATTGAGCACGTAGCCGATCTCCCCGCTATTGTGCGGAAAATCAAATCTGGTAAAGCCACAGGTTCCGATCATTCTGCCGCTTTCCCTGTCCACCACAGCCCAATCGTAAAACTCTCCCAAGGCGTACCGCCGCTGCAGATACCGCAAATAATCCTCGGTATACTGTCTCGATGGGTGGGGCGACCAGAGCAGATATTCGGTTACGTCTTCCCGCCTTGCGTAGCGGAACATATCCTCCGCGTCGGATACCTGCATGGGACGGAGAATCAGACGCTCGGTGTTCAACACGGGCATATTCGAAAATATCCTGCAAATGCGTTCGCGCTCCATTTCCCTCTCCTTTTCGCCATGGGTTTGAAGGAAAGACCGCTAAATCCTCCCCCATTGTAAATTATAATCGTTTTGGGCAGAATTTTCAATAGATTTTCTAAAATATTCTTGCGAATAGGCTTTCTTTTTTGGAAAACCTATGTTATAATATAATGTGAGGAAGTATTGATACCGAACGGAGGGCGTATGACCGGGAAGCTAACCAAACGCGAGCGACGGGAACTGATCGGGGAATCCGTCGTCCCCATACTCCTGGGGCAAACTCTGCGCGCCCATTTCTTTGCTTGGCGCCTGTATCTCCGATGGGGTGCGGTCTCCTTTCTCTGCGGATCCCAAAAGAACGTTTTTACGTCACTGGATCCCGTTTGCCGCTTTCTGCGAACCGACCGCCAAGCGGAGCGTCTCGCGGCAGAGCAGCTGACCGATTTCGCGGACGCCTATGGCGACTGTCTGTTCCTTTTGATTCCTCTCACGAGCGCGGATCGCGCCTTTGTCTCCGACTACGCTTCCCAGCTGGAAAGCCGCATGATCGTAGCAGAGCCGAGGACTCTTTTGGAGCACGCTCCCTTTGATAATTGTGATTGAATCCGGAAAGGCGTAATATATGAACACCGTAACCCTTGGTATTCTGGGTGGGCTTGGTCCCATGTCCGGTATCTATTTTTGTGAAATGCTGATCGCCCACACCCGCGCAAGCGTCGATCAGGAGCATATCGACTTTTTGCTCTCCTCCAAGGCAACCACCCCCGACCGCACCGATTATATCGTGGGGCGCTCCGACGCCGATCCGACTCCCGTCATGAGAGCGGAGGTGGACAAGCTGGTATCCGCCGGAGCGGATCTGATTGCCATTCCCTGCAATACCGCTCACCATTTTTACGATGCCGTAGCAAAAGCATCCCCCGTTCCCATTATCAACATCATCGACCAAACGGTAGAATTTTGCCGTCAGCGAGGACTTTCCCGCATCGGGGTTCTCGCCACCGAGGGAACCGTAGCGTCGGGCGCTTACGAAACCGTGCTTCGCCGCGCGCAGCTTACCTATCTGACCTGCTCCTCCGAGGATCAGGCTACCGTATCCCATATCATTTACGACCAAATCAAGAAAGGGCTCTCCCCCGACGTGGAGGCGCTTCGCCATGTTGCAGACCGTCTGCGCGAAAGAGGCGCTCAAGCCCTGATCCTCGGCTGTACCGAGCTGTCTCTTCTCAAGAGCGCGCTTGATACGGAGGGGGATTACATCGACTCGTTAGAGGTTCTTGCCTGCGCCGCCATTCGGCTATGCGGAAAAGAACCCCAAGGATTTGACCCCGCTTTGATGAATTTTCAACCGATGAAAGGAATCCACCCATGCTGTTGAGTGAACTGATGCAAACCATTCCCTATACCGAGATCATCAACCGAACCGGTATTGATCCTGCCGCGACGGAGGTCACGACTCTGTGCTGTGACTCCCGCAAGGTGTTTGCCGATTCTATGTTCGTTTGCATCTCGGGCGCCGTAACCGACGGGCACGAATACGCCTGGGCGGCATACAACCGCATGTGTCGGATCTTTGTCATCGAAAAGCCGGTTCGTCTGCCCGACGACGCCTTTGTGATCGTCACCGATAACACCCGTGAGGCGCTTGCCATGCTGTCCGCCGCCTTCTTTGGAAATCCCGCGAAGGAAATGACGATCATTGGCATCACGGGAACCAAGGGAAAGACCACCTCCTCTCTGATGATCTATCATGCCCTGAACCAAAACGGAATTCCCACGGGATATATCGGCTCCAACGGCGTCTGCTTCAAGGATTACAGCTTTGGAACGGTGAATACCACCCCTGAGAGCTATGACCTCCACTACTACATGAAAAAAATGCTGAACGCGGGGGTCAAGACTCTCGTCATGGAGGTATCCTCCCAGGCGCTGAAGATGGCTCGCGTTCACGGCATCCTCTTCAAGATCGGTGTGTTTACCAATCTTTCTCCCGACCATATCGGTGAGCACGAGCATCCCGATTTTAACGACTATAAGCTCTGCAAGCACACCCTCTTTACCGACTACGGGGTCGAGACCGTCGTTTATAACGCCGACGACGAATACGCTGACGAGATGATCGGCGGAAACCGTTGCAAAAAGATTGGAATCTCCATTCAAAGTCCTGCGGATTTCCGCGCCAAGGATATTAACTTTTTCCGCTCCCCCGGCAAGATCGGCGTGAACTTTATCTGCAGCCACGGTGACCGAACCTTCCCCATCTCGGTGGCATTCCCCGGAGAATTCAGCGTATATAACGCTCTGACGGCTTTAGCGGTCTGCTCCGAGCTCGGTCTAGACGCGGAGCGGGTTGCCGCAACCCTGCCCGACATTCGGATCAAGGGGCGGTTTGAGACCCACGAGCTCCCCGGCGGCGCTACCGCCGTGATCGACTACGCCCACAACGGCGTCAGTCTCAAGGCGGCGCTTCAGGCGCTCCGCGCCTACGAGCCCAACCGACTGGTCTGTCTCTTTGGCTCGGTGGGCGGAAGAACGCGGATCCGCCGCGCGGAAATGGGTCTGGTCGCCTCCCGCGACGCGGATTTCTGTATTCTCACCTCCGACAACCCCGACAACGAAGCCCCCTCCGCCATCATCGGCGAGATTGCTACTTATTTTACAAACGGAACCTGTCCTTACATGGCAATTGCCGACCGCAAGAAGGCAATTGAGTACGCCCTCTCCCACGCGGAAAAGGGAGATATCATCCTGCTGGCGGGCAAGGGGCATGAA
Organism: Eubacteriales bacterium; assembly: GCA_045588165.1. Classification (GTDB taxonomy): domain Bacteria; phylum Bacillota; class Clostridia; order Oscillospirales; family CAG-272; genus HGM12713. Next base: position 77 of record JAZNDP010000034.1, on the reverse strand, counting down.
TCCTATCAGATCATCTGCGGAATCCGTGAGGAATTCAGCGAGGCGGAGATCATCGAAAAGTACTGCAAGCAATATCA
>JAZNDP010000033.1:0-3565 GCA_045588165.1 Eubacteriales bacterium | reverse complement strand
ACGTAATCGGGGCGAATGGGAAGCTCTCGGTGACCCCGATCCACCAAAACCGCCAGCTGAACCGCCTTGGGTCTTGCGTTGGCAAATACCGCCTCCAGCGCCGCTCTTGCCGTCCGTCCGGTGTAGAGCACGTCGTCAACGACAATTACCGTTTTCTCGCGGATGTCACAGGGAAAGTAGCACTCGCCCTGCGTCCTCTGCTTGTCCTGCTCGGACAGATCGTCCCGATGCAGGGTGATGTCCAGATGTCCCACAGGAACCTCGACTCCCTCAAAGCGTCGAATATTCTGGGCAAGCATGCCGGCAAGCGGGATTCCTCTGCGCCGCACACCCAAAAGGCAGATTTCCTCCGCGCCGCTGTTGCGCTCAATGATCTCATGGGTAATTCTCGCCATGGCGCGGGACAGCGCCGCCTCATCCATGATCATTGCTTTCCGTTTCATGTTATCCTCCTCCGGGCGATTTCGGCAAGAAAAAAGTCCTGCCATCGGCAAGACCGTTCCACAAAAAGACCCAATACGACCGTACCGTACTGAAGGTGCGCTTGATTCAAAACCGTATCTTACCGATATCTCTGTATCGCCTTAAAGATTTACCTTATATATTGTACCACACTTCCCTCGGTCTGTCAAGAGCTGACGAAAAAAAACGGAAACTTTTTCCCATACAAAAAAACGGAAAACGCGCGGTTTTCCGTTTTCTTTTTATTTTTCCTCTTTCGGCGCCTTCTCGGGCTGTTTGATCCCGAGATAAGACCACTCCATACGGGCAGGACAGAAGCTCAGGGTCAGAAACAGATCCGACGCCACGTAATCAAAGGGAATCCGTTTGCGATCGGACAGAGTACGCAAAAAGATCAGCTCCCATGCGTCTCTTCCCTCCGCCCTCACAGGATCGGGAATCTTGATGCCGATCCGTCTTTCCGTTCTTCCCTCGTCAAGCAGGATCGTCGCCATGCGACTTGCGGAGATCCGACGGCAAAGAAGAAGAGAGACCAGCAAAATCACGTGAAAAAGCCCACGGTCGATCTCCTCGGATTCCTCAAAATCCATAAGCGGCGCCGAAATCGGACACCCCGCAAGACAGGAAAAGGAGTGGATTCGGGAGCTAATGTCCCCTCCCTCGTCTCCGATCCGCGAACAAATCTCTATTTCCCACAGCAAAGAGTCGGTTGCCGCCCTGATCTCTGCCGTATCGGCAGACCGATATCCGTCGCTTTCCGCCAAAAGAGCGTCCTGCCAGACAAAATGCCTCTCCCGCTCCCTTCTCAAGGCGCGCAAAAGCGCTCGTCTGGGCAGAGTGGGAATCAGCAGAATTCCCAGAGAGGCGCTGGGCGCTCCATAGGGCAAAACGATACCAACACCGTCCTCAAGCCCGACGATCAGGGGATCGGAACGGTACTCGCGAAGATAGTCCCCAATCAGAGAAAGGGTCTCTCCCTCCGCAAGCTCCGCCAGATGCCCTCCCACACGGGAACGAATTTTTGGGCAACGCTCGGCAACGATCCTGCCCTCGTCTGCCAGATCAAACAGAAAAAGATCCGAATAAAACCTTCGGCTCATCCTCTCATCCGATAGAACCTCCCGTATCCTTCGTCTCATGGCATTCCCCCTCCTTCCAAAATGAAAACCGCCGCCTAAGATCCATAGGCGGCGGTCATACGCGCAAACCGAACTCAGTCGGTTACGTAAGGCAGCAGAGCAGCCTGTCTTGCGCGCTTGATTGCGGTGTTCAGCTCGCGCTGATGCTTTGCGCAGGTACCGGAGATTCTTCTGGGAAGAATCTTTCCGCGCTCGCTGATGAACTTTCTCAGCTTTGCGGAATCCTTGTAGTCGATAAAATCAACCTTGTCCGCACAGAAAATGCAGACTTTCTTTCTTCTGCGTACAACGGGACGCTGGGGGCGTACCGCGGTGTTTTCAGCTCTATCCATTTTTCATTTCCTCCTGTAATTATCGTTGATGTGGCGCGATCCTCAGAACGGAAGATCGTCGTCGGTGTTGAGCTCCTCAAAGTTGGGTGCAGTACCCGCATTCGAGGAATACGAGGGCTTTGCGTTGTACGCATCGGGCACGTAAGAGCCCTGCGCGTCGTTGCCGCTCTCGTTGCGGGAATCCACAAACATAGCATCCTCTACCACCACGTCGGTCGCGTAGCGCTTCTGACCCTGCTGATCCTGCCAGCTTCTGGTCTGAATGCTGCCGGTTACGCAAATTGCGGAACCCTTTCTGAAGTACTTGGAAATAAACTCAGCGGTCTGTCTCCAAGCGACCATGGTGATAAAATCGGTCTGTTGCTCTCCCTGCTCGCTGTTTCTGGAAAATCTCCGATTGATCGCCAATGTAAAGCGAAGAACGGATACTCCGGAGGGGGTCTGTTTCAGCTCCGGATCCGCCGTGATTCTACCTGCGAGAACCACCTTGTTCAAATTCAAAGCAGACATTTTGATCCTCCTGTCAATCAGCGATTACTCTGCGTCAGCAGAAGCAACGGTCTCTTCGACGGCTTCAGGCGCAGCCTCAGCTACCTCAGCAGCCTTAGCAGCCTTCTTCTCAGCAGCGTCATACTCGAGCTTGATGATCATGGAACGCATGATGGTCTCGTCAATGTTGAAGAGACGCTCCAGCTCGCTGGGGAACTCGGGGGCTGCCTTGAAGGTAGCGACCACGTAGTAGCCCTCGGGCATATCGTTGATCGGATATGCAAGACGGCGCTTACCCCACTTTGCCACGTCAACGACCTCGGCGTTTGCCTCGATCACGGACATGAACTTGTTCACAGTTGCCTCGGTGGCTTCTTCACCACGGGTTACGTCAACGATGAACAGGCTTTCGTAAGAATTGATTACCTTTTCCATTTTTTACACCTCCCTATGGACTTAAGACCGTGCGCGATTCACTTTTTTGCGCACAGTAAGGAGACGGGCAGATATTTTTTACCCGTACCGAATCAAAATTATACCATACTTCCCTTTCCATGTCAAGTCCTTTTTTAAAATTTTGCGCAATTTTCCCTTTTTTTATAAAGGCGGTTGATTTTTTTCCCCGTTTGCGGTATAATCATTTTGTTATCCTTACTATCTATCCAATTCTGCTTACGGAGGAACTATGAGAGTTTTGATTACGGGCGGATCTCGCGGCATCGGCAGAGCATGCGTGGAACGCTTTGCCGCCGACGGACACGCCGTCGTCTTTTTTTACCGTCAAAATGAAGAGGCAGCCGCCTCTGTCAGCGCCGCCACGGGAGCGCTCGCGATCCGCGCCGACGTCAGATGCGCCGACGAGATAGAGGCGGGCATCCGTCTTGCCGCCGAGGCAATGGGAGGGATCGACGTTCTGATCTGCAACGCAGGTGTCTCTCAAATCAAGCTCTTCACCGATCTGACCGACACGGATTGGCAAGACATACTGAACACCAACCTGTCGGGCGCCTTTTACGCCGCTCGCGCCGCCGCAAGACATATGATCTCACAGCACAGCGGTCGGATCATCACCGTAGGCTCCATGTGGGGCAAGGTGGGAGCCTCCTGCGAGGTCCACTACTCCGCCGCCAAGGCGGGACTTCG
>JAZNDP010000032.1:0-14206 GCA_045588165.1 Eubacteriales bacterium | reverse complement strand
AGATATCCGCAAATGAGATTAAAGACCGTACCGGAAAGAATAAGCTCCATTTTGTCGTACAGGGTGTTAAATCGCAGACAGATCTCGTCGTAATTTGCCCGATAACAGTCAAACGCCGCCTGCGGGGAGACCTCTCTCGCCTGGGCATAAAGTCCCAACAGCTTGTTGAGACGGACGGAGGAATCCTTCATCTCGGCGATATCCTGCCTACTGACACCCGCGTTGGCACTCAATACGCCCTGATATTTTTCAATCATGGAGACCAGCTCGTCGTTTTGCAGCGCGGTATAAAGGTCGTTTTGATCTCCCGACCTCACATAAATACTCTCCATGGCGGCCATGGCAACCTGAATTTTGTTTTGATTATCAAGGATCCCTTGGTATTCCTTGTCCTTGCTCAGATAGTCCTGATACTCGGCGCTGTTGATATAGGCATCCCACGCCTGTCTGTAATCCTTCCATTCCTGCTCGTTCGCACGGAACGCGGCAAGATCTGCCTCGTGTTTGACCCAAGCGGTCTGGTTGCTCTGCCAAAGACTGTGATCCTCCCGATATTTCACCATGTCGGCTTCATACGCCTCCAAAGCGTCCGCGTAATCTGCCCATGCCTTTTGGTTGTCCTGCCAGAGCAGGTGGCGCTGCCGATAGCTCTCCAGCTCTGCCGACACCACCCTCGCCTGCTCCTGATCGCCCCACGCGTAATTCAGAACCAGATTGGCGCTGTCCTCGGACAGCTCCACCTCTCCCCGATAGGAGACGGTAACGGTAGCGTTCTCCTCTCCTTCGGAAAAGACGGTCTTCCCGTCCGTCAGCTCCTGCACGACTCCCCGATACTGTGCCGAGACGGGAATCCAACTCACCGTTTTCCCGTTTTTTCCGATCACATCACAGCTCTGTGCCTCCACCGAGATCTCATTCCCGTGTCTGTTGACCGAAACCAGATCTCCGGGTAAAAGCTTGGAATAGTACAGAGACAGATCGCAATAGCGATTCAGATACTTGATCTCCTCCTCGCTTGCCTGTTCCTCCGAATCAAGCGGCAGACGGGACAAAAGATCCCCTGCGGAAAGCTCAATCTTTTTTGAATTGGGAACGCTGAAATCCAGAGGGTCTGTCACATCTGTCGCAACCGCCTTGACCTCAAGAGAAAAGGCGGCGCACACGGGAGCCAGAAGCATCAGGGCGGCAAGAAACAGGGAAAGTCCCGATTGCCAATAGTTCTTCCGTTTCATCTCTTTTTTCACCTCAATACGTATCTATTTATTGCCGATCCACAGTAATGACGGCAAAATAGGTGGGGTCGATCCGACTGATCCGCGAGCTGATCGTCCGCTTCAGCGACTCGTCGTCCATCTTCAGCTCAAAGGGCGCGCACACGTCAAAGATCAGATTGGAATGGGTACGGCCCTCCACAAACCGAAAATCGTGAATGGTCAGCCGTTCATCCTCCTGCCGCACCGCCTCCGCGATTACCTCCCGAAGGGCGGTTACCCTCTCGTCGTCGGTGACGATGGGATCCATATGTACCGTAGCCCGAACACCCAGCTCCTGCCAGATCCGTTTTTCTACCGTGTCGATCACGTCGTGGGTCACAAACACGTTGGCGGCGCCATCCACCTCGGCGTGGAAGGATGCGATCACGTTGCCCGGTCCATAGGAATGAACCACCATATCGTGGATACCCAAAACCTCGTCGTACTCCTTAGCAAGGCGGTCAATTCCCTCTACCACCTCGGGATCGGGAGCTCCTCCCAGAATCGAATTCTTGGTATCGTTCAGGGTCCGCACGCCTGCCACCAGAATCAGAACCGCCACCAGAGCGCCCATGTAGGCATCCAGACGGATCCCCGTGGCTCTGCCCACCAGCGCCGAGATCAGCACGGCGGCAGTCGCCACCGCGTCGGACAGGCTGTCCGCGGCGGTAGCGCGGATGACGGAGGAATCCATCGCCCGACCCATTCTGTGATTGAAAAATGCCAGCCAGAGCTTCACCAGGACCGACACGCTCAGAATGATCAGCACAAGGGTCGAATATCGGGTATCCGTTGGGTTCAGAATCTGCGCCACCGACTCCTTCATCAGCTCAAAGCCAACCAAAAGGATCAGAAAGGATACGATCATGGACGCCACGTATTCGATGCGGGCGTGTCCGAAGGGATGATCGCGGTCGGCGGGCTTTGCCGACATCTTGAAGCTGATCAGGGACACCACCTGACTTCCCGCGTCCGACAGGTTGTTCACTCCGTCGGCGGTAATGGCGATAGAGCCCGACAGCACCCCCGCCAACAGCTTAATGGCGGAAAGCAGAAGATTGGCAAGGATCCCGACGGCACTCACCGCCGTGCCGCAGGCACGGCGAACCAAGGGGTCCTTCAGCGACCGCCCGTCCTTTGAAAATCGTTTCAATAAAAGCTTGACCATATCGAAAACTCCGTCTAAAATCTGAAATATAGAAAGGGATTATATCCCGAATTGACAAGATAAGCCGTGCACACCACCAAGGAGGCGAGGCACAGAAGGATTTTTGCCACACCTGCCGTTCTCGGCAAGCGTTGACAAAGCAGGTTCCACAAGCGAAGGGGCACAGGGGTACTGCCCAAGGTCAGAATCAGCAAAAAGAGAAGATTGCGAAGAAGCTCGTACGTCACCGTCGGACTGCTCCACCCCGACGCGCCCATACCCAAGAGCCTTCCCCCAAGATTTCCCATCTCCACCACCGACATCGAATCGGCGGAGAAGATAAGCCAACCGAGCAGAATAAAGAACAGGGCGTAAGCGTGAGAGAACAATCGGGGAATCCTCCTGAGCAGACGGAGAAGAAACGCCTTTTCCAGCACCAGAAGAAAAAAGAAATAAAGACCCCAGAGAAGAAAGTTCCAGTCAGCGCCGTGCCAAAGACCCGTCAGTGACCAGGTCACAAACAGGTTAAAATAGGTTCTCCACCGTCCCCGACGGTTCCCCCCCAGAGGGATATACACGTAAGCGCGAAACCACCCCGACAGAGTCATGTGCCAGCGGCGCCAGAAGTCGGTGATGCTTCGAGACACGTAAGGATAGCAGAAATTTTTGGGGAACTCAAACCCCAACAGTCTGCCAAGTCCGATCGCCATGTCGGAATATCCCGAAAAGTCGAAATAGATCTGCGCGGCAAAGAAAAGCAACCAAAGCCACGCGCCAAGTACGGTTCGAGTGCCCCCCGACAGGACAAGAGCGCCGCAAAGCTCCCCTGCCCCGTTGGCAAGAAGAACCTTTTTGGCAAGTCCTACGGAAAAGACGGAGATCCCCGCGGCGATCTTCTGTGCGGTATGGGACCGTTCCTTCAGCTGACCGTCGATCTCCCCGTAGCGAACGATGGGCCCCGCCACCAGCTGAGGGAACAGAGAAACGTAGGCGCCAAAGGCAACAAGGCTTCTCTGCACCGACGTTTCCCGTCGGTAAACGTCGATCACGTAGGACAGCGCCTGAAAGGTATAGAAGGAGATCCCCACAGGGAGAGAGACCCCCACTACGGGCAAAGACAGCACCTCTGCCAGAGGATCATAATACTTGAAAAAGCCAAGGATACCCACGTGAAGGATCACGGCGAGTACCAAAATCGGCTTTGGAGAGCGGCGGCGCCCCGCCCTTCTCTCGATCCACAAACCGAAGCCGTAATCGGCAAGGACGGTCAGCACCATCAGCCAAAGATAAATCGGCTCTCCCACGCCGTAAAACAGCAAGCTGGAAACGAGGAGAACTGCGTTTCTCCACCCCTTCGGCACCGAATAATAGACAAGGAGCGTCAGGGGCAAAAACAAATACAAGAATTCAAGGGAAGAAAACAGCATGGCTACACCTTTCCGTTATGGAATTGATATGTAGCCATAGGCGATCACACCGATTGTGTGTCTACGTGTCGATGCGCCTGCAAGCCTCCGCAAAGGGATCCTTTTCGTTGTTTGCCTTAAAAAAACTCCTCATCCGTCAGCCAACGGCTGCCACCTTCTCCTACAGGAGAAGGCATTTTATTTGTTTGCGATCAGAAACCAAAGCCTTCTCCTGCGGGAGAAGGTGGATTTTGCAAAGCAAAAGACGGATGAGGTGTCACGCCTTTTTCGGCAAAACACCCGCTCGAAGAACCTCCTCGGCGGCGCACAGAATACCGATCTTGCCGCTCTCGTAGGTCAGCCCCCCTTGGAAATATACGGTATAGGGCTCTCGCAGAGGTCCGTCCGCCGACAGCTCGATGGAGGATCCTTGGGTAAAGGCGCCCGCCGCCATGATCACCTTGTCACTATACCCAGGCATCTCCCAGGGCTCGGGGGTGACGAAGGAATCCACGGGGGATCCCGCCTGAATGCCCCGACAGAAGGCGCAAAGTCCCTCGGGGGAACGGGTCAGCACGGTCTGAATGATATCGTATCTCGGCTCGTCCCAGCGAGGCTCCACCTCAAAGCCCATGCCCCGCTCTCCGAAGATATACGCCGCCAGATGGGCGGTCTTGAGCGCCTGCGCCGTGGTATGGGGCGCGTAGAACAGTCCCTTGAACATGTTCTTGTTTTGTCCAAGCGTCGCGCCAACCTCCAAGCCGCATCCAACTGAGGTCAGTCGGTAGGAGGCAAGCTCTACCGCCCGCGCGCTGCCCGCGATATATCCGCCCGTTTCCGCCATGCCGCCTCCGGGGTTCTTGATCAGAGAGCCGATGATCATATCCACGCCAACGGCGGTGGGCTCTCGATCCTCGGTGAACTCGCCATAGCAGTTATCCACCACGATATAGGCGTTGGGCGCCAGCTCCCGAACGATGGGAACCAATGCGCCGATCTGATCGACGCAGAGGGTCTTTCGGTTCAAATATCCCTTGGAGCGCTGGATAAAGACCACCTTCACCCGCTCTCCTTCCTCACGCAGCACCTGACGGATCCGCTCCACATCAAAGTCTCCATTGGCAGTCAGATCCGCCTGACGGTATTCCACCCCGAAATCACGAAGGGAGCCGTTTCCTGCCTCGCCCGTGTTTCCGATGACCTCATCCAAGGTGTCGTAGGGCTTCCCCGCTACCGAGAACAGGATGTCACCGGGACGAAGCAGACCGAAAAGACCAATGGTCAGCGCCTGGGTTCCGTTGACGATGCTGTGGCGCACGAACGCCGCCTCTGCTCCCATCACGTCCGCCCAGATCTGATCCAGGGCGTCTCTGCCGCGGTCGTCGTAGCCGTATCCGCTGGTGGGATTGAACATCGCCTCACTGACCCGATGCTCCCGAAAAGCGTCCATCACCTTTTGGGTATTGGCAAAGGAGATCCGATCGATCTCTGAAAAGCGCTCCTTCAGCGCCTCTTCCGCCTCTGCCGCCAGTCTCTCTATCGTTTCCGAAAATCTCATGTCTACTCTCCTTACAGCGACCGTACGAAGGCGGCGGCAAGAGCCACGCACGCCTCGGCGTCTCCCAGATCGCAGGTCTCAACGCCCGAATGAATATAACGGCAGGGAATCGAAAGCGCGCCCGCGCGAGATCCCGCTCCCGTCATCTGCATGGCGGAGGTATCGGTTCCTCCGTAGGTCAGAAGCTCCCGCTGGTAGGGGATCCTCTTCTCCTTTGCCAACGCGCAAAGGCTCTTTACGACCTCCTCGTGACAAATGACCGAACTGTCCTTGATCTTCACGGCAGCGCCGCCTCCGATGGAACACGCCATCGTCCCCGCGCCGGGGGTATCTCCCGTTCCCGTTACGTCAAAGCAAAGGGCATAATCGGGCGAGAGGGCAAAGGTGGCGGGTCGGGCGCCCCGACAGCCAACCTCCTCCTGCACGGAAAAGACGTAATAAACGTCTCCCGCGAGAGGGGTCTGCCACAGCTCCTCGGCAAGAGCCAGAAGCACGGCACAGCCTACGCGGTCGTCCAGAGGTCTGCCGCAGACTCTCTTGCCCGCAAGACGGCGCACACCGCCCGTAACAACGAAGAAATCTCCGACGGAGACCTTTTTTTCGGCTTCCTTTCGGCTCTTCGCGCCAATATCGATATACAGCTTCTCTGCCGACAGATCGGCAGGCTTCACCTTACCCTCAGGAACCAGTACGCCACGCACGTCTCCCTCGGAAACCACCTCCGTGTAGGCAGACGCCACACAGCCGATGCCCCCCACGGTGGCAACGCGGAGCATACCGCTCTCCTCGATAAAGGTGACGAAAAATCCGATCTCGTCCATATGGGCGCAGAGCATGACGCTCTTGCCCTCTCCCATGCCCTTTTTGCAGGCGATGAGGTTGCCCAGATTATCGGTGTAGACCTCGTCCGCATAGGGAGAGACACGCTCCGACAGAAGCGCGCGGATCTTATCCTCCCGTCCCGAAACCGAGGGACAGGCGCAAAGCTTTTGCAGTGTTGTATAGAAATTCATTTCTCTTCTTCCTTCTTTCCGTTAATCCCCTCAGGGTCTCTCGCGATCCATATGGCGCAGAATCGCCTCGCATAAGTCTGCCGTCGCCTCAAAATCCGACAGCGCCGCCACACAGGATGCCGAGTGCAGATATCTGGTGGGCACGGAGATCACCATGGGACGAACGCCCGCCCCGCTCTTGTGGATCGCGCCCGAATCGTTACCCCCTGCCACGTACTGCTTGATCTGGGCGGGGATTCCCTGTTCCCCCGCAAGTGTCAGGGCAAAATCCAACAGAGGACGGTCGTAAACAGTGGCTCTGTCCATGAAGGACAGCGCCCCTCCCTTGCCAAGGGTCACCACCCGACGACGTTCCTCCGTATCGGCAAGATCGGCGGCAGTGGTGCTTTCCAGCACGATGGAGATCTCGGGCATGATCCTCTCTGCCGCGACACGGGCGCCCATGCATCCGATTTCCTCTCTGACCGTAAAGCAAAAATACAGATCCAGATCTCCCTTGCAGGGAGCTTCCTTGAAGGATTCCATCAGGTACATGAGAACAGCGCATCCCGCGCGATCGTCCAGCGCCTTCGCCTTCACGTAGGCGCCCTCCTTGCCAAAGCGGTAAAATTCAGAATCAAAGACACCGAAGCTTCCCACCGTCAAAAGGGCTTCCGCCTCCTCGCGGCTCGTGGCTCCTATGTCCATAAACATCTTCCGACAGGGTGTGCTCTTATTTCGATCCTCCCGCTTTTTGTGGTGGATCGCCTTGGAGGCGATGATTCCCCGCACACGGTTGATCTCGTCTCCCAGAATGATTCTTCTGCCCTCCATTACGGAGTCGTCGATTCCTCCCACCGTGTCAAAGCGGAGAAGACCGTCCTCGCAGATCTCGGTGATCATAAAGCCAACCTCGTCCATATGGGCGCTGAGCATCACGCGGCGACGGTGGGGAGATGACAGATCTCCCGTGCGAATCAGCCCGATCAGATTCCCCATTCGGTCACGAGTCATTCTGTCGCAAAGAGATCCTACCTCTCTCTCGATGTAGTCCGCCACCTCTCCCTCGCATCCCGATGGTCCAAACAGTCCGCACAGCGTCTCCAAACGCTGAAGCTCTTTGTTCCTATCCTTCATATCAGCCACTCCTCTCCCGCCGTACCAAATTCCTCCGCAAGCGCCGAGGAGGTGGCGAACGCCTCTACCAGACGGCAAAGGGAGAGGGCGTCGGTCATGGAAATCACCTCGTTATAGGTGTGCATATTTTTCAGGGGGAGTCCTACGTCCACCACGGGAATTCCCCGTCCCGCAAGACCGACGGCAAGGGCGTTGGTGCCCGTGGAGGAGGGGGCGGCGATCCGCACGAAGGGGATCTCTCGGTCCTCGCAGAGGGTCTGGGTCATACGGGTCAGGCGACGGTCGGTGGCTGCCGAGATAGACAGGGACACCCCTTCGCCCAACGGTACGGTTTCGTATTTCGGAGTATCAGGCACCCGCGCCAGATTCACATCAATGACCATAGCATAGTCGGGGGAGAGTCCAAAGCTTCCCGCTCCCGCGCCTCCCAGGTTGGAGGTCTCCTCATAGCAGGAAAGCATCAGCGCCACGTCAGCGGCAAGTGCCTCCCGCGGAATCTTGCTCAAGGCATAGGCGGCAACAGCGGCGCACGCCTTGTTATCAAAGCTCTTCCCCGCCAGTTGACCGTTTCTCAACTCTCGGTACACAGGCGCAAAGCCGATGGGCGTTCCCACGGGGGAAAGCTCCTCCAGCTCCTCTATGGGGTATCCCGTATCCACCATCAGCTCCTCTATGGGAGACAGCGTATCTCCTTTCTCTCCCCGAAGGTGAGGCGGCACGGAGGTAATGACACCTCGCAGCGTCTCTTTTCCGTATACGATCACATCTGCCGCCTGCATCACGGGCAAGGACAGCCCTCCAATGGGCGCGATCTTCAGAAATCCTCCCTCACAGATCTCGGTGACCATCATACCGATCTCGTCAAAATGGGTGTCGATCAACGCCATCGGCGCCCCGACTCTCCCGCATCGACGGATCAGGATATGATTCCCCACCGCGTCGGTGATGACCTCGTCAAAGTCCTCTCCGTATCTCTCCCTCAAATCCTCCGCGGCGCGACCCTCAAAGCCCGATACCGACATGAAGGAGCAAAGGGAGAGGATCTCTCTCTTCAATTCCTCGGTTATACTCTCTATTTTCACGTTTTTCACTCGTTCCCCCAATATTTTTTATCCAAGCTCCGATACTGGATCGCCTCGGCAATATGAGGCGCGCCGATGACCTCGGCGCCCGAAAGATCCGCAATGGTTCTCGCCACCCGCATGATGCGGTCATAGCCTCTTGCCGACAGACCCATGCGGTCGTATGCCGTCCGCAGAAGCGCCTGGGCGCTCTCGTCCGCTACACAGTATTTGCGGATCATCGCCGCATCCAGCTGGGAGTTGCAATAAACTCCCGTCTGTCCCTTCATTCGCTCCATGGCAAAGGCGCGGGCGCGGCTGACTCTCTCCCGAACGGTAGCGGAGGTCTCCTCGGCTCTCCCGTCTCCCGACAGCTCGTCGAAGTTTAGGGAGGGAAGCTCGATCTGGATATCGATCCGATCCAGCATCGGTCCGCTGATACGGGAAATATACCGCTTCACATCAAAGGGAGAGCAGGTGCATTTTTTCGTGGGATGGCCAAAATACCCGCAACGGCAAGGGTTCATCGCCCCCACCAGCATAAAGGAGCAGGGGTAGGTGACCCGTCCGTTGGCTCTGGTGATGGTAACCCGACCGTCCTCCAGCGGCTGACGGAGCGCGTCGGTGACAAGCTTCGGAAATTCGGGAAGCTCGTCGAGGAACAGCACGCCGTTGTGCGCCAGAGACACCTCTCCGGGTAAAGGGTTCACTCCGCCGCCTACAAGGCTCACCGCGCTCATGGTATGGTGGGGCGAACGGAAGGGTCTATGTACCACCAAGGATTCTCCATCGGGGAGGGTTCCCGCCACAGAATGAACCTTGGTACTCTCAATGGCTTCCTCAAAGGTCATGGGAGGAAGAATGGTGGGCAATCGCTTGGCAAGCATGGATTTTCCCGTACCGGGAGGTCCGATCATCAGCACGTTGTGCCCTCCCGCGGCGGCGATCTCCAATGCTCTCTTTGCTTTTGCCTGACCCCGCACATCGGAGAAATCCAAATTGGCGCCCAGTACAGCGCTCTCAAACGCCTCACGGTCACAGGGAACAGGATCCAGTGCGACCCGTCCGTTCAGATGCGCCACCAGCTGGGCAATATTCTTCACGCCAAAGACCCGAATGCCCTCCACAGCTGCCGCCTCTCCCGCGTTTTCCTCGGGCACGTAGATTTCCCGACAGCCCGCGTCTCGCGCCGCCACGCACATACAAAGGGTTCCTCTCACGGGGCGAAGGGCGCCCGACAGAGACAGCTCTCCGATAAAGCATTTATCCGAAAAGTCCACGCCCATCTCCACAATACCGCCGCAACGCAGAATACCTAACAGAATTGCCACGTCAAAGGCAGAGCCCTTCTTTTGGCGGTCGGCGGGGGCGAGATTGACCATCAGCTTCATGGACGGGAAGCGAAATCCGCTGTTCTCGCAAGCGGTACGCACCCGTTCCTTCGCCTCACGAACGGCAAGGTCGGGCAGACCCACCAGATCAAATTCGGGGATTTTGGACTGGGCATTACACTCCACGGTAACGATATATCCGTCGATTCCGTACAGTCCCGCGCTATATACGCATGAAAGCATTTTTCACCCTCCTGCCTTGCAAGGCACAGTTTTCCATAGTACTTATATTGTACCACATTTTCTTTGATTTTACAATACCCGCCGCTCTCTTTTGAAAAGTTTTCTTACCTTTTTAATATAATACCGTTTTCAAACGCAAAAGGGGTCGACTCCTCGGAGTCGACCCCTTGACTTCCCCCGCCGGGGAGGTCGCTTTGCTTATTTGATTTCGATCGCCTTACCGCCGGCAAGGGTAATGTTGTGCAGCGCCTGCGTTGCAAACTTGTTCGCAACGATGATCAGGGGCTTATCCAGAAGTCCGGATGCCAGAATGGTCAGGCGTCCCGCGCTTGCGTCAACCAGTCCCTTTTCCTTCAGAGCGCCGAGCGTTACCGTCTCGCCTGCCTCGAAGTTGTCCTCCAGAACCTGAAGTCTGACACGTACCTCAGGACCCGTGGAGGGCTCTCTCCGTACGGGAACGGGAATCGGCTCGGGCGTGATCTCCTCTACGACGGGAGTTTCCTCCTCTGCGACGGGAGTCTCCTCCTCCGCACGGGCTTTTCTCTTCTTTGCGGCGCGAATGCCGAAGAAGGTTCCAAGTCCTCCGCCGATCAGCAGAAGGGCGCCCAGAACGATGATGAGGATAATCCACCACAGATTATTTTCTTCCTCCTCAACAACATCCACGGGGATCGCGGTGTAGACAGCCTTGATCTCGATATCGGAGGCATCCAGAGTATATTCCTCCCACTTGCCCTCAAAGCCTTCCTTTGCGGGAACCTCGGGCACCTTGATCTCCATATTCTCTACGGTGAATTTCTCCACGGCGATCTTTTCGCCGTCAGCCGTAAAGGTTGCCTTATAGACGATGGGCGTGTACTCGGGATAGATCACGATATTTCTCGCGCCCAGCGTATAGGAGGACCAAACGCCCTCATATCCAACCTTCTCGGGAACACCGGGAAGATCCGTCAGCTTACTGTCCTTTATCGTAAAGGTGGTATAACCAACCGTCACGCCATCCTCGTTGACAAAGCTTGCGATGTATTCCTTGGCGGTGTACTTGATCATCGCCCGAACGTTGTTTCCGCTGTGGGTGTACTCCGTCCAGCCGTAGGCGATTCCATCGTCAATGACCAACCAGGACGCCACGTATCCAAGCTTCTCGTAAGCAGCAAGGCTGGGAGGAATGGGCCACTGACCAACGGGAAGGGTCAGGGTCGGCATATCGGGGATGATCTCCCCCCTGTCGTCCGTGAACTCAATGGTATAGATGTACTCCTCCAGATATGCGATAACCGTCATATCCTCGGTGATCTCGACACTCTGGCTCCAAGGCGTTTTGTTGTTCTCCCCGTCTACGACGTACCATACCCAACGCCAGCCCAGCTCTGCCGAGAGCTTGGGAGTCTGAGCAAAGACGCTTTCGGCGCCGGTATCGTATACCACCGCCACAGGAACGCTCACTCCGTTCTGCTTGAAGGTGACCTTACTGTAATTTTCCAGATACGCAATGACCGTCATATCACCCGTCACTACCGTATCCGCGCTCCAGATCTCGCCACGGGGACCGCCAATGCGCCATACCCAGTGAGTACCGAGCGCCGCCACGGGCAAAGACGCGTCGGGCGTTTGCTCGAAGAAGCTCTTATCCTTCTCGATCGTTACCGTGGTCAACGGCTTGGTGGTATCTCCATCCACGTATTGGAAGGCAATCTTGATCAGCTCCTGCTTGGCAACCACCGTCATATGGTCATTCACCTCGACGGAAGCGTCCCAAACTACGCTGGTGCCGCTGACGTACCAAACCCACTTATATCCCTCCTCGGGAGCGGGAAGCATCGCGTTGGGCGTCTGAGCAAAGAAGCTCTGCTGAGCGGTAAGGTATGCCACCGACAGCTGCTCGGTGATACCCTTCTTGTTTTCCATGCCGAAGGTAACCTTGATGGCAACCTTTTCCGCTACCACAACGGTGTCATCCGTGATGGTGGTTTGCGCGTTCCAAGGTCTGTTGGTCTCACCCTTTACGTACCAGACCCACTTATAACCCGCAACAAAGGGGAGAGTGGGAGTCTGCGCAAAGAAATTTCCATCAGGCGCTGTAACCGTGCTCAGAGGCACATTACTGCCCGCCTGCATAAAGGTCACCTTGATAAGCACCTTGACGGCAATGACCGTCGTATGGTCGGTCACCTTGGTCTCGGCAGTCCAGAGCTTGTTGGTGTCTCCGTCCACGCACCACACCCATTTGTAGCCGGCGCCGGCTGCGGGAAGGGAGGCGCTCGGGGTCTTGTCAAAGAATTTTCCGTCCGTCGACGTTACTGTGGTCAGATCTGTGCTCGTACCGTTCTGCACGTATTTAAAGGTTACTCGAAGATTGACTACCCGAGCAGTAACGACAAGATCGTCCTCTACCTCTGTATCAGCACTCCAGACCTCGTTGCCGTTGACGTACCATACCCATTTCTGTCCCGCGTTGATGGCAGGAAGAGAGGAGTTGGGAGTCAAGACATAGAAGTTTCCGTCGGGAGCTGTTACCGTATTCAGCGTTTCGGTGCTGTTGTTCAGCGTGTACTTAAAGGTAACCTTGATGGCAACCTTGACCGCGACAACGGTCATGTCTGCCGTTACCTCGGTGGTAGCGGTCCAAGGCTTGCTGCTGTCACCGTCTACGTACCATACCCACTTGTATCCGGGAACGCGGGTCAGCGAGGGAGTCTGGGCAAAGAAGCTCTGACCGCCCGTCATGTCGACCACCGCCAAGGGCTCGGTTACGCCCTCCTGCATAAAGGTAACCTTGAGGGGCGTGGAAAGGGCAATGACGGTCATATCGTCAGCAACGTCGGTAGTAGCGGTCCACGGTCTGTTGCCGTCTCCCTCTACCAGCCATATCCACGCGTATCCCGAAGGAAGCGTGGGAGTCTGGGCAAAGAAGCTCTGACCGCCCGTCATATCGACCACCGCCAAGGGCTGGGTTACGCCCTCCTGCATAAAGGTAACCTTAATGACAACCTTGACCGCAACGACGGTCATGTCTGCCGTTACCTGGGTAGTAGCGGTCCAAGGCTTATTGCTGTCACCGTCTACGTACCATACCCACTTGTATCCGGGAACGCGGGGCGGTGTGGGAGTCTGGGCATAGAAGCTCTGACCGCCCGTCATGTCGACCACCGCCAAGGGCTCGGTTGCGCCCTCCTGCATAAAGGTAACCTTGATGGCGACCTTGACCGCAACGACGGTCATATCTGCCGTTACCTCGGTGGTAGCGGTCCAAGGCTTGTTGCTGTCACCGTCTACGTACCATACCCACTTATATCCGGGAACGTCGTCCAAGTCGGGAGTCTGGGCAAAGAAGCTCTGACCGCCCGTCATATCGACCACCGCCAAGGGCTGGGTTACGCCCTCCTGCATAAAGGTAACCTTAATGGCAACCTTGACCGCAACGACGGTCATGTCTGCCGTTACCTCGGTAGTAGCGGTCCAAGGCTTATTGCTGTCACCGTCTACGTACCATACCAGCTTATAGCCGGGAACGTCGTCCAGGTCGGGAGTCTCGCCGTAAAAGTCCTCGTTCTCAAAGCGAGTTACCACCTTGACCGTCTCCCCCTCGTATTGAAAGGTAACCGTATAGCTGGGAAGGGGCTCATAGCGTGCCTCCAGCGTAATGTCACCGGTCGTTAAGGTATACTCCGTCCACAGGGTGTCGGGTGCTCCGCCCACGCCCAGCACGTACCACACGACCTTAAAGTTGGTAATGGAGGGAATGTTGGTAGAAAGGGTAATATCATTTGCCGTGTCACCCTCCACGTATTTTTGAGAACCCTGGGGGTGAACGATGCCCGCTACATCCTTATACTGAAGGGTAACGGTGTATTGACGGGTAAACTTAGCATAAGCGGTATAGGAATCCGTCGCGGGAGCCTCCGCGGGAGCCTGAACCAACAAATTCCACAAATTCGTATTTGCGGTGATCTTCACGTCGTCCGTGCCGTTTCCGTCAGTATCCAGATACCAGCCGTCAAAGCGATAGCCGTCCTTCTCGGGATCCGTGGGAACGCCCACAAAAGGATTGCCCTGTGTGAAGGTGCTGACACCAACG
>JAZNDP010000031.1:0-14678 GCA_045588165.1 Eubacteriales bacterium | reverse complement strand
GCGCTGCGCCCATCGTCAGAGTCTATAAGGATTGGTTCAGCTGGGGCGACGCTTACGCCATTGACGTAGACCCCTACGTAGACGAAGCGCTGGCTCTTGCCGTGGTTCTTGCCATCGACGCCATGATCGAAAATCGGGATTAAAATATAGCAAAAAAAGAAAAGCCATTGCATTGCAATGGCTTTTTTGTGTTTGGTTTAATTAGCCGATATCTCCGCCGCCGCTGCCGGATCCGGTAGGCGCGGAAGGATCGATCACGGTTCCGCTCGTTACGGTGTTCTTTGCGATGTAGTAGGTTCCGCCCTTATACTCCACCTTGTACCAGTTGCCGTTCTTGCTGACGCCAACCTTTACCAAAGGATTGGTTGCCGCATCATGGACATTTGCGGCAGAGCCGAGTCCCGAAACGCCTACATTGTAGGTGTAAGCCTTGTCATCGGTGGGAACGTCTGCGACAAAGGGAGTCGTACGGAGGTTGACCTGCTTGCCCTGGGCAATGGTCAGATTGACACGGTTTGCTTCCGCAAGATCGTCAAATGCAAAATCGTTGGCGTCGGATGCGACCAGCGCGTGCAGAACATAGCACTCTTTCTCGTTGTATACCACCTTATCCCAGGTGCCGTTGGTTTCCTTGCGGGTCAGAGCCGTTCCGTTGTTCACGGTGGTTATCTTGCCATAAGAGCTTCCGGGGCCGTCGCGCAGAACGGTGTTGTTCATGCCCACGTAAACGGTATCCTCCTTAGGGATCCAGGTCGCGGTGCCGTTACCGTCATCGGGGGTGGTGTCGGTTCCGTTATCGGGGGTGGTGCCGGTTCCGCTGTCGGAGCCGATATCGTCGTAACCCTCGTTATCCCAGTCGTCGCCCTCGTCGGTCGTTTCATCCTTCTTACAGGAAACCAAAGCGACGGTCATAACCATCAGCAGTGCCAAAAAGATCGCAAGAAACTTTTTCATCATGTATTCTCCTTTAATTTGTATATTCGCCAATTTTACGGTTCCTTGAGACGCATTTTTACGCGTTTCTTTCATATAGAAATATTATATCAAAAAAAGAATACGGTGTCAAGGGCAATTTTAAGATTTTTTGATTATTTTTTGGAGTCTCGAATCAACCGCCGAATGGCATCCACAGCGACTCGGATGGCGTTTTCGGTGTCGTGGGTTTCCCCTTCGTCGGAATCTATGCCCGCCTCGTGCCGCTCCTGATTCCAGACCGACAGAAAAATCGCGCCTGAGCGAAGCCCCAGGGATGCCGCAACGGTAAAGAGAGTCGATGCCTCCATCTCACTCGCCAGCACACCCAGACGTCGCCACGCCTCCCATTTTGCCAGAAGCTCGCTGCTTGTGGGCATACGGGCGGGAGAGTGCTGACCGTAGAAGGAATCCTTGCTTTGTACCACTCCCGTATGATAGGGAAGTCCCGATTCCCATGCCGCATCCCGCAGAGCGAGAAGTACGTCCGTATGGGGGACGGCGGGAAATTCGAGGGGCGCGTATTCGCGAGAGGTTCCGTCCTGACGGACAGCTCCCGAGGCGATGACAAGATCTCCCGCCTTGACAGGCAGAGCGATGCCGCCGCAGGTTCCTACGCGAAGAAAGGTATGGGCGCCGCACGCCGCCAGCTCCTCCACGGCAATTGCCGCGGAAGGACCGCCAATGCCCGTGGAACAGACGGTGACAAGCTCTCCCTCTAAGGTTCCGCAGAAAATATTATATTCCCGATTGCTTCGCAAATGGTAAGGATTTTCCAGATGGGCGGCAATCTTTTCGCACCGTCCGGGATCTCCCGGCAGAATACAGTATCCTCCGATCTCTCCTCGCTTCGCGGCAATGTGATATTGAAGCTCATGGGCATCCAGCATCGTCAGCGTCCTCCTTTGACGGTTTCTCACAAACAGTGTGTCCCGAATCAGTTGAAGTCAATCGCAGCGCAGACTTTCTTCTCGCTTCCGGGCAACAAACGGAACATATCGTTCTTCTTCGCGAAATCTTCTATCATGCCGTCCACGGCGGGCATTCCGCACCAAGGCTCGATACAAACGAAGGGAGCATCGGTCCCTCTGGAATGCCAGAAGCCCACGTAGGGGAAGTCGGGGTAACGGAAGGTGAGAGAGCGTTCGCTCTTGTCGGAGCGCAGGGTGACCGAACGCGCCGCGCGGGACAGGAAGATAGCGTCGTTGTCAAAGAGGTTGTGCTTCAGGTTCAGTCTCTTTCCTTCCACCAACGGGAACGCTTCCTTCAGACCCGTGAGGAAGCAGGTGGGGGAAACAAGGAACGTATCGGGGTAGCAAACCTCGCCGAACTCCAGATACCAGTCGTCAAAGCTGCCCGTATCCAGCGGTACGTTAAAGCCGGGGTGCAGACCCACGGTGGCGGGAAGGATCTCCTTGCCCGTGTTGCGTACCGTCAGATCGGTGGCAAGAGTATTGCCCTCCAGACGGTAGTCTACCACGAAGCTGAAATCAAAGGGGTAGATCTTTTTGGTTTCCTCGTTTGCGTCAAGGGTGAAGCGAACGGCGCTCTCGCCGATCTGCTCGCCCACAAACTCGCAGTGTCTGGCAAAGCCGTGGAGAACCATCTCGTAGGTCTTGCCGCCAAAGGTATATTTGCCGTCGATCAGGCGGCCGCAGATGGGGAACATGATGGGTGTCTGCCCCGTCCAGTAATCGGGATTGCCCTGCCATACGTACTCACAGCCGTCCGCGTTGTTCTTTACCGATTTGATCTCGGCGCCAAGAGTGGAGAGGGTTACGGTAATTTTGTTGTTTTTCAAAGTAAACAGCATCATGTCACCTCATATTTTTTACAAATTTCTGACAGGTTTATTATATCATACTACCAAGCAAAATTGCAAGTATATCCGCCAATATTTTGCGAATAATATTTTTAGTGATAACGGGGAGAGGAACAGAAAAAAGATGGACGATCCGATTTTGAAATTTGACCGAGCCGCCCTGATCTGCGCGGCATCGGTGGTAGGAAAATACGAATACGAGGGTCCCCTTGGGGATTGCTTTGATCTTCACGATTCCACCGACCGCTTTGGCACGAAAACATGGGAGAAGGCGGAGAGTGAGATGCAGAGATTGGCGTTCAATACCGTCCTTGCCAAGGCGTCTATGACCGAGCAAGACGTGGACGCGCTGCTGGCGGGAGATCTTTTGAATCAGTGCGTTGGCTCCTCCTACGGACTTCTGAGCTTTGATATTCCCTATTTCGGTTTGTACGGCGCTTGCTCGACGGCGGCGGAGAGCCTGATGCTCTCTGCGATGATGACCTCGGCGGGGTATTATTCCACCTGCGCCGCCGTTACCTCCTCTCATTACTGCTCCGCGGAGCGGCAGTACCGAACGCCTCTGGAGTACGGAGCCCAGCGCTCGCCTACCGCCCAGTGGACGGTGACGGGAGCGGGCGCGTTTCTGGTGAAGCATACGGGATCGGTTCGAATTGCCGAGGGACTACCGGGGATCGTGGTAGAGAAGGGAATCAACGATGCCTCCAATATGGGCGCCGCCATGGCGCCTGCCGCCGCCGATACCCTTTTGCGGTATTTCCGCCACAGCGGACGGGAGATACAGGAGTTTGACCTGATCGTCACGGGCGATCTCGGTTGGGAGGGAGGCTCGATCCTTTGTGATCTTCTTCTGGCGGAGGGCTTGGATATTCGAAATCGGTATAACGATTGCGGAATGATGATCTACGATCGGGAGGGACAGGATATGCACGGAGGCGGTTCGGGATGCGGTTGCTCCGCGGTGGTTCTTGCCTCTCATCTGTTTCCCCGTCTGGAGAGAGGAGATCTTGGTCGGATTTTGTTTTTGGGAACGGGAGCCATGATGAGCCCTGCCAGTATTCAGCAGGGAGAGGCGATCCCCGCTGTGGCGCATTTGCTGTCTATTTGCCACCAGTCCCGTATGTGAGGTGAGAGTATGGATTGGATCATGGATTATCTTTGGGCGTATCTTATTGGGGGCGCGTTTTGCGTGATCGCCCAGATTCTGCTGGACAAGACCTCCCTGACCCCTGCCAGAATTTTGGTCGGATATGTGGTCGCGGGGGTGATTCTGGGAGCGGTAGGCTTGTACGCGCCTCTTGTGGAATTTGCGGGCGCGGGGGCGACCACTCCCCTGACGGGCTTTGGATTTCTGATCAGTAAGGGAATCCGTACCGCCGTGGACGAACGCGGATTGATCGGCGCTCTCACAGGGGGACTGACCGCCGCCTCCGCGGGAACTGCCGCGGCGCTCTGCTTCGGCTTTCTTGCCGCCCTGATCTCACGGGGAAATCCGAAATAAAGAAACGTGGGAAGCATCTGCTTCCCACGTTTTTTCAGTTCAGGATCGCTTCGATCTGTTCGACCCATTCGGCGGAGGGCTCAATTTGCGGATCATACGCAAAGAACTCTCTTTGAGGCGGATCGGTTTCTTTATAGAGAAGATAGGGGGTAAGAACTCTGCCGTCGGCGCACACAATCCAGACACGGAGAGAGAGGGCGTCGGAGGTGGCGGGCGTGCCTCCCGTATTCTTTGCCATTTTGTCTATCAGCTTCTCGGTCTGCTCTGCGGTCAGCGCCACGGTGTGGTAGGTATCCTCGCCGCTCTTTTTCCAGACCAATCGGGAGGCGGTGTCCACCGACTCGGCGTTACCCTCCTCTGCCGTGGCGGAGGAAAGAATTTGCAATAGGAGCGCGCTTGTACTCAGCGTACCGCTTGTTGTCGTGGATTCTGTCATCGCCCCGTTGACAGAGAGGGGGGAACGATCCATATCCGCCATAACGAGAGCATTGTCCTCCGTTTTCGCTCCGTTGCCTGCCATCAAGGCGACGTATACGCCGACAAAGATCGTAAGACAAAGGGCAACGGGGAGCAGACGGGTAAGAAGAACCCATCGTTTTTTGGGCGCGTAGGCTGTTTCCGCCTCGGCAATATAACGGTCCTCGATGTCGCCGATGGCGTCAAATAAGCGCGAGGCGCGTATTTCTCGTGATTCATTCATAGGGGTATTTCCTCCTGTTCCAGCAGATCCTTCAGACGCTTCCGCAATCGGAAAAGGGTGGTTTTCACTCTGGAAACGCTCCAATTCATGCTCTTTGCTACCTCGGATACGCTGTCCGAATAAAAGTACCGACACACGAACACCCGCCGCTGCTCCTCATCCAGTTCGGACAAAAAGCGGTTCAGCGCGTCGCGAAGTATTCGGTTTTCCAGCTCCCCTTGGGGTGTTTGGGCGTCGGGAATACAATCCAACAGCTCCTCGGTGACCGAGTCAAGCCCTCCCCGCTTTTGGCGGTGAGCGGAGCGAAAGCGATCCACGGACAGACAGCGAACGATCCTCGCAAGATACGCGCCAAGATAAGCGGGGCGATCCTCGGGAATCCGATTCCACGCCTCCAGATAGGTGTCGTTGACACACTCCTCCGCATCCTCCGCCGAGGAGAGCAAAGAATAGGATATTCGATTCAGCATGGGTCCGTATTTGCGGGCGGTCTCCGTGATGGCATCCTCGGAGCGAGCCCAATACAGATCGACGATCTTATGATCCTCCATGTTCGGCTCCTTTCTGCGTCCTTCTGTAAATAAAGTCGCTGATTTTTGGAAAAGGTTTCACTTCCTGTCAAAAAATCAATCGTGTCCGATCAGACGAACCCTTCGGACACTGTGCTTCGTGGCGGGAAGGAATACCTCCAACAGATCTTTCGTCGCAAGCTTCAGGCTGGATGTATTGACACAGGGGTGACAGCCGATCCATTTCTCGGCGAGAAGATCCTCGTCCACCAGAAGGCTGACCTCTCTCTCGGTGTCGTTCATCAGTCCGAGAGCACTGACCGATCCGGGGAGGATATTCAGATATTTTTCCATTGCCTCGGCATCCGCGAAGGAAAGTCGGGCGCTTCCGATCTGAGCGGAGAGCTCCTTGGTGCGAAAGGGCTTGTCTCCGGGCATCAGGAGCAGATAGAAGTCGGTCTTCTGTCGATTGCAAAGAAACAGGTTTTTGCACATCTTGGCGCCAAGCGCCTCGTCCACGGCAAGACACGCTTCCATGGTTTCGGCAGGCTCGTGATCTACCCGCTCATAGGAGATCCCCAGGCGGTCGAGAAAATCGTAGGTGCGGATCTCCCGCTCCTGCCGCGATTTGGTGTCAATGGGTCTGCCGAGCATACGTTCCATGATAAAAATTCCTTTCGAGACGTAAAAAGATACGGTATTTACCATTTCATTATAAGAAAAAACGGTAGCTTTGTCAAGACATCTTCCCCCGGAGAAAAGAAAAAATAAGAATTTTTAGAAAAAAATAAAAATCCTATTGATTTTTTCAAATGTTTGTGGTATAATACTTACGCTCATGACTATTTCTGCCGATTTCGGCATTGGAAATTTATTGTATTCGGAGGTGTTCTGCCATGGAAATTGCATTGGGAATCGTACTTTGCGTACTGGCTGTTATTCTGATTGCCTGCGTATTGCTGCAATCCGGCAAGGATAAGAGACTGTCCGGCACCATTGCCGGCGCGGGAGAGAATTTCTTCGCACAGGGAAAGGCGCGCTCCAAGGATAAGATTCTGAGTCGCGTTACCACAATTCTTTCCTTCGTGTTCGTCGTTCTGGTCGTGGTCATGTATCTGATGGTCGCGTAAGAGACGAAAAAAAGAGACGGCTGTGTGCCGTCTCTTTTTTTGTTACTGAATTTCCGCCGCTTCGATGATGTGTCGTCCTACGTAGCCGCTTTCCGCCAGAAGCTTACAGGATTCCAGAATGCGCGTTTCGAAATCGGGAAGATACTTGCGGTAGTCTGCGTAAAAATATTGCTCGTGGATCATGATGGAAACAAAGCCGCCGCGAGTGGGACTTGCCATAATCTCGCCAAGAGCGTCCATATTGTATTCGTGGGTGTTCAGATTGATGACCAGATCGATCCGCCCGAACAGAATGTCGGTATCGGTATCGTACCAGAAGTCTCTGTCATAGATATGGCGCATGAGATCGTCGGGAACATAGTATGCAACGGGACAGAATTCCTCGGGCAGAAAATATCCCGTCATGGCGCGGTAACCCAGAGAGCGAAGAGCGCGGGCACCGTCCTCGTTGGCTTCCCCAAAATGTACGGTGGTGCAAGCACTTAAGGATTCCTCTCCCGCAAAGCGACGGATCTCGGCGTGAACCAGCTCACAGTCTCTGCGTACCGTCTCTCCGTCGGCAAATTGATAGGGCTTCATGGGATGCTCTCGCATGGCGTGGAAGGAAAGCTTCAGCCAATCTGCGTTGGCGCGGAACTCGTCACGGAATTTGTCGGTCATCATGGACAGATTGAAGTAGGGACGGGCATCGCCAAAGCGCTTTGCCGCTTTCTCGTCAAATTCGTAAAAGAGATTCAGATGCGCCTTCGCTCCGTAGAGATCGTGGGCTTTTTTATATACAGCAAGGTAAGGATTTTCAAAAATGGATTTGTATTCGTCCTTATGTTCGTTGATGTCCCACAAAAAGAGGATATTATCGTCGGAGGACAGGCGGTAGCCGCCGGTGGCATTGGGTAAGTAAAACACCCGAACGGTAGCAGAGGTGCCGTCGGTCAGATCGCGGGCGGTCAGCTCGGTCTCCCGTTTGGTGATATGGGCATATGCTCGGTAAGCGCCGTTTTCATAGCGGGCGGGAATGCCGCCTATCTCAATCGTATGCCCCTTGGGGGCAACGACAGAAACGGAACGCGTATTCCGCCCTCCACCGCAAAGCCGTCCCGTTCGTTGACACAATCGCCATCGATGGGGAAAGAAAAGTGCAGGGGCTCGTCCTCTCTTAAATCGTTCCTCATAATAATCTCCTTGTGCGGTTGAGCACTATGACGATAAAAATATCGCTTGCGCCGTTTTTTACGTACGCAAGCGGCTTTTTTTACCCCACCGGGCCGTGTATCCGAGAATAGTGAAACCCGGCATGTGCTGGGCGGGTGCCTATCTCTCGCTTTACTGCTTCCAACGTCCGCGTTCCCTGTCGAGACAAGTCAATCGAGAGGGGCGCGGGAGGCCTGCAAACCACGTTCGACACTACTTTCGGCTCCCTTTAACTATTTGTGGGTTTTTATACCCGAATATCACGTACCAAGCAGGAATGCTTTTGCTGTGTACTATCTATGGTATTTTCCCGAGAGGAAATTTATACCACGAATCCGTCACGCGTCGTAGTCGATCTCCTGAGAGAACAGATCGTCGAAGTAGTCGGCAATATCGTCCAGCTCGTCGTCATCGTCAACGGTTACGAGGATCTCCTCGTCGCCGTCCTTGGCAAGCTTCAGGATGATGTACTCGCAAACGTCGTCAGCGGCGTTCTCGTCCTCCTCGGCGGGGATCATGGCAAAATACTGCTCGCCATTCTTTTCGTAGCGGGCGATTACCTCGAACTCCAGCTCGGAGCCGTCCTCGTCGGTCAAGGTGATGATCATGGATTCTTCCTCTTCGGGAAGATTGTTCAAATTCATATCACTCATATCGTTTCTCCTTTCGGTATGGTCTTGCTATTATTTTATCCTAAATTTGTGGGAAAGTCAACGGGTTTTTGAATTTCTGTTTGCCAATTTTTTTCGGGGATATCGGGAAGATCCGAAAGAATGGCATTGCTGAGGAAAAATCCGAGATCGGTAAAGGCGATTCTGCCGTTTTCGCGCTTCATGTATCCTTGCCGCAAAAGCTCCTCTGTTCTCGGATAAAATTGGGTGAAGGGGCAACCGAACAGACGGGAAAAATCTTCCTCCCCGATGCCTTCAGCGAGACGCAGACCGAGGATCAGATATTCGTACAGCGTATCGGAATGAGTGAGTAACGTTCTCTCCGCGGTGATGTCCTCGCCACGCAAAAAGGCAGAGAGATTGCGGGAGTTACCGAAGCGCTCGCCGCCAAAACAGGAATGGGCGGCTACGCCGAAGCCTAAATAGTCCTGCCGCCGCCAATACCGCAGATTGTGACGGGATTCCTTTCCGATCTTCGCGAAATTGCTGATCTCGTATTTGCGGTATCCGTTCTCTCCCAGAAGCTTCGAGCAGAGGAGATACATCTCCCATTCGCTGTCCTCGTCGGGGAGGGAGAGACGGCTACGCATGGCAAAAAAGGGAGTATTTTCCTCAATCTTCAAGCCGTAGGCGGAGATATGCTCGGGGGAAAGGGCAATCACCGCGTTCAGTGTTTGCTCAAAGCTTTCCACGGTTTGGGCGGGGATGCCGTACATCAAGTCAATGCTGATGTTGTCAAAGCCCGCCCGTCGGGCATCGGAAAAGCAGAGAAGAAAATCCTCATAGGTGTGGGCTCTGCCAAGGAGCGCCAGCTCCCGCTCATTGGCACTCTGCAGACCGATGCTGATCCGATTGACACCCAGCGACCGCAGAGCCGACAGATAGGCGAGGTCGGCGGTGGCGGGATTGCATTCGCAGGTGATCTCGCAATCGGGGGGAAGGGTATATGCGGAGCGGATTCCTCCCAACAGCCGTTCCCAATCGGCAAGGGGCAATAGAGTAGGCGTACCGCCACCGAAGTAGAGGGTGTCCACCTCGTATTCCGCGCAATCCGATGCCGCCTGCTCCAGACGGCGGCAAAGCTCGGTAACGTAGGCGGTCATTTTTTCTCCTCCCGCGTCGGGGAAGGAGCAAAAATCACAGTAATTGCATTTTTTCAGGCAGAAGGGAATATGGACGTAAAGCCCCAAGGATTTTTTCATAGCCAAACCTCCCGAGCGGTAGTGTTACGAAGGAGAGAAAAGAGTCTTCCCGCTTGTTTACGTTCGACCGCGATCTCTATGAAGCGGTGGGCGGGATGATTTTTGGGAAGCTCCTTGCGGCAGATCAGGTAGAGCGTTCGATGGGATTCGGGACAATGGGGAACGAAAAACAGCACGTTTTCCGAGGACATGGGGGAGACGGCGATGTGGGTGTCGTTGGTCAGCAGCGCACCAAGTCCCGCGCACATCATACTGTAATGAACTCCCCGATTGGGCGCGTTGACCATGGTGTGGGGCGTAGCGGCGTAGGAGCCGAGGATCTTTGCCATCTGCTGATAGGCGAGCGAGCCCTTTTTGAACCGAAAGAAGGGCACGTCACGGAGAAGGGAAAAATCCTCCATTTCCTGCTCGGGGGTGTAGCTATGGGAGAGAATCTGCTCGGCGGTGAGAGCGTAGGGCAAGAGCTTGTCATTTTTGATCAGATCCCGATGCATGGCGATAATGATCCGTTCCCTCAAGAGCGGGATTGCATCGTGATCTTGTGGATCGTAAGCACTTGTCAGCGCCAGATCCAGAGTCTGCTGACGGAGCTCGTCGTGAATGCTTTCGCTGACGTGGGTGTTCACCGCCAGGCGCACGTGGGGATACCGTGCCGCAAAATCTCCGCAGATCCCCGAAAGAAGGTAGTAAGCGGAATAGGCGTTGGAGCCGATGGAGAGGGTGGTATCCTTGGATTCCGAGAGCTGATGGATCCGTCGTTGCATGTGGCGCTCACTCTCCATGATTTCCTCCAGCGACTCGATATAGATCCGTCCCGCGGGGGTCAGCGTGAGGGGAGAGGTGGATCGGTCGAAGATCCGAAAGCCCAGCTCCGCTTCCAGCCGCGCCACGGAGGCGCTCAAGGCGGGTTGAGAGACAAACAGGGATTTGGCGGCTGCCGAGAAGCTCTTTTTTTGATAAATCTGGTAAACGTAACGGGCGGAAAGCTCCATACATCCTCCATATAACAAAAATATTATAAAATGATATGGTTATTTGTATTTGATTATATCATGGATCTGTGTTATAATCAAGAGGAAATCGAAAAATTGACAAAAAAGCGAGGAGACAGAATCATGGCAAGGCTCCAAATGAAGAAGGTTGATGTGCTGGAGGGAAATTTGTACCGATCCATCATTCGGTATTGTATTCCCCTTTTGCTGATGGGGCTGATACAGAAGCTCTTCAACGCCGTGGACGTGATGGTTCTCGGCATGGTAGCCGATACCACCGCTGTCGCGTCGGTGGGAGCGACCTCCAACGTGATTCATTTGCTAGTCGACACCTTCTTCGGACTTTCCGTGGGCTCTCGTATCGTGCTGGCGCGGCTTTTGGGCGCCAAGGACGAGGAGCGAACGGGAAAAACCGCCTCCACCTCCCTGATCCTCGCCGTGGCGTTAGGGCTTATTACTGCCGTTTTGGGTTGGCTGTTCGCTCCATATTTTTTGGAGTGGACCAACTGTCCTGCCGAGTGTGTGGATGGCGCGCTGCTCTACATACGGATCTATCTGATCGGAGCGCCCGCAATTTTGCTGTATAATTTCGCCTCGGCGATCATTCAGGTGTCGGGAGACGCCAACCGTCCCATGATCTATATGATGATCTCGGGCGCGGCGAACGTGATCTTGAATTTCGCGCTTTGCATGATTTTGGAGCAAAAGGTTGCCGCTGTGGCGATCGCCACCTTGGTTTCTCAGGTCATCGGAGCGGCGCTGGCTCTGGCGTGGCTTTTCCGTGAGGAGGGTGCCCTTCAGCTTCGCTTCAAAACGATGCGTTGGAGCGGAGAGGCATTGAGATTGATTCTAAAAAACGGATTGCCCGTTGCGGTGTATTCCGCCATGTACCCTATTGCCAATTTGCAAATTCAGACGCAGGTCAACTCCTTCGGCGCCGCCTATATGGCGGCGACAACGGTGACCTCCAACCTCGACAGTATTCTCTCTGCCGTTGCGATCACACCCTTGGTGACGGCGATCGCAACCTTTGCGGGACAAAATCTGGGCGCGGGCAACCGCGAGCGAGTGACCAGGACCTTTCTTTTCTGTACGGCGGTGTCCGCTTCCATGAATCTGATCCTCGGTATTCTCGGCAACGTGTTCAGCAGACCGCTGACTTTGCTGTTTCTCTCCGATGAGGCGGCAATCGCCGCGGCTCGAACGCGATTGCTGTTCGTCATGCTTCCGCATATCATCGCGGGAGTTCACGGGTGCTTGAGCAGAGCGATCCAAACCTTTGGCTATTCCACCTTCGTTACGGTTAATTCCATTGTGACCGTCATCGGTTTCCGTTTTTTTCTGGACGTGGGTCGTCTTTAACAGATACCCCACCTTTGAGGTTCTTTGTCTGTGCTTCCCCGTGTCGTGGCTTCTGACGCTAACGGTGAACGCCGTGTTCTTTGCTTATCTGTATTACGGAAAATTCAAAAAAGGAAAGCTGCGGAAACTATAAAAATGGGCAGACGGTTCAACCGTCTGCCTCACTTTTATTCTCGGCAATCATTTCTCGGAGCGCGTCCAGCGCGTCGGACAGACCGCCGATGGAGTCGATGATGCCGTACCTTACCGCCTCGTCTCCGTCAATGATCGAGCCTACGTCGGTGGCAATCTCGTCGGGGCGCATCATCAGCTCTCGGATCTTGTCGGGCTCTGCCCTTGAGTGATCGCAGATAAATTTGATGATCCGCTTTTGCATTTCGTTAAAGTAGTGAAAGGTCTGGGGAACCCCTACCACAAGCCCCGTGATGCGGACGGGGTGTACCGTCATGGTGGCGGAGGGAACGATGAAGGATTTCTTTGCCGAGGTGGCAAGGGGAACGCCGATGGAATGTCCCCCTCCCAGCACCAGAGAAACGGTGGGCTTTTTCATGGAGGCGATCATTTCCGCCAAAGCCAGTCCTGCTTCCACGTCGCCACCCATGGTGTTCAACACGATCAGCAGCCCCTCCACCGAATCGTCCTGCTCCATAGATACCAGCAGGGGGATCACGTGCTCGTATTTGGTTGCCTTTTGTCCCTCACCCAGCAGATAATGCCCCTCAATCTGTCCGATAATGGAAAGACATTGGATCGCTCCGTTTCCCTCCGTCAGAACGCTCCCAAGCTTTTCAATTTCTTCTAATTTTTCATCGCTTTGCTTTTGTGTCCGATCTTCCATATGCGCGCCTCTTTCTTCGTTTTTTTGATAGTATTTACGGAATGGAAGTGATTTTATACGCACCGTAGCGAAAAGCGGCGTTTTTGTGCGGTTTTGTTTGGTTTTTGGATTGACAAATCCATGACAGTATGATATAATAACTTTGTGTGGGCTTCGTTTCCCACGGAACGATATTTATACTACATAGTGAGGTAGAAGAATGGCAAACAATTTTTTGGTTGAAACCTCTGCAAGACACGTGCACCTGACCGCTGAGTCGGTGGAGATTCTGTTTGGTAAGGGTCACACGCTGACCAACAAGAAGGATCTTTCCCAGCCCGGACAGTACGCCTGCGAGGAAAAGGTAACGGTAGTAGGACCTAAGGGTTCTTTGAAGGCAAGCATTCTCGGACCCACCCGTCCCGCTGATCAGGTAGAGCTTTCTCTCACCGACGCGCGTACCATCGGCGTGGTAGCGCCCGTTCGCGAGTCCGGCGACGTAGCCGGAAGCTGCGGCTGTAAGCTGGTAGGACCCTGCGGAGAGGTAGAGATCGCCGAGGGCGTGATTGCCGCAAAGCGTCATATCCATATGACTCCTGCTGACGCCGAGGCGCTTGGCGTATCTGACAAGGAGATCGTGCAGGTGAAGCTGAATACCGCCCGTCCCCTGACCTTTGGCGATGTGGTCGTTCGTGTCAGCGACAAGTTTGCTTTGGCTATGCACATTGATACCGACGAGGCAAACGCCGCGGGCTGCGCCGGCGTCGTTTACGGAGAAATCGTAAAGTAAAAAAAAGGAGATAAAAACATGAGCAAAGAATTTTCTTGCGAGTACGCTATGAGCGCAGAAGTTGCTAAAATGTGTGTCGTAGCAAAGGGCCCGAACCACGGTCCCGCTCCCATTCCCGAGGAGGGCAAATGGGTTCAGGCAAAGGAGATCACCGACATCTCCGCATACACCCACGGTGTGGGCTGGTGTGCACCCCAGCAGGGAGCTTGTAAGCTGTCCCTGAACGTAAAGAACGGAATCATCGAGGAGGCTCTGGTGGAGACCATCGGATGCTCCGGTATGACCCATTCCGCAGCAATGGCGGCAGAGATTCTGCCCGGCAAGACGCTGCTGGAGGCGCTGAACACCGACCTCGTGTGTGACGCCATCAACACCGCAATGAGAGAGCTGTTCCTGCAGATCGTATACGGTCGTAGCCAGTCTGCCTTCTCCGAGGGCG
This sequence comes from Eubacteriales bacterium, assembly GCA_045588165.1. Lineage (GTDB taxonomy): Bacteria > Bacillota > Clostridia > Oscillospirales > CAG-272 > HGM12713. The sequence continues at coordinate 580 of JAZNDP010000031.1, read as the reverse complement.
GCTTGGTTATCGGCGCAGGTATGGAGGATCTGGGTAAGGGCGAGAGATCCATGGTTGGTACTATGTACGGAACCAAGGCAAAGGGCGTTCGTTATCTGGAGATGACCGAGGGCTACTGCACCAGAATGGCTCTGGACGAGAATGATCAGGTAATCGGATACGAGTTCGTGTCTCTGGGCAAGATGACCGACTTCATCAAGAAGGGCATGGAGCCCAACGAGGCATATGCGAAGTCCATGGGTACCTACGGCAGATTTGCTGACGCCGCCAAGTACATTGACCCCCGCAAGCAGTAAGATAGGAGGAAAAGAAGAATGGCACATTTTGAAGGTTATGAGAGACGTGAGGCGAAGATCCTCGCGGTTCTGAAGGAATATGGAATTTCCTCCATTGATGAGTGTAAGGCAATTTGCGATGCCAAGGGTATCGACCCCTATAAGATCGTCGAAGAGACTCAGCCCATCGCGTTTGAGAACGCAAAATGGGCGTACACCGTAGGCGCTGCTATCGCAATCAAGAAGGGTTGCGTCAAGGCTGCCGACGCCGCTGCCGCTATCGGTATCGGTCTGCAGTCCTTCTG
>JAZNDP010000030.1:0-3216 GCA_045588165.1 Eubacteriales bacterium | reverse complement strand
CATCAATGTCTTTGATATTAACGCGCTGAAGGTCAATGCTACCGTTTCCGATCCCAGCCATTACTGTGAAGGAATGCATTACGTCATTGTAAACGGTGTACCTACTATCGCCGAGGGCAAGCACACGGGCACTCGCTCAGGTAAGGTCCTTCGTAATCTTCCCGTAAAATAAGAATCCGCATTATAGAATCCGAATCATATTATGTAAAAAGTGATTGCACTTTTGCTTGCAACTAATAGCATCCAATTTAATGAATTGAGAACAAGCTCCCGCGGGAATTTCCGCGGGAGCTTTCACATTTGAAATTTTTTATAGAAATTTTTGAATCCCCCCTTGACAAACACAATACTTCGTGATATGATGTATATCGCAAGGAGGGGTATAAGATGGACGTTCAATTGAAAAAAGGGCTGCTGGACGTATGCGTCCTTGCCGCCATTCAAAAGGAGGAATCCTATGGCTATCGGATCATCAAGGATCTGAAGCCCTATATCGAGCTGTCGGAATCTACGCTCTACACCGTGTTGAAGCGGCTGGAGAGTGGGGAAATGCTCACGGTTCGCTCGGCGGAGCATGGCGGACGGCTTCGAAAATATTACTGTATTACGCCCCGTGGCTTGGAGCGGATTGCCGAGTTTCGAGAGGAGTGGAGAGAGGTCATGGCAATCTATCGGTTCGTGACAAAGGAGGGAATAGAATGAAAAAGCAGGAATTTTTAGACGAGCTTCGCTCCCGTCTTTCGGGGTTGCCCGTAGAGGACGTGGAGGAACGGATCGAATTTTATTGTGAGATGATCGAGGATCATATGGACGAGGGACTCTCCGAGGAGGAGGCTGTCTCGGCAGTCGGCTCGGTGGAGGAGATCTCCGGACAGATCGCGGGAGATATTCCGCTGATCAAGATCGCCAAGGAGAAGATCAAAACAAGACGGAGACTCCGCGCATGGGAGATCGTTCTGCTGGCGGTGGGATCACCCATTTGGTTCTCTCTGCTTGTAGCGGCATTTGCCGTAGCAATCACGCTGTACGCTTGTATCTGGGTTGTGGTTGCCTGTGTCTGGGCTGTCTTTGGTGCTCTGGCGGGATGTGGCGTAGGCTTCGTGGCAGGCGGTATCTTCTTCGCAATTCGTGGCATGCTGTGTGGCGGTCTTGCCTTGGCGGCGGGCGGTCTTATCTCGGCGGGACTTGCGCTCTTTGCCTACTTTGGTTGTCTGTGGACGACAAAGGGAGCCGTACTCTTGACCAAGCTGATGGTCCTCGGAATTAAAAAATGCTTTGTGAGAAAGGAGAAGTCAAAATGAAAAAGGGATTTATCATTTGCTCGATCATCGGAGCTTCTCTGATCCTTGCGGGAATTTTACTGTTTTTGGGAGTGATGTCTGTTATGAGATGGGATTTTTGGAAGCTTTCCACAGATCAATATGAAACCAATACCTATGCCGTCGAGGATGCATTTGAGGGCATCACGGTGGAGACCACTACGGCAGATGTGGCGTTCCTTCCCTCGGCGGACGGAGCCTGTCGCGTGGTCTGCTACGAGGATGTCAAGCTTAAGCACGCCGTAAGTGTCTCGGAGGGGACGCTGGAGGTAAAGGCTGTGGACACCAGAAAATGGTATGACTACATTAGTGTCTTTTCCTTCAAAAATCCGACAGTCACGGTCTACTTGCCCGCAGGCGACTATGCGGCGCTTTCGGTGAAGGTGAACACGGGAGACGTGGAGATCCCCTCCGATTTTTCCTTTGCGTCGGCGAATATTTTGAGTTCGACGGGAGGCGTTTCCTTCCTGGCCTCGGTCACGGGGGATACGACCGTCAAGACGAGCACGGGAGGCATTCATGTCAAGAATATGACAGCGGGCTCTTTGTCTCTGTCCGTCTCCACAGGTCGCGTAGAGGTATCCTCGGTGATCTGTGAGGGAGATCTTTCGGTGTGCGTGGATACGGGCAAGGCGCGTCTGTCCGACGTGTCCTGCAAGAATCTGAGCTCCACGGGAGATACGGGAGACCTGAAGCTTATGCGGGTGAGCGCTACGGAGAATTTTGATATAAAGAGAGATACGGGCGACGTAGAGCTTGAGGCCTGTGATGCATCGGAGATCTATATTAAGACCAGCACGGGCGACGTAGAGGGAAGCCTGCTTTCCGAGAAGATCTTCTTTACCAAGACGAGTACGGGTGACGTAGAGGTTCCCAAAACCATGAGCGGCGGTCGATGTGAGATCATCACCAGCACGGGTGATGTGGAAATTGAGATCAAGTGACTGATCAGGAGGAACGCGTGTACTCAAGAGCTTACGTAGAAATTACGAATATTTGCAATATGAGCTGCTCCTTCTGCCACGGACACGGCAGAGAGCCGAGACGAATGACCGAGGCGGAATTTTCTCGCGTTCTGGATCAGCTTTGCGGTGTGACGGAGTATCTTTACTACCATCTGATGGGAGAGCCTCTGACGCATCCGTTGCTCCCCCGTTTTCTGGAGCAGGCGGGAGAGCGCGGTTTCCGATCCATGATCACGACCAACGGAACCCTTCTTCCCGCAAGGGGAGGGGAGCTGATCGCGGCGAGACCCTATAAGGTCAATATTTCTCTCCATAGCTTTGAGGAGGGGGAGGAGAAGGATTTTCTTCGCTATATTGACGGGGTGATCGACTTTGCCGATGCCGCGTCGAAGGCGGGTGTTATCGTGGTGCTGCGGCTTTGGAACAGAGGGGTGGACGGCGGTCGGAACGATGCCGTTTGCGCGCGGCTGCGCGCCCGTCTGGAGGGAGAGTGGCGGGAGAATACCCGTGGCTTTCGCATTCGTCAGCGGCTTCATCTGGAATGGGGAGATCGCTTTGAGTGGCCTGACCCAGATGCCCCCGACGGGGGAGACAGAGTCTTTTGCTATGGACTTGCCGATCACTTCGGGATCCTCTGCGACGGACGGGTGGTTCCTTGCTGTCTGGATAGTGAGGGGACGATTACTTTAGGAAACGTATACGAGGGATCCCTACGTGAAATTTTGAACTCCGAGCGAGCCTGTGCCATGCGTGATGGCTTTGCCCGGCGGCACGCGACAGAGGAGCTCTGTCGAAAATGCGGTTACGCCCGTCGGTTTGGATAAGAAAACAAAAAGAAAAGAGCCAATCCCGAAATTCGGGATTGGCTTCTTTTGTTATCTTTTGGCAGAGTGCCGTTTTTGTAGCTCAGACGGGCTGTACGGTTTCACCGC
>JAZNDP010000029.1:0-4987 GCA_045588165.1 Eubacteriales bacterium | reverse complement strand
TTTTACAAGCAATTGTCATTGGCAAAAGCATCAGCAATACCAATGCAAGGCACAAAAATTTTTTCATAGTTTTTCTCCTTTTCCGTGATCATTTTTGGACTAATTATACAATCACATCCGTATTATATCATAAAAGCGCTTTTGAAACCATAAAAATTTTGACATCTTTTCAAGTAAAACTAGAATATTTTGACATGCAAGGATCTCAAGTTTCACAATTTCAATTTCACGCTCTTACTTCTTGTTTTGAACCTTCCTTTTCCCCCTGCCTTCCGACAAACGGTTTTCGCGTACAGGGGTTCGGTTATTGGGCGGCTCCTCTTGCCCAACCGGTATATTCATTCAGGAAGTCCTCCGCGGTCTTGGTCATTCTTACCGAGATCTCACCCTGATCGTTGTAGCTCAGACGGATATCCAGGCGTCCGAAGTAGGTATCGATAATCTGCACCTTCAGATGAAGCTGCCACTCATCCACCCACGCGGCGGACGCGGCGTATTTGTAGTAGAAATCCTTGGTGTCCACACCGCCTACCTTGTCGGAATAGCCCTCCTGCGGGAACCTGTCCTCAAAAACGTTCTTTCCGAAGCCGAAGCGGATCACCTTGTCTCCCTGCGCGTTGGTATAGCGCATCTCGCCCTCATCGCCGCTCAAGTGAATCGCCAGCTTGGAGATCCCCATCTTGTTCTCTTCCAGAGCATAGGTCACACCGTTGATCTTCTCCGCAAAGGAGGAGGTCATCTCGCCCTTCGCCGTCATCAGCGGCAGACGCTCCTTCAGCTTCTTAAGCGCCTCGGGATTCTCGGGCAGAGGCTCATCCTTGACGTTTCTCACCACAAGCTCAAAGAAAGCGCGGACAATGGTATCCATCGCACCGCTATTTCCTTGGTCGTCGGCGTTATGCACCATCACGATATCCTTATCGGGAATACCGACCACAAACTGTCCGCCCATGCCGTAGAACATCCATGAGTTATCGTAGGTCTGCCAGATCAGGTAGCCGTAGCCGAAGGACTCGCAGCTGATCTTGTTGGTGAAGTTGTTGTCGGTCAGCTTGGAGGTTGCATCTCTGACGTATTTTTCGTCCAGAAGCTGCTCGCCGTTCCACTTGCCGCCATTGAGCATAAAGCGTCCCATGAGAAGCATATCCATCGAACGGCAAACCATTGCCGAGTCGCCCCAGGAGTGTCCGCCGGGGCACTTCAAAAAGTACGCCTTATCCGATACGCCGATCTTGGGGAACAGCTTTTCCTTCAGGTAGTCAATCAGGCTCTTGCCCGTCTTTCTTTCCACCAAGGCACCTAGCACGAAGGATCCCTCGCTGTCATACAGGAAATTGGATCCGCCCGGACGGGGCTCACACATGCTGTGGCAGTCAAAGTAGTGCTGCACGCGGTCGGTGGTGGTGTGTCCCTTGAACCAGCCTTGGTCGATATGGGACGTGCTCATCATCAGCATATTCCGCACAGTTTGGTTGCGGATGTAGGGCTCGGGCTGATTCTCCAGCTCCTTGGGAAACAGGTCAATCATCTTGTCATCAAGCGTGAAGTAACCGTCTTGGATCGCAAAGCCTACGGCGATCGCCACAATGCTCTTACTGGCGGAATACTGACGGTGCAGATACTCGGGACCAAAGGGTTCCCAGTACTTTTCCAGCACAATGTCATCTCCCCGCGCAATGATCACGCTGTGAGTCGACAGACGGAATTCCTCCAGATAATCCACGTACCGTTGAATATCCGCGGAAGAAATACCCACCTGCTCCGGTGTTTTGTGATTCATTTTTCCATCAACCTCCTTTCGGGTTAAACAATTATACCATATCGGTCCCTGTTTTTCAATAATTTTTTGTAAACATTTACATATTTTTTGTTTTATAATTTTCGTCACTTTTTTATTGTGATTCGCTTGTATAACTGTCGCATACTTTTAATGCCGTTTTTGTTTTCATCACAAAAGGTTGGCTCTTTCGAGCCAACCTTCACAATTCGTTCTTATTCTGTTTTCATTTTGCTTTTATTCCGCGCGCCCCTGCGCCCAGCCCTTGTATTCGTTCAGAAAATCCTCCGCCGTTTTGGTCATGCGAACCGTCAGCCTACCGCCCTCGGCAAATCCCACAAGTATATCCAACCGACCGAAATATTTGTCCAGGATCTGAACCTTGATATGCAGCTGCCACGGATTGGTCCAAGCGGCAGACGCGGCATACTTATAGTAATAATTCTTGGTCTCCACGCCGCCCACGTCGTTGGAGTAGCCCTCCTGCGGGAACCGATCCTCAAAAATATTCTTACCGAAGCCGAAGCGGATCACCTTATCGCCCTGGGCGTTGGTGTATCGCATCTCGCCCTCGCCGTTCCATTTTCCCTTATTCATCATAAAGCGTGCCATCAGAAGCAGATCGCGAGAGGAGCAGATCACAGCGGAGTCACCCCAGGAATGTCCACCGGGACACTTCAGGCAGTACGCCTCCTTCGACACACCGATCTTGTCGAACAACTTTTCCCGCAGATAATCTATAAAAGGCTTGCCGAATACTGGCGGTGCAAATAGTCGGGACCAAAGCCCTCCCAATACTTTTCAAAAATAATATCGTCACCCCTCGCAATCACCATGCTGTGGCTGGAAAAGCGGTACTCCTCCAGATAATCGATATACGCTTGAATGTCCAAAGACGAAAGTCCCGCTCGCTCGGGTGTTTTGAAATTCATGACGAATCCTCCCTGCGCGCTTTTTATATAAAAATTGAGCGAACCCCTTTGAGTTCGCCCAAATTATAGCACGGTTTTGCCGTTTTGACAACCCCCTTTTGCTTTTTTGTTAATTTATTTTTCAACATCTTCGATCAGGCGCAGCAACGCGTCGTAATAGAGCCTCGACAGACCGATGGAAGACAGGCTACGAGCGTCGCTTCCCGCAACGATCCCCATCCGCTCTCCCCCCTGCCTCCTGCGCCACCGCGGCGTGTTCCCCGCCGTCGCGCAAGCGCATCGACACACTTACCGTAGGTCGGACGAACGAATTTCAGAGGCAACAGAGGGTGATAGTTCATCGTCGGTGTCACAAAATCCAAAGCATCCGGCGCCTCCCGCGACCGAGGAAGCGCGATCCCACCGTCAAGGGAGACAATATCCGCCTCCACGGACAAAAGCACTCGCGCCCCGCCACCCATCGACTCATAGGCATCGATTTCTTCCCGAAGAACAGAAAAAATCGACTCGTCCGAATCGGTATACAGCGTCTCCGTCCCATCGCTGACCTGCCGGTGAAAATGGGGGGGTGAGAATGACGGTGTCAATCCCTACTTCCTCCGCCCGTCGGGCGATATTTGCCACGGTCATATCCGCGGCTCCGTCTCAAAGATGAGTGTGGATATGCGCTTCTGCGGCACGAGAATTGTACAATATTTCTTGAATTTCCGTTGTATTTTTCATCACATGTTCTCCCATTTCCGCAGAGCCGCGCCATAGATCATGTGCGCCTCCGGCTCGTCCAAAAGCGCGCCTACGGATTCAGGTTTATGAGTGTCGGAGCCATAGGTAAAGTGAACACCGCGAGCGAACGCCCGCTCCGCTACCGTATGTTGGGGATAGACGTAAGAAAGATTCCCCTTGCTCTCCGCCAAACGAGGATTCAGCTCCAAATACATGTTCTTTTTCAAAATCGAATCAAAAAGCCGTCGCCAAAGCTCCGCCTGTTTTTCCGGCGCATATCCGTCATCGATCAGCGGATACCGTTCTCTCAGCCCAAAGACCCAGCGGTACATGTCGGGATGAGAAATGGCAGAAAATCTACCGTCCTCTGCCGCTCGGATCGAATTTTCAAGCACCATAGCGGCAAGATCGTTAAAGGTATATTTTTCAAAATCCTTCAAGAAAACATGCATGTGCGAGGATACCAGAACAAAATCATAGTCCCCCGCATCAAGCACGGCACCGATCTCGTCCAGAGCCGAGGGGTGATAGTCCACCTCTATACCGAGTCGAATCGAAATCACATTTTCGTATCGTTTCGCAAGCTCCCGCACGCGGTGGCAATACTCCCCCCACCATACCGTGAGGAATCCTGTCCGATGCCTTGGAGATTGACAGAGGTATGTGATCGGTCACACAGATCTCTTTTATATTTTTCGACACAGAAACGCGGATAAATTCATCGATCCATTCCGGTCTCTTTTCATTAATACCCCTCTCACAGCGTAGCAAGCCATGTGTCAATGATATCGGCAGTCAAGTCGTAGCCGGCGGCAGTCAGATGCTGACCGTCCGCATAAAAGCTTCCCGCCTCCGCGTTTTCCATTCCGTTCTTATCCATATCGTACATCCACGGGAGCTTGGGATTGAGATAGCAGTCCTCCCAAAGATCCAGATACGGAATCCCCCATTTCTTGCAAATGGCGATCGCCTGCTCAAAATAGGCTCTCCGTCCGTTCAGCTCCGCCGTAAAGCCCGCTCGTTTCGCTCCCATCTTGTGGGCGACGATATAGGCGATCTTCTTTCCCTTCCAGTACTTGGTAGCACGGTAAAAGATGCTCTCCAAAGCGCCACAGAAGGTATCCTTGTCATAATTTCCGCTAAAATCCGAAGGGTCAAAGGCGCCCAGCCGTTCGGGGATGCCGTGCTCCTCGAACAGATCGGCATCATTGGTCCCCCCCTCCAACAGGATGTAGTCGGCATCGGGATATTCCTCATACATCCGCTCAAGGGTAGCGCAAACCGAATGTCTTGCCTTCCCACCCGATATCATGGGAGGATTTTCCGCAATCGTGCCTCCGCCTACGGCGTAATTTTTATAAGTAACGCCTGCGTGCTTGTGGGAAATCCGACCTGCCCAGGCATCCATCTCCTTCGTATCGTCGAAGCCCTTTCCCGCGCAAATGGAATCCCCGTTCCAGAGCAGAGTCTTGTTTTCTAATTTATCAAGCATAAAAAAACCTCCGTGTTTTTACCATTATAACACGGAGGGGTATTTCATTTCAAGTGGTTTTTT
>JAZNDP010000028.1:0-4205 GCA_045588165.1 Eubacteriales bacterium | reverse complement strand
CGAGAAACAGAAAAACAGCGCCGAGCGAAGCGCGATCACAAAGAAAATGACAAATGTCCGCAGGGAGATGAACCTTGCGGACGATATTTTATCCGATTCAATAAGACTTGCTAAAGTCGTAGCCGCCGAAAAGGCTTGCGAGGTGCGTCTTGTGCCGGATAGAACCAAACAAAAACAAAAAGAACAGGAGAGATAACATGTATAAGAAATTAAAAGAACAGATCACCGAAACCACGCAGTATTATCTGCTGCGAAACGTACACCCGAGGGCAGAACAGCCTTTCCAAGTTCGCGATGATGAAGAAATGGAACAGCTTGTAGAGAGCATCCACATGAACGGAGTTCTCAATCCTCTTATCGTAACACCAAGGCGCGGAGGAGGTTATGAGATCGTGTCAGGACACCGCCGCTATGCCGCTTGTCAAAAGCTTGGTGTGGAGACTATTCCCGTTATCGTCCGTGACCTTGATCCCGATGAAGCAACACTTTGTATGATCGATTCCAATTTGCACAGAGAGCATTTATTGCCCTCGGAGAAAGCCTACGCTTACAAGGCAAAGATGGAGGTGCTGAATCGCCAAGGTCAGCGATACGGACAAACTTCGTCGCAACCTGCGACAAAGTGGGATGCCGCCACCGAGATCGGCAAGGCGACAAACGAGAGCCGCGACCAAGTCTTCCGCTATATTCGCTTGACTAATCTTATAAAGCCGTTGATGGATATTGTGGATAGCGGACGAATTGCATTTACCCCTGCTGTGGAGCTTTCCTATCTGCCGCACGAATTGCAGGACAAGGTCGTGGAGAACTTTGAGAGAGCCGAAGCCACGCCGTCCTATGCGCAGACAGTGAGATTCAGAAGATTTCACAGCGAGGGTCAAGCTTACGGCGGATACCATTGAGGATATTATGGCAAAGCCGAAAGCCAATCAGCGAGAGACGGTCAAATTTAGCTATGAACGTATCGCCCGTTTCTTTCCTCCCAATTATAGCACCAAACAGATGGAAGATGCAATTGTGCGGATTCTTGAAGAGCGAAAGCGCGAGGTATCTCGCCGCCGCGACGATACCGAAAGGGGATGATCTATTGGCAAAGATAAACAGATGGAAATGTTTTTTGTGTAGGGCGCGTTTTGCCCTTGATAACAAGGTTGGCGGTTATCGCTGTCGCTCTCAAGTCCCCGAACACGAGATTCTGAAGATCGTTCGTATGTATGCGCCGATCATCACAGAGTTTTTTGATAATGAGGAGGAAATGGCGAAGTTTCAAAAATGGCGTGAGGAATACGAGGAAAAGGAACGATTAGAGAAGGAGGAGAAAGCAAAGAAGAAAGTGGGAGCGGCTAATGTAGCGTAAAGGAGAAAGCCTCGGCAGGGAGTTTCCTTGCCGAGGCTAAAACTATTTTAAGGATAGGGGCACAAGCAAAGGGCTTCACCCTTCGTTTTTGTATAGCGTCAATTTATCTTCCTCGGGACGATAGATGCCGAGAAAGATCTCTTTCGCATCCTTGCATCCCTGTATCATTAGCTGCTTTGTAAGCCAATTCACGTCCCGCCCCATTCGAGAAAGATTATCCCCCATAACGCGCCCGTCCATAATCACCTCAACTCCTATGTGCGTCGCTTTTGCCGTGATCTTCAAGTCATCGGGCGTTGCGGGACGGTTTGCCGCCTTGGGCAAGATCGATAGCTTTCCGTTGTGCTCGAAGATGGCGGTCTGAATCTCGTCAAGATCAAAATATCCCCGCTCCCGACAAAGGAGCATAAACTCGGATAAGTCAAGCTTCGCCTGCTTTAGATTCTTTCGATAAAGCTTGCCATCATTCATTAGTATCGTGGGCGTTCCATTGATATACTTACGTGTGCGCGGAATTTTATGTGCAAGCAAATTCAAAAGAAGTGAGGAGAGACCGTAAATAGCAAGAGCGATCAACGGCTTATATGGTTTCTCAAGCTCAGTGGCAAACTCCGCACCTATCGAGCCGATAGTAATGCCGCTGACATAGTCGAAAAAGTCAAGCTGGGCCACCTGCTTGTGCCCCATGATTTTTGTAATGATAAATAACGACGCTACCGAAAGCAGAGCCGTTAGTATGACCTTGATTATTTCCATTTTAACTCCAACCGTTTCTTTTTAGTGCGCGATAAAATGAACCCCAATATGCGTATAGCCGCTATGAAAGCGACAAAAACTAATCATATTAAAGTACGGAGGATAAATATGGAATCGATTTGGGAAAAGAACGCACCTCAAGTGCGATTTGATACATTGAAGGAAAACAAAAGCACGGACGTTTTGATCGTCGGCGGCGGTATCGCGGGAATCTTGTGCACTCATAAGTTGAAAAATGCGGGCGTAGATTGTATGTTGGTGGAAGCGACCGAGCTCTGCGGAGGTATTACAAAAAACACCACGGCAAAGATCACCCTGCAACACGGCTTGATCTATGACAAAATGATACGTCACTTTGGCGAGAACAAGGCGCGGCTTTACGCAGAGGCACAGAAAAAAGCGTGCAAGGAATACGCCCGACTTTGCGAAAATATAGATTGTGACTATGAAACAAGGGATTCCTATGTTTACTCCTTAAATGACCGCAAGAAAATCGAAAAAGAAGTCAACGCCCTGAATCGTATCGGTGTGAAAGCAGAGCTTTCGGATGCCGAAGAACTTCCTTTCAAGGTGTTGGGGGCTGTTCGCGTGAAGTATCAAGCGCAGTTTCACCCTTTGAAATTCCTATATACGATTGCAAAGGATCTGCCGATATACGAGCATACTAAAGTCGTGGAGCTGATGCCGTATAAGGCAAAAGCCAACCACGGAGAGATTGCCTACAAAAAGCTGATCATCGCAACTCATTTTCCAATGCTCAACAAGCACGGCTTGTACCCATTGAAACTTTATCAACACCGTTCTTACGTGATTGCGCTAAAAGGAGTGAAGAACGTGAACGGAATGTACGTGGACGAATCGAACACGGGTATGTCCTTCCGAAGCTACGGAGATCTTCTGCTCCTCGGCGGTGGCGGACACCGCACGGGCAAGCAAGGCGGCTGTTGGCAGGAGCTTGAGAACTTTGCAAAAAAGTACTACAAAAATGCAGAGATCGTCGGCAAGTGGGCGACGCAGGATTGTATGACGCTCGATGATATCCCTTATATCGGTCAATATTCAAAATCCACGCCCGACGTATTCGTTGCAACAGGGTTTAATAAATGGGGGATGAGCAACGCCATGGTCGCCGCCGACATTCTCTGCGATCTTGTCAGAGGAAAATCAAATCCTTATGCCGCCGTTTTCGACCCCTCGCGTACTATTTTTCACCCACAGCTTGCTGTAAACGCTTTTGAGTCTACCGTCGGACTTCTGACGCCCACCGCGCCACGATGTCCGCACCTCGGTTGCGCTCTCAAATACAACAAAGCCGAGCACACGTGGGATTGCCCATGCCACGGCTCGCGCTTTACCGAACACGGTGAGCTCATCGACAATCCCGCGACGGATGATAAAAGGATGTAGCAGTATATGCCCTCGCATTATGGGAAATAATAGTATCAAATCCATAAACGGAGGTTAAATATCCTATGTTCAAACACGAAAAACAGTTATTTCATCCCGTAGAGGTCGAAAGACCGAATCCGCAGTATGCCGTACTGCTTCAGGAGCAGCTTGGCGGGGGTAACGGCGAGCTAAAGGCGGCAATGCAGTATATGTCGCAAAGCTTCAGAATCAAGGATCCCGAGATCAAGGATCTTTTCCTTGATATTGCCGCCGAGGAGCTGGGGCACATGGAGATGGTAGCACAGACAATCAATCTCCTCAACGGTCACGACGTGGACGCGACCAAGGTGCAAGCGGGCGAGGTGCAAACGCACGTTCTGCTCGGACTGAATCCCGGACTTATCAATTCCTCGGGATATTCTTGGACGGGCGATTACGTTACCGTGACGGGTGACCTGTGCGCTGACTTGCTCTCTAACATCGCATCAGAGCAAAGAGCAAAGGTCGTATATGAATATCTTTACCGTCAGATCGAGGATAAGAAGGTCAGAGAAACCATTGATTTCCTCCTCAACCGTGAGGAAGCGCATAATCAGATGTTCCGCGACGCCTTCAACAAAGTGCAAAACACCGGTTCCAATCGCGACTTCGGCACTACCAAAGCAGCGAAAATGTATTTCTCTATGTCCGATCCCGGACCGAA
>JAZNDP010000027.1:0-18409 GCA_045588165.1 Eubacteriales bacterium | reverse complement strand
AAAGAGAGAGGGATGCTTTTGCATCCCTCTCTCTTTGTCTGGTGGAGCATAGGGGATTCGAACCCCTGACCCCAACACTGCCAGTGTTGTGCGCTCCCAACTGCGCTAATGCCCCGCTATCGTTTATTATACTAAAAATTTCTCACGCTGTCAAGTGCTTTTTTTATTTCATAAAAATATTTTATCTCTTCCGCGAATTGACAAATTATTTGTCCCCTCTTCTCCATATACTGTTATAGACGAATCATGAAAAAGGAGGAAAACACTCATGAGCCGAGCCATGCGCCTGCTTTTGATTTTGGCGACGGTCACCCTCTCTCTCGTGGTTTTGGTGAATTTTCCCGCCATTGCCTCCTTTTTTTCCTCTCTCCTCGCTCTTGTTCTTCCCGTTCTCATCGGCCTGTCTCTCGCCTTCATTCTCAACATTCCTCTGAGACTTTTGGAGAATGGCTGGGTCCGCCTTTTTGGGAAAACCCGACCTCGCCTGCGACGTTTTTGTTGTCTGATCCTTTGCTTTCTTCTGCTGTTTGGCGTCTCCGCTCTCGTTCTTTGTACCGTGCTTCCTCAGCTTGGCAGAACGGTGAGCACTCTGATCACGCGCCTCCCCGAATATACCGAAACGGTTCGCTCCTGGTATCTCTCTTTTTGTCACTTTCTCGCCGCTCACCGTATCCCCCTCTCTCTCCCCGATTTCCCCTCCGACACCTCTTCTCTGATCGGCGCGCTGAGCACCTATCTGGAGGAGCATCGCTCCCATCTTCTTCACCTCTCGGGGGAGCTGCTTCGCTCCACCTATCGGGCACTGCTGAATGTTCTGCTGGGCTTTGTTTTTTCTCTTTATTTTCTCGGTCAGAAGGAGCGGCTGTGCGCCCAATCAAAAAAACTGCTCCTCGCCCTTTTCTCCGAGGAAAGCGTCCGTCGGATTCTTGATTTCACCTCTCTCTGTCGGGAGACCTTCTCCCGCTTTATCACGGGTCAGCTTCTGGAAGCCACGCTTCTTGGCTCCATTTGCTTTCTCGGCATGCTGACCCTTCGCATGCCCTATCCTCTTCTGATCTCGGTGATCATTGGCATCACCGCTCTGGTCCCCGTATTCGGCGCCATTGTGGGTACCGCCTTTGGCGCTTTGCTGATCCTGTTGGACAGCCCCGTCACCGCCCTCTGGTTTATCATTTTTATTCTCGTCCTCCAGCAGATCGAAACCAATCTGATCTACCCTCGGGTGGTAGGAAAATCGGTCGGGCTTCCCGGTGTCTGGGTGTTATTCTCGGTGACGGTAGGAAGCTCCTTTGGCATTGGCGGTCTGCTTCTGAGCGTACCCGTCGCGGCGGTACTGTATTGCACCCTGAGACAATTTATCAATGGGAGACTGCTCAGAAAGGAAGGAGGCGAGGGAGATCCCCCTCCTCCTTGGCGGAGCGAACGGACGTAGAAAAAAGATTTTTTGGAAAGGACGCGGATATGAAACGCTTTTTTCTTGCCCTTCTGTCTCTTCTTCTTGTTCTCGGAGGCTGCACCTCCTCGGCGCAAACGGTGCCGGTGGAGAAGGAGCCCGCCACTCCCTCCTCCGCGGAGGAGCGGCTATTGGTCTTTGATGGGAGACGGTATTCCTTTGACGGCACCGCAGACGAGCTGTCGGCAAGGGAGGATCGGATCACCATTCTGTCAGGCGGTACTTATCGGATCCGGGGCACCCTCACCGAGGGGGCGTTGCGGATATCCGCTCCTCCCGACGCTACCGTTCGCCTGATTCTTGACTCGGTCTCCATCACCTCCTCCTATCACCCACCTCTTTTTGCGGAGGAGGCGGCGTGTGTGATTTTGATCGCGGAGGAGGGAACGGTGAACCGCCTGACAGACGGCGCGCGCACAAGATCCGACTCCTCGGAATCCCGTGGCTGTCTGGTTTCCCGCTGTAAGCTGATTCTGGGTGGCAACGGCACGCTCTGCATCAGCGGAAAGCAGAGCGAGGCGCTGATCTGCGAGGACGATCTGCACCTTTCCGATCTCTCCCTCTCCCTTTCCGCTCCCCA
This sequence comes from Eubacteriales bacterium, assembly GCA_045588165.1. Classification (GTDB taxonomy): domain Bacteria; phylum Bacillota; class Clostridia; order Oscillospirales; family CAG-272; genus HGM12713. Next base: position 16,376 of record JAZNDP010000027.1, on the reverse strand, counting down.
TCGAGGTGTTTTGGTTCGGGATCGGCTTCGAATGGAAAGCGGAGCCTTGACGGTCAGCGCCGCCAAGGAGGGAGTAGTTGCCGACGGGGGTGTCGCCTCCGTCGGATCTTTGGAATTTTTGGGAGGAAGGCTGACCCTTTCCTGTACCGAGGTCGCACTGGTGGCGACCTCCCGTATCCACATCGGACAGGCGCGGGTCAGCGTAAGCGCCCCCACCCGCTATCATGCGCCCGTTGTGGTGAATTGACACGCTCATCCGACCGTAGGGGAGGGGGAGCGAAGCGGCGTGAGCGTAATGAATAACACCACGGTGTGTTGTTGCCATCGATCTTCGTTGACATTTTTTACGCTTCATGGTATAATAGACGCAGAAATCATTTCTGCTTGATGGTACAATAATATCCGTGGGCTCGTATAAATCTTCTTTCCCCGAGAGATACTATTTTTACTCTCTCAGTATGGAAAGGATCAAGCGATGAAACAACTATCACAACTCCCTCTTTGCCGCAAGATGACGGCGATAGGCGGCAAGCTCTGCCGCTATCATCTGGGACACGAGTGCGATCTGACCCTCTCTCTGTACGCCGATGACTCCGCGCAGACCCCCGAATGCTCCCACCGTATCACGGGAAGCGGTCGGCACAATCTGTTGGCGGTTGTGGGGCTTTTCGGCAGTGTAGCTTTGCTGATCACGCTGTTCGGATGCGTCAAGAGACTGCTCTGCTGTCTCTTTCATGATTAAAAAAGGGGCTCGAAAAGAGCCCCATGTGAGGTAATATGGTACATATTCTTTATTCGGACGGCGATGTTGCCGTCTGCGAAAAGCCCGTGGGCATCCTTTCCGAGGGACAAGCCCCCGACGCGCTTCCCGCCCTTCTCTCGGAGAAGCTTGGCGCTCCCGTCTTTCCCGTTCACCGCTTGGATCGGGGAACGCAAGGACTGATGGTTTTTGCGCTGACCTCCCGCGCCGCGGCAGACCTCTCTCGGCAAATCACTCTCGGAACCTTCAAAAAGGAATATCTGGCAGTCGTGTGCGGGACGCCGCGAGAGGAGGAAGGCTCTCTGACCGACCTTCTGTTTTACGACCGACGGGCGGGAAAATCCTTCGTTGCCACCCGTTCCCGCAAGGGAGTGAAGGAGGCGCGGCTGGACTATCGGGTATTGGAAAGCAGGGGAGAGCGGTCCCTGATCCGTGTACTTCTCCACACGGGACGGACACACCAGATTCGGGTACAGTTTGCCTCCCGAGGTCTGCCTCTGGCGGGAGACCGTCGCTACGGCGCCCCCGCGGGAGATCAAACGGTAGCTCTTTGCTCTCACACCCTCGCCTTCACCCATCCGAGAACGGGAGAGCCTCTCGCTTTCCGCGCCCTTCCCGCGGCGGAGGAGGGAACTCCTTGGGAAGCCTTTTCCCATATCCTTGGGGGGCAAGAACATCAAAATGGAATATGACCATCGGACGGAAGAGATGACTTCCGTCCGTTTTTTCGATGGCGCGCTCTCCCTCAAAAAACCTTCACAAAAAATCAGGAAAAAGCGAGAAAAACTGTGTGTAATTCATGAAATGTTTATAAATATATGGTATAATGTATTTTGTATATCTATCTCGCGGAGGATCGATTCTCCCCCCGTGAGGAAATTTTGGAAAGGAACTTCCTAGGTAATGATAAAAATTGAGCATCTGGTAAAGAATTACGGCGCCAATTGCGCCGTAGACGATATCAGCTTTCAGGTCAAAAAGGGTGAGATCGTCGGATTGCTGGGACCCAACGGCGCCGGCAAGAGCACGACGATGAATATTCTCACGGGCTACCTGTCCTCCACCTCCGGCAGCGTGTCGGTGGCGGGCATCAACGTGCTGGACAACCCGCTGGAGGCAAAGAAGCACATCGGCTATCTGCCCGAGCAGCCTCCCCTGTATCTGGATATGACCGTAGAGGAATATTTGATCTTCAACTACAACTTAAAGGGCTGTAAACTGAACCGAAACCGCCATCTGGAGGAGATCTGCGAGGTCGTCAAGATCAAGGACGTCTACAAGCGGGTCATCCGCAACCTCTCCAAGGGCTACCGCCAGAGAGTGGGCATCGCCCAAGCGCTGATCGGCTCCCCCGAGGTCATTATCTTTGACGAGCCCACCGTAGGGCTTGACCCCAAGCAGATCATTGAGGTCCGCAACCTGCTCCGTAATCTGGGCAGAGATCACACCGTCATTCTCTCCACCCATATCCTGCAGGAGGTTCAGGCAGTCTGCGACCGTATCGTCATCATCAATAAGGGCAAGATCGTCGCTGACGAAAAGACCGAAAATATCACCAGAGCGGTGGAGAGCAATCGCCGCTTCACCGTCAAGATCTGCGGACCCCAAAAGGAGGTCCTTGCCATGCTCCGCTCCCGTCCGGGTATCTTACGGGCAGAGGTACTGCCGAAGCGGGACGGAGACGCCTACAGCTACAATATCGAGAGCGAGGTTGGCGTGGATATCCGCAAAAATCTGTTCTACGCTCTTGCCGAGCGGAATTGGCCTCTTGTGGGTATGGAGGCGCTGGGCATGAATCTGGAGGATATCTTTATCGCCATTGTCGACCAGTCCGCTGCCTCCCGATATGAAAGACGGAGCGCAAAGAGCGCGTCGGCTTCCGCGACAGAGGCGGCAAAGGATCTGCCGGATCGGACAGCGAACAAGCAGCATGGGGAATTTTCCGCCCTGTTTGGTAACCATTCGGAAGAAGAAAAGTAAGAAAGGAGAGCGATGACCATGTTTGCCATTTATAAAAAAGAGCTTCGCTCTTATTTCATCAACGCCATCGGCTACGTCTATCTTGGCGTATTTTTAGCGGCGGCGGCTCTGCTGTGCTGCTTTACCACTCTGGTGGCGGGAAGCTATCTCACCGCCGACTATTTTACCGCTTTGGTATTTTCCTTTATCATTTTGATCCCTCTTCTGACCATGAAGCTCTTTGCGGAGGAAAAGAAGCTCCGCACCGAGCAGCTGCTTCTCACCGCCCCCGTTTCTATCTGGGGCATGGTGCTTGGCAAATATCTGGCGGCGGCGACCCTTTTCGTGGGATCGGTCCTCGTTTCCTGCATCAATCTCTTTCCCCTGTATACCTACGCCCACGCCGAGCGACTGGCAGATGCCTACGGAGCGACCCATCTGGGTCCCCAGACCGCGGAGATCTTCTCCTGCGTGGTGGGCGTGATCCTCATCGGTCTTGCCTTCCTTGCCATCGGTCTGTTTATCTCCTCTCTGTGTGAGAATCAGCTGGCGGCGGCGGTGATCACCATTGCCATCATTCTGGTGATGCTGATCCTTGACCTGCTGAACAATTTTATCAACGTTTACGCCATTCGCTTTGTCATCAGCTGGGTCTGCGTTCTCAGCCGCTTCACCAATTTTACCACCGGCATTCTGGATTTCTCCGCGATGCTGTATTATCTGTCCCTTGCGGGAATCTTTCTGCTGCTGACGGTGCGAGTCTACGATAAGCGCCGTTGGGGTTGAGATGGAGGTGTGGCGTATGAAATTCAACAAAGCAAACAGCCGCAAGCTGCGCTACGGCGGAGTAACGGCACTTCTCACGGCGCTGATCATCGCCGTCATTCTGATCGTAAACGTGATCTTCTCGGCTCTGGCGCAAAAGCTGATCTGGTACGCGGATCTGACCCCCGAGCTGCTCTTCACCCTATCGGACAACTGCGTGGATCTGCTGAAAAACGGAGATCCCACCTTTGAGAACAGTACCTCCATCGTCTCCCGTATTGACGAGGACCGAGCCGCCGCCCGCGCGGCAGATCCCAATTTCAAGGACGAGGATCTGACGGTTCGCCTGATCTTCTGCGACGAGCCCGACAAGTGGGAGGAAAACGCCTATATGCGCTACGTCTATGAGACGGCGCGTCAGCTGCAGGCAGAGTTCCCCGACTATATTCGAATCGAGAACGTGGATATCGTCTGGAACCCTTCCGCGGTTTCCAAATACGGCTCCAATATTCAAAAATCCAGCGTGATCGTTACCTACGGCTCTCAGTATCGGGTACGCTCTCTGGATTCCTTCTATCTCTACAACGAGGGAGAGGAGGACATGCCTTGGGCATATAAGGGAGAGAAGATTCTGGCTTCCTCCATTCTCGCCGTGACCCGCACGGACGCCCCCATCGCCTGCATCACCGTAAACCATCAGGAGGAGTGGGATTCCGGAAACGGACAGGAGCTTCTGGGCGTACTGGATCTGGCGGGCTATACGGTCCAACGTCTGGATCTGGAACGGGAGGAGATCCCCGAAAAATGCCGTCTTGTCGTGGTGTTTAACCCCTACGAGGACTTCTTGGAGGCAGACGGACTTTCTGATATTGACGAAATCGCCAAGCTGGACGCCTTTCTGGACGGCGCAAACGCGCTGATGGTATTCCAGTCCCCCTCGGCAGGACCACTGGAGGTCTTTGAGGGCTTTTTGGCGGAATGGGGCATTTCCTTTGACCGCACACAGGAGGGAAGTACCTCTTATCCTCACATGGTACAGGATACCACCCAGTCTCTGTCGGTAGCCGACGGAGGATTCACCTTTAAGGCAGACTACGTGACACAGGGCCTTGGCGGACAGGTAACCGAGGAGCTTCGCAAGCGCTCCGCTACCTTCCCCACCGTGGTGTTCAAGAACGCCATGCCCATCTCCTACTCCGAGCAATTCAGCCCCGCCCACTACACCGACGAGGAGGATTCCTCTATCTCCTTTGATTACGGAGAGCACATGGTAGACGGATACACCCGCAGCGTTTACGATGTCTTCGTCACAAGCTCGGGCGCTGTGGCAACCGCCAACGGAAGCGTGGTAGAGCGCGCTACCGCCAACAATCCTCTGACGCTGATGACGATCTCCCGAGAGGACCATTCGGTTCAGGAATCCAATTTCTTTACCTCCGAGGATTCGGCGTACGTGATGGCGTGCGGCTCGGTTGACTTCGCCTACAATACGGCGCTGGGCAACGACTCCTACGGAAACGGAGCATTTCTGGAATACGCCCTGCGGAATATGGGTCAGGAGCCCGTTCCCGTGGGTCTTACCATGAAGCCCTTCGGCGACTATACCATTGACTCCATTACCACCAAGGAAGCCACCCAGTATACGGTGATCCTTACCGTCATTCCCGCCCTTCTGGCAACGGGCGCCGGTATCTTCGTCATCGTTAGGAGAAAATACAGATGAGTATTGCCGAAAAGAAACAAAAAACCCTGATGCGGCGCCGTAAAACAGCGATCATTCTGTCCGCCGCTCTGGTTCTGATCCTTGCCATCGCGCTGGTGTTTGTCATGGATTTCGCCAGAACCCTCACCTTTGAGGACGTGGACGGCACCTCCTATTATATCCGCAAAAAGGCGGGAATCTTTGCCATGTACGACAAGGATCGGGAGGTTCTCCCCTATGACGAGCAGTACAGCTGCTACGTAACCGCCGCGGGAACGATGGTGACGGTGGATGCCGAAACGGGAGCGTGGAGCATCTTCGCCATGGTGGACACCGAGGGCTATGAGGTGGTTGGAACGGCATCCCACATTTTGCTCTTCCCCCGCGTGAATAAAGAAAATATCCTCTCTCTTGAGGTCTGTAATTCCACGGGCGCCTACTCCTTTACCCGTCGAAACGCGGCGGGAGAGATCGATGCCGGATCCGGCTTTGTCATCGATCAATCTCCTCTGACCTCCTTCAGCCCCGAGGAATTCACTTCTCTGCACGTGGGCGCGGGATATACCCTTTCTCTCGAGAAGCTGGTGGATCCCATTCGCGACGCAAACGGAGAATATACCGAATACGGTCTGGCGCCCCAGACTCGCTACAGAACGACAGACGAAAAGGGCGAGGCGCTCGCCGCGGCGGAGGAATATGCCTACGAGCCCTCCTATTATATCCTGACCCAGACCAACGGTGTCAAGCACAAGGTCATCATCGGTGACCCGCTGGTGACGGGGAACGGCTACTACGCCCAGTACGTGGAGATCAAGAACGGGGAGGAGATCAAGCACCCCGGTGTCTACGTGCTGGATACCGCCACGGGAACCTACGTCAATTACGCCATCGAGGAGTACGTCACCCCCATGATGACCTATCCTCTGAATATGAACAACTACTACGACGTCCAAAACTTTACCGTCAGCCACCTCAAGGAGGATGCCACGGCGGGAGACGAAAGCCCTTATGAGGATATGATCTCCTTTTCCTTCGTGGATCTTGCTCTCCGTCAGGGTACGCTGAAGGATTCCAGTCCCTATGAATTTAAGCTGGATCTGAACGGCTTTACGCCGACGCTTACCTCGATTGACAGCTGTCTGTACGCCATGTATTCTCCCTCCTTCGCGGAGAAGGGAGTACGGGTACTGGCACCCACCAGCGAGGATCTGGAGCGATACGGTCTGTTTGCCCCCGTAAAGGACGAGAACGGAACGATTCTGACGGAGGAAGACGGAAGCGAGAAATATACGCCCTTTGCTCCCCATCGGATCACCTTTTCCTACGACGTGCCCGACGAGAACAACCAATACTCCTTTACCGTGGAGCATTCTATCGTCATCAGCCGTCCCGAGGATGAGGAGCTGAATCCTTCGGATAACTATTTCGTCTTTACCGCTCTGCGGGAGTACGTCAAGGAGGCGAACGGCACCCAGACACCTCTGATGACCTATTCCTCGAACATGATCGTGGAGGTGGAGCGCCATACGCTGGAGTTCCTCAACTGGGATAAGAGCGATTGGGTCAGCACCACGTATATCAACGGTTCTATTTCCTACGTGACCAAGATCGAGGTCAGCTCAAAGGATTATAACGCGTCCTTCACGCTGGACAACTCGAAATCCGCCCCCAATTCCGACGGATCGGTTAACACGGAGAACCTGCTTGTCAGCGGCTCCGACTCTCTGGGCAATCAGCGATCCACCTTCTATCTGCCCCCCATACAGGATCGGAGCGGATACGTCTGGATCGTAACTCCCACCAATCTTCAGGTGTATACCCAGTACGGAGAATTGAGATCCATGGCGGAGGGCGTTCCCTATTACGCATACAATAAGCTTGGCAATCAGGTACTTTGCCGAAACGGCTATATCGTCTGCAACGGCTATAAGGTGGAGGTAGGGGCGGACTACGTTCGGATCTATGAGACCGACGCGCGGGACGAAATCGTGTCGGTGGTAGCCGAATATCTCCGCTATGACATCGATCTGTTCAAGAGCTATTACGAAATGCTGCTTCACGCCACCATCGTAGATTCCTACGAGCCCGCGAGCGAGGAGGAGCTGAAGGAGATCAAATCCCGCCATATCGTAACCCTGACGATTACCCGCTCGGACGGAACCAACACCGAAACGAACAACTATTCCTTCTATCAGATCTCCGCGCGGAAGGCGTATATCGAGATCAACGGCGTAGGCGGATTTTACGTCTACAAGAATCGGGTAGATAAGTTTATTACCGACGCGCAAAAATTTTTCGCGGGGGAGATCATTGATCCCGTAGGAAAGAATTGACGAAAAAAGTAAAAAAGCAACAAGCCACGATCTTGCGATCGTGGCTTTGTTTTTTATATTGAAAGCTTTTGGGGAGTACGGGCGGGAGGATAATATCCTCCCCTACGGTGGGAAAATCATATACCCCTGTAGGGGAGGCTATCAGCCTCCCGCATACCACAGAATAAAAACAAGGGCGATCGGTTATCCACAAGGAATAGACCGATCGCCTAAAAGTATTCCAAAATTCCAAAACATTGAAAGTTTTGAGGGGGTTATAGGGGGCTTTTCGCAAAAGCCCCCTAAAAATATACAATCTCACCCTCAATACGTGGCGCTGTCCAGCATCCAGACGCCGTCCTGGAGGATCATACCGATCTTCACGGTCAGGCGATGATCGGGAGCGGAGGGCAGGTAGGATTCCACGGAAACGGTCACAAATTTCGCGTTAGCGGGCTTGACGATCTTCGCGGTGGAGAAATCGAACTGTCGGGTCTCGGTTATGTAGGGCTCGATCTCGGTGGACTCCATCAGCGACACAGTACCGTCCTCGGCGGCATACTCCAGATATCGGGCGGAAAGACCGCTGACGGAATCGGTGACACCCACGGTACCCACGAACAGAGTCTCATAGATGGATTCCAGATACTGGGCGGAATAAACCCGGGCGGCTGCTTCCTTCATCTGGCTGATGGAAAGATACTTGCTGTCCGCCCGCACGTACTCGTACCCCCGGGGGTCGGTATCGTCGTAATAGGATTCATGCTTGGGCTCCTGATATCCGTCCAGCGGATAGTAGTAGGCACTCTTCCGATCATCCTGATAAATAGGCGCCTCCTTGGTCTTTCGGGGGGCGTTTTCCTTGACCAGATACTGATACTCACCCTCCACCTCAAAGGAAAAGTCCTCCAGCAGATAGCCATACCGACCTTTTTCCTCATTCCTGTAATAGGGCTCCTCACCCTCCTTGGGAGCGGTCAGAATCTGGAGACTCACGTCCAGATCAGCATCCAGAGAATTCACCACGATCACCGAGCCGTACTCGTCGTCCACTACCTCATAGTAGAAATATTTATTTCCCGTGGCGGCATCCTCGTAGACCTTGGTCTCCACGTAGGGGCGGTAGGCAATGACCTCGCCCGCGGACTCGTCCTCAAAGGAATAATAATGATAGCTCTTACCCGTCGTTTGGTCAATATAGAGCTTGGTGGAGCCTCTGGGATCCTCGATACGGGGATAGGTTGCAAGACCCGTCCCGAAAAAGAGCTGATTGATCTCGGCAGAAGCAGTCACAAGCGTTTCAAAGCGCTCGCGGATTTCCTCGTATTCGGGGGGCTTGGAGCAGGACGCCAGCGTAGGCAACAGCATACACAGGCACAGGGCGATAGCGACGACGCATCGAATCTTTTTCATAGACTTTCCTTTCGTATCCTAACATGGACGGTTTTGCTTGAAAAGGGGGCTTGCTTTTTGTCACAAGCCCCCAAGAGGTTACAGAATTATTCCTCGTCTGCGGCAACCTCGGCGGTCTCGGGTGTCAGGTCCTCGATCTCCTCCTCGGGCTCCTCGTGAGGAACGGCGGTGAAGTTCACAAGGGATTGACCCTCCGAAAGCCGCATCAGAATGACGCCTCCAGCGGTTCTGGAATAAGAGGGAATATCGGCGGCGGGAGTACGAATGATGGTACCGCTGTCGGTAATCATCATCAGGTCGTCCTCGTCGCAAACCGCGCGAATGCCGCAGAGCTTACCCGTCTTATCGGACAGGTGATGACAGGTCACACCCATGCCGCCGCGGTTCTTCATCACACGGAAATCGTCGAAGGGAGTCCGCTTTCCATATCCACGCTCGGTGACGGTAATCAGATCCTTACCCTCCTCCACGATGGAAACACCGGTGACGTAGTCACCCTCACGGAGACTGATTCCGCGAACGCCGCGGGCGGTTCTGCCCATACAGCGAACGTTTGCCTCGGTATAACGCACGGCACAGCCGTTGCGGGTCGCCAGAATGATATCGCATTCCCCATGGGTATGCATGACGAATACCAGCTCGTCGTCCTCGTCCAGATTCAGAGCGATCTTACCGCCCTTTCTCTGATACTCGTACTCGGTCAACAGGGTACGCTTGATGACGCCGTTCTTGGTCACCATGGTCAGATATTCACCCTCGCCAAAGCCTTCCACGCTGATCATCGCCGTGATCTTCTCCTCGGGAAGGAGCTCCAGCACGTTGACGATATTGGAGCCCTTGGCGGTTCTGGACGCCTCGGGGATCTGGTATGCCTTACGGGTATGAACCTTACCCTTGTTGGTAAACATCATGAGATACGAGTGGCTGTGAACCGCCATCACCTTCTCAATGAAGTCGTCCTCCTTGGTAGACATACCGATAATGCCCTTACCGCCTCTGCGCTGCGCCGAATAGGTATCGGCAGGCAGACGCTTGATGTATCCCGCGTGAGTCATGGTGATCACGCAATTGTGCTTCTCGATGAGATCCTCCAGCTCGATATCGTCCACGGCGGCAACGATCTCGGTACGGCGCTCGTCGGCGTATTTCCGCTTGATCTCGCTCATCTCGTCCTTGATGATCTGAAGGATCTTGCCCTCATCGGCAAGGATGCCCTGAAGCTCCAGAATAAGAGCGTGGAGACGTGCCAGCTCGTCCTCGATCTTGTTTCTCTCCATACCCGTCAGCTTGCCCAGGGTCATTTCCACGATTGCCTGCGCCTGCGTCTCGGAAAGCTGACGAACGTTGCCCAGCTCATTCTCATAGCCGTCCTTGTAGGAAACGGTGAAGAATTCCGCCATCAATCTCTCCTTCGCCTCGGGGATCGAGCGAGAGGTCTTCATGATCTCCACAATGCGGTCAATGTTGTCAATGGCAATATGATAGCCCTCGAAAATATGGGCTCTCGCGCGTGCCTTTTCCAGCTCAAACTGCGTACGGCGATAGATGACCGATTTCTGGTGGTCGATATATACGTCAAGAATCTGGGGCAGGGAAAGGATCTTGGGCTCGTTGTTCACCAACGCCAGCATATTGATGGCGCAGGTATCCTCCAGCTGGGAATATTTATACAGCTGATTCAGAATCACCTGTCCGTTGGCGTCTCTTCGGTAGTCAATCACGATCCGCATACCGTCTCTGCCCGACTCATCACGCATATCGGTAATGCCCTCTACCCGCTTCTCTCTTGCCAGCGCGGCAATGTTTTCACAGAGAAGGCTCTTGTTGACCTGATAGGGGATCTCGGTGATGATGATGCGATGCTTATCCTCCTCGATCTCCGCCTTGGCGCGAACCTTTACGTGACCCTTACCGGTGGTATAGGCTTGAATGATCCCGTTCACGCCGTAGATGGTGGCACGGGTGGGGAAATCGGGACCCTTAACGTACTCCATCAGCTCGGTGACAGTAGATTCGGGATTGTCCATACGGAAAATGGTAGCGTCGATCACCTCACCCAGATTATGGGGAGGAATGTTCGTTGCCATACCCACGGCGATACCAACCGAACCGTTGACCAGAATATTGGGGAAACGGGAGGGGAGCACCTTTGGCTCCTTGAGGCGGTTATCGAAGTTGGGCTGGAAATCCACCACGTCCTTTTCAATATCAGCCAGAAGCTCATCGGCGATCTTGGACATTCTCGCCTCGGTATAACGGTAAGCGGCGGCGCCGTCTCCGTCCACGGAACCGAAGTTTCCGTGACCCTCTACCAGAGGATAGCGAAGGGAGAAATCCTGAGCCATACGAACCATGGTATCGTACACGGCGGTGTCACCGTGAGGGTGATACCGACCCAGCACGTTACCGACGGTGGTCGCCGATTTCCGGAAGGGCTTATCATAGGTCAGATGGTCCTCGTACATGGCGTACATGATCCGTCGCTGACCGGGCTTCATGCCGTCGCGCGCGTCGGGAAGCGCACGGGAGGCAATGACCGACATGGAGTATTCAATGAAGGATTTTTTGACCTCCTTCTCCATCTCCACTTCTACGATCTTTTGATCCTTAAATTCAATATTTTGATTTTCTATCATAATTTACCTACCTATCTGCGGTCAGATATCCAGATTTTCCGCAAATTTCGCGTTTTCCTCGATGAAGACACGGCGGGGTTCTACTTTATCTCCCATCAGGAGAGAGAACATCTCGTCGCACGCCACGGCATCCTCGGTGGTGACCTTCAGCAGGGTACGGCGCTCGGGATCCATGGTGGTCTCCCAGAGCTGCTCGGCATCCATCTCACCAAGACCCTTATAGCGGTCGGCTTCCACGCCCGCAGTACCCAGCTCTGCGATATACTTATCTCTCTCGGCATCGGAGAAGGCGTAATATTCCTTGGATTTTCCCGTTCTCTTATACACACGGTAAAGAGGAGGCTGTGCCAGATAAACGTGACCGTCGTCGATGAGCTGTCTCATATGACGGAAGAAGAAGGTCAGCAGCAGGATCCGTATATGGGATCCGTCCACGTCGGCGTCCGCCATGATAATGATCTTTCCGTAGCGGAGCTTGGCAATATCGAAATCCTCGCCGATACCGCATCCCAGCGCCTGAATGATCGGGATCAGGGATTGGTTGGCATAGACCTTATCCAGACGGCTCTTTTCTACGTTCAGCACCTTTCCTCGAAGGGGAAGAATTGCCTGGAAGCGGGAATTTCTTCCCTGTGTCGCGGATCCTCCTGCGGAGTCTCCCTCTACCAGATACAGCTCGGTCAGCGCCGCGTTCCGCTCGTTGCAGTCACGGAGCTTACCGGGGAGGGAGGAGCCCTCCAGGAGTCCCTTTCTTCTCGTCAGCTCTCTTGCCTTTCTTGCCGCTTCTCTCGCGCGGGAAGCCGCCAGCGCCTTGTCCAGAATCGCTCTTGCCGTTCCGGGATTTTCCTCCAGATACTCGGCAAGCTTTTCCTTCATGGTTTTCTCTACCAAGGTACGGATATCGGAGTTACCCAGCTTTGCCTTGGTCTGGCTTTCGAACTGGGCGTTCTCCAGCTTCACGCTGACAATGGCACAAAGTCCTTCGCGCACATCCTCGTTGGACAGATTCTTGTCGCTGTCCTTCAGAATGCCCTTTTTTCTCGCGTAGTCGTTGAGAACCTTGGTAAGACCCGCCTTAAAGCCGGTCTCGTGGGTACCGCCCTCAATGGTGTTCATATTATTGGCGAAGGTCATCAACAGCTCGTTATAGGAGTCGTTATACTGAATGGCGATCTCGGCAACGCTGGAGCCGTTTTCCGCCCTCATATAAATGACCTCGGGGTGGATCAGCTCGCAATGCTTGTGCTCGTTCAGGTAGGTCACAAAGCTGCGGATACCGCCTTCAAAGTGATATTCGTTCTCCACAGGCTCCTCGCCTCTCTCATCGCGGAGAACGATGCGAATACCGCCGTTCAGGAACGCCTGCTCCCGCATACGGTTCGCCAGAATATCGTATTCAAATACCGTCTCCTCAAAGATGGTAGGATCGGGCTTGAAGGTCACGCGCACGCCGTGAGGACGGGAAGGATATTCTCCCTCGTCACGGAAGGGTCTTGCCACCTTTCCCCGCTCAAATCGTTCGGTATAGCGTCTGCCCTCGTAGCAGTCGTCCAGCTCTACCCATTCAGACAGGGCGTTCACGACGGAGGCACCTACGCCGTGAAGTCCGCCCGCGATCTTATATCCCTCACCGCCGAATTTTCCGCCCGCGTGGAGAATGGTATATACCACCTCCGGGGTGGGGATTCCTTGCTTGGGGTGGATCGCCGCGGGAATACCGCGTCCGTTGTCTTCTACCGTCACACTGTTATCGGGATTGATGGTCACAATGATCCGATCGCAATAGCCTGCCAGCGCCTCGTCGATGGAGTTATCCACGATCTCGTACACCAGATGATGCAAGCCGCGGATCGATGTGGTACCGATATACATACCCGGTCGTTTTCTGACCGCCTCCAGTCCCTCCAGCACCTGTATTTGGTTTTCATCATAGACCTGACGCGTGTTGTTGTCCATTTTCTACCGTACCTTTCAAAAATTGATCAAAATTATTCGTCGTTGAGCCGTCCTCGGAGCGCCGAGGAGGACAGAGGAGAGATACAGACCTTGGAAAGTCCGTTTTCCTCAAAAAGGATAAAGGATTTCGGGATCTCCACCGCGGCAATCTCCACCAGAAGCTGCTTTTGCTTCTCGCCTAAGAATTTTCTTGTAACCGTGGATTCGGTGGCGCTATCCATATCGAAGATACCGATAACATCCCGCTCCCTGATATTTTTATTGTTTCCAACATGAAGAAACATACGATCTCCTTTATTTCCGCTCACAGAAGGAGCCACACTTGACGAGGATTCTCGTCACGTCTCCCATATCGGAGAGCAGATCGGGCTCACAGCTGGTAAGGATTACCTGCTTGTCCCGTATTTTGTGTATCAAATAGTCACGTCTGCCGCCATCCAGCTCCGAGAGCACGTCGTCAAAGAGAAAAACGGGATAATCTCCGTATTCCTCACGGGTGATCTCTCCCTCGGCAAGCTTCATGGCAAGGGCTAGAGATCTCTGCTGTCCTTGAGAGCCGTAAATTCTCGCCTTTTTGCCGTTGAGGGTAATATCGATATCATCCTTATGGATCCCCCAAAGAGTGGCTCCCGCGGCAATCTCTCGCTGATGAGAGGACATCAGCAGGGAAAAATACTTTTTCTCGGTTGCCTCTCTGTCGGCATATTCCTCCTCGGGCTGACCCGAAGAGCCGTCGTAGATCAGACGGGGGGTTTCCCGCTCTCCCGTCATTTCCTCAAAGCAGTCACTGACGTGAGCGGATATCCTTCTGACAAACTCCGTCCTTGTCTGCGCGATGGCGGCGGCAAGACGGGAAAGCTGCATGCTCCAGATCTCAATGGTGGACTCAAAGGTCGCCCGATCCTCATAGGCGCTTCTGAGCAGAGCGTTTCTCTGTCGGAGCAGATAGGTATATTGCTGAAGATTGTGCAGATACATGGGATAAAGACGGCTGATGGCAAGATCCATATAGGTTCTTCTCTGGGCGGGACCGTCCTTGATCATGGAAAGATGCTCGGGACAGAACAGCACTGCCCGAAAGCTTCCCACCACGTCGGAGAGCCGCTCCATCTTCACCCCGTTTTTTTCAACCTTTCTCTGCTTATCCTTATAGAGTGTCACGGAAATTTTCTGGTCACGCTTGGTATCCCGATAAGACAGATCGATCTTTGCCCGATCCTGTCCGAATCGGATCATTTCCGACGCATGCGCTCCCCGAAAGCTCCGTCCCACCGAAGGGTAAAAGATCCCCTCCAGCAGATTGGTCTTTCCTTGAGCGTTCTCCCCCGCAAGGATATTCACACCCTCTCCGAAGGAGACCTCCGCTTCCTCTATATTTCTCAGGTTTTTAACGGCAATTTTCCTGCAATACATGAATTATTCTTTCATGCGAACGGGCAGGAGCATAAAGATCTCCTCCTCGTTCTCTCCCTCCTCCGCGGGACGAATATTCATACTGGTCAGAGGAGAGGACAGCTGAAGGTTCAGCTTTTCGCTGTCACAGGCGCGAACGCTGTCAATCAGATATCTGTTGTTGAAGGCAATCAGGATATCCTCTCCCGCGTGCTCCACGTACAACTCGTCATAGGTAGAGCCGGCGGAGGACACGGCGGAGATCTTCATTTCGTTTCCGCAAATCTCCAGCTTTACGTGAGAACGAACGCTTCCCGCGATTCTTTCCTCGGTAACGAGAGAGGCACGTTCCAGAGCGGATACCAGCTCTCTCTTATCCAGCTTCACACTGATCTTGTGATTTGCCACGATGATTCTGTCATAATCGATATATTCTCCGTCAATGAGTCGGGAGAAGAAGGTCAGCTCCCCGATCAGGAACACGATGTTCTTTCTGGTAACATAGACCTGCATCACCGCCTCCTCATCGTCGCTGACAAGGCGGCTCAGCTCTCCCACCGTCTTAACGGGAACGATGAATTTATAATCCAGATGCTCGTTTCCGTTGGTGTTCTTATTGACAAGCTCTGTCTCTCTTTTGCACTTAGCAAGCTTGAAGCTGTCGCAGGCTACCATCATCAGAGAATGATCCTCCACCTTAAAGAAGGTTCCGTTGAGCACGTTTCTCTGATCGTTGACACCCATGGCAAAGGAGACCTGACCGATCATTTTCTTTACCACTGCCTGACCGACAATAAAGCTTCTGTCGCTGACAAGGTCGGGAATATTGGGAAAATCTGCTCCTGCCAGAGCGCTCATCTTATGAGAGGATTTTCCGCTGAAGATACAGGCAACCAGCTTGGAATCCACCGTGAGGGTAACCTCCTCTCCCTCCATGACGCGAAGGGTCTGGTTGAACTTCTGGGCATTGATGATATAGCTTCCTTCCTCAATGACCTTTGCCTCTACGGTGATACGAACACCCTTTTCCAGATCAAAGGTGGTCAGAACGCAGGTATCGGGAGCTTTTGCCTCGATCAGGATTCCCTCAATGGTACTCAAGGTAGATTTGCCGGAAACGGCGCACATCAGAGGTGCGACAGCGGCGCTGATGGAAGAGCGATTAAAAATTACCTTCATGATTCTTTCCTTTCCGGGGAATCCCCGCGTCCGATGAGAAAATTCCGTTTCTGTCTCGCGGACGAATAAAATAAATAAATAAATAAAATAATAAAAAATTTAGTAGTAGTATTATTAGGGGGTGTTGAGATTATGGGAAAGTCTCCAACCCAAGTGTTTCGGGGGCTTTCCGTATGTTAGAACTTCTTCCAACCCATGGTTTTGCGCCCGAGAAAGCTATGAACGGATTTATGGAAAACCGACGGCTCTCTTTTGGAAAGAGGGAAAAGTGAAATTTTCAGAAAATTTCTCTTTCCACACCC
>JAZNDP010000026.1:0-35005 GCA_045588165.1 Eubacteriales bacterium | reverse complement strand
GGGGTATTCTCTTGGCTGCCGGAAAAGGCGATGATCTTGCACCCGCTTTCCTCAATCTTTCTGACACTTTGTGTCAAACTTCGGTCCACTCCCTCGCGAAGCAAGAGAATTCCCACGAAGCAGAGTGCGTCATCCTTTCCCTTGGTTTGAGTAAAAATCAGGGGGGTCAAGTATCTTTTTTCGCATCGGGAAAGAAATTGGATCCATGTTTGCCTTCCCTCCGCGCTCATTTCCTGACATGCACCGCCAAGAAAAACATGTTGACAGCGATGGATGATTTCGGGTGTATTCCAAACCTGTACGCTAAAGCGCGTTCCCCTGTCAATATAGTCTAGTCGTTCCGGTGTATCGCTTAAATTTCCGGGAGCATAGCTGACCGTAGAGCATCGAATTCGCAAGGCAGAGCGATCCACACCGCTTTCCTCCAAAAATTCTTCCATTCCCCTCGTATAGCTTCCGCTACCGCTCAGACCTGTAGTCAGCGTTCTGGTTGTTGCGTCGTAATAGAGTGAAACCAATTCGGACAGAAGGCTCGCCCCCTCCATGGGAGCCGAAAAATTACGGATCTCTCCCTCAGCAACGTAAGCCGTTTGGAAATGTAATAAACCATCCGTCAATACACTTCCATCCAAAAGGAACAGATAATCCGCATCCGCGATCTTCTCCAAGGATTCCACAGAACGGATCACGGCGCCGTTTCGCTGAATGGCAATGCGACGGATTGCGGTTGTATAAAACATCGTACACAGGGAGGAAATCAGCTGGGACATCGTGGTTGCCGCTAAAGACAGCGCGGTCAGAAACGCAGTGGACAAAAGAACGGTTCCTCCGCTATTATAGCTGAACAGTAAGCTGATCAGGCTCAGCGGTAGCACGGCAAGGAGCGAGATCATGTTGATCTTCGAGCAGTTCTTTCGAAGAGCTATGACGGAGGATGGAATACGCTTGCCCGCAGGCAGAACGATGCCTCCGGTCATGGCGCCAAGATAAGTATATTTTCCGACAGCTGTGACGATGGCTCGTCCGCTACCCGCCAAAACCACCGATCCGGCGTGAAGCATATTACCCATTTCATGAGCGCGGTTTTCACCCGCGCGAACAAACGCGGATGCCATTTTATCAAGGGGCACGTACTGCTCTCGATTCAAGCGCATCTGTACACGTAAGCCGTCAGAGTTGATCAATCTTGCATCACAGCAAAGAATATCTCCCTCTTCTACCAAAATTACGTCTCCGCTCACAACGGATCGAAAATCCACATAAAAGAGCTTTCCGCCACGAATGACTCGCACGGTAGGATAGAAAAAGGAGGACAGGGATTCTACCGTTCGATGGGATCGGTAGTACAGAATCCAAGCGACGAGAACCTGTGCCGCGAGAAGAACAAGAACCGTGATTCCGGTTCTGTATTCATCGAAGAATAACGAAATCAGCGCGACAAAAAACAAAAGAAGCAGAGCGAAATCCGAAACCAACTCCCCAAGCAGCCGAAGCGGTGACCTTTGAGGGGTGATAAATACAGAGCCCACATCCGGATTAACACGAGAACGAGCCGCCTTGCGGGAAAGTCCCGAGGCGGCATTGGTTTTCAATTTCTTTTCTACCTGCGCAACAGATAGCTCAAACCATTTTTCGTTCATTATTCCGTACACTCAACAACAAGCTTATCTTCTTTTCTGGAATATTTCAGCGCAATTTTTCCAATACGGCGATCATAGTCGGACACGATCTTCTCCGCAATCTGATCCTCTACATGACTGCAAATAAACCGACGCATATTTCTGGCACCGAATTTATGAGAATAAGAGTTCTTCGCAATGTACTCAACTGCCGCGGACGAAAAGGAGAATTGGATCTTCTTTTCAGCAAGGGCATTTTTCAGCTCGCCAAGCATGATTACGGCAATTTTTCCAAAATCCTCCTCCGTCAGAGAGCGGAAGGTAATGATCTCGTCGACGCGATTGATAAACTCGGGACGTAAAAAGGAAGAAAGCGCCTTCATCGTCTTGTTTTCATCCGATCCGTTCCCAAGCTCGGAAAATCCGACGGTTGCCGTTGAATGATCGGAGCCCGCGTTGGTGGTCATCACCAAAACGGTATTTTCAAAGTTTACGGTTTTTCCGTGAGCATCCGTAATACGGCCGTCATCCAAAATTTGCAGAAGAATATTGAGCACGTCGGGGTGAGCCTTTTCAATTTCGTCAAACAGAACAACCGAATACGGTCTGCGGCGGATCTTCTCGGTCAGTTGTCCCGCCTCGTCGTATCCCACATATCCGGGAGGAGCTCCGATGATTCTGGATACCGAATGCTTTTCCATAAACTCCGACATATCCAGACGAATCAAGGTTTCGGGAGAATGGAACAGATCGGCGGCAAGGGTCTTGACAAGCTCTGTTTTTCCCACGCCGGTAGGACCTGCAAAGATAAAGGAAACAGGCTTTCTCTTGTAAGAAATTCCCGCGCGGTTTCTCTTGATTGCCTTCGCTACGGAAACCACCGCCTTGTCCTGACCGATAATACGATCCTTCAGACGGGATTCCAGCTTATCGATCTGCTTGAATTCATTTTCCGTAATATCGGTTGCGGGAACACCCGTCCAGATCTCGATGACCGAGGCAATATCCGCCTCTGTAAGCGTTACCTGCGCACAAGAGGGTTCCAGCTCCTTCAGTCGATCGGAAAGCTTTAATTCCTTTGCTTTGATCTGGGCAATCTTTTCATAACATTTCTGTGCCTGCTTTTCTTCGGTAGGAGGATTGCTCTCCATGGCCTCCCGTTCCTCACGAAGCGCCAATAACTCTTCTCTGATTTGTTGAGATTCGTTCAGTTCAGCGCTTGTAAGAGAAAGCTTGGCAGCAGCTTCATCCAACAAATCAATTGCTTTATCCGGTAAATATCGATCGGTAATATATCGCTCGGACAAAATTACGGCGCGGCGTACCACCGTATCCGGAATTTTTATCGAGTGAAACGCCTCGTAATAATGCTTGATTCCTTCCAGCATCTCTACCGTTTCCTCAATAGAAGGCTCATTTACCGTAACGGGTTGGAAGCGACGCTCCAGCGCCGTATCCTTTTCGATATATTTGCGGTATTCGTTCAAGGTAGTCGCTCCGATGATCCGAACCTCTCCTCGAGAAAGAGCGGGCTTTAAGATATTGGCGGCGTTGATGCTTCCCTCCGCATCTCCCGCGCCAACGATATTGTGAACCTCATCGATAACAAGGATCACGTTTCCCGCTTCCTTAACCTCTTTGAGCAGTCCGAGGATTCGGGACTCAAACTGTCCGCGGAACTGTGTTCCGGCAACCAGTGCCGTAAGGTCTACCAGATAAATCTGCTTTCCCTTTAGCTTGTAAGGAACGTCTCCGTCAGCAATTCTCTGGGCGAGTGCCTCGGCAATGGCGGTTTTACCAACACCGGGCTCACCGATCAGACACGGATTGTTTTTCTGTCTTCGGCAAAGGATCTGAATTACACGCTCCAGCTCCTTGTTTCGTCCAATGATACGATCCAGCTTTCCGTTTGCTGCTCTGCGAGTCAGATTTCGGCAATAGGTATCCAAAAACTTATATTTTTTCTTGGATGCGCCTTCTCTTGCCGCATTTTTTTCGGACATTCCGCTCGCGCCATCCGTGTTTGCGGGAAGATTTCCCTCCTTAAACAGCTGAGGAAGATCAATCGCGGGAGCTCCGCCATCCTCCAGATCATCGTTATCCGACGGAAGACCTTGGGATTCGGTGAGAAATTGATTGATCTCGCTCTCCATATTTTCCAGCTGATCCGGAGAAATTCCCATCTGGTTCATCATGTTCCCCAGCATATTGTCTACGGGAATTCCAAGCTCTCTGGCACACTTCAAGCAAAGTCCCTCGGTAGCTTTATTTCCGTTTTCCAGCTTATTGACAAAAACCACAGCCACTCGTTTGTGGCATTTT
Source organism: Eubacteriales bacterium (assembly GCA_045588165.1). Taxonomy (GTDB): domain Bacteria; phylum Bacillota; class Clostridia; order Oscillospirales; family CAG-272; genus HGM12713. The sequence goes on along the minus strand of JAZNDP010000026.1, from coordinate 31,064 downwards.
GAGCACATAACCATACTTTTTTCCTTAAATATTCCCTCTCGGGCTTATTGTTCCTTTTGTATATCGATCAACTTTCCGGGCTTAATTGCCTCGTGCTTCAGATAAGCATAGTGTTTAACGTATGCGACGAAGGAACCGATTGCAAACCCAACTGCGGGAAGATACAGAAGGATTCCCATAACGGTGTTTGACGCAAAATAATCCTTGAATACCATGGAAATGAAAATTGTTAAATAGAATACACAAACAGTAAGCTTTCCATACCATTTGCTGACGATCGTTACACTCCGTCTCTTGATGACAATCAGCCCCAACAGCAACGATACGAAGTCCTTCAGGAAGAACGGTATTACAAACCAAAGCGGAATAAACCCTTTGATATTCAAGCAAATCAAAACGGTAAATTGCATCAGCTTATCCGCAAGCGGGTCAAGAATTTTTCCAAGATTTGTGATCCAGTTATTTCTTCTGGCAAGATAGCCGTCCACAACGTCCGTAGCTCCTGCGAGCAGAAAGGTCAGCAGTGCCCAATAAATGTGACCGCCAAAAAAGACCGCAATAAACACAAAGACCAAGCAAATTCGGATGACGGATAATACGTTAGGAATATTCTTCAATTTCATTTTTACAACCTTTCATTTATATCTACATAACATTAAAAGACAGATTCATTGCTACCGTTTTTTAAAAACCAAATATTCAGCTTTGGATTCTCCGCAAACCAGAGCGGTATCGGCATTATAGATCAACAGCTTTCCCTGACCTGAGGGCAGATGCTCCTCCGTCATCTTGGGCGTGGAAATTCTCGTAACCCCTTGTTCGGTCTGCAAGAAAACGTAATTTTCATAAACCGCAATATCTGAAACAGGAAACGTAACGAAATCATTATACAGTATATTTCCCGATTTGTCAAATGCGATTATGGTATTTTTTGAGGAATCGGTAAAACATGCCGCCGCACCAAGCTCGTTCAAGAAATATCCGGTCAGATTTCCCGCGGAATAATCATCGGTCGTCTCTTTTATATCATATTCCTCATCCAAAATACGAATACAGTGATCGGTCAGAAGGGCGAATGTATTATTTTCCAAAAAACCGCAAGACAGAGGAAATTCGCCCGAATACTCGATCTGTTTCGTCTTGATAATCTCTTTTTTGCGCGCCACCTGACTTAGGTCGTAAACCGATAGAGTGGTACATCCCGTTCCCTGTCCTACGTCATACGTCAGCATAGCCAGTTGCTGCCGATCTGAATCCATCACTACATCAAACACGTAATAATCGCCCCGAATCTCAGCAATTCTTTTGAAATTCTTATTGTAAAGATAGATCAACGCGCGGCTGTCCGCGGCTCGCGTTACGATTACAAAGGATCCGTCAGCGGCGATATGAGCGTCCGTAACGGGATAATCCAGTGTTTCCGTATACACACGGGAAAACGTATTATAAAGAGCAAACGTATTTCCCGAGGTATCGTATACGAGAACGTATTTGTTGGAGCTTATGACGTAAGGCGAAGAATAACCGGAGGATGCGTTCAACGTCCGTCGACCCGTCGCCGTAAAAATGGATAGCTTGGACGGGCTTACCGTAGCGACACCGCCTCTGTATAACACGAAATTTTGTCTGGGGTTTGATTCATAGGAAAGTGTCTCATACTGACTGTTTCCGGATTGCGCGGCTCCCGATATATCCTTAATCAGATAATAAAAATTATCATAAGTAATGTTCTGATAATTCAAGAGGATCGTTGCCACCATGAAAAACACAAAAAATAACCAAAGTATTCGTTGCGCGACCTTATAGGCGGCAGATACGTGTGCGTAATAAACATCCCCCGCCGCATTGAAATCCTCATGCTGTAAAACCTTTTCCTTGAGGGGCTCCGTGCTAAAAAAACGACCGAGACGTTGCGAGAATGGAGACTGTGCTTCATTTTCGTTTTTCTTCGATTTATTTTTCATACCGAGAAACAGCTTCATAGCACGTGCCTCCTTTCTCAAGAATTATTCATAAACGACGCGATTTAAAAACAGTCCCTGGGGGGGAGCGGTAATGCCCGCCAGTCGGCGGTCCTTGGAGTGGGTGATTGTCTCAATTTCTTCGGGCAAAATTTTTCCTTCCGCCACGGCGATCAGTGTTCCCGTAAGAATCCGAACCATATGATACAGGAATCCGTTGGCGCTGACCCGAAACTCAATTACGTCACCGTCTCTGATCACCTTCGCGTCATAAACAGTGCGAACCGTATCCTTAATCTTCGAATCTGCCGCCATATACGCGGCAAAATCATGAGTTCCCTGCCAGTAGGTCGCGGCTTGATTCATTCGTGCAAGGCACTCATCCGATATCGGACGGGGATAGTGCCACGTCCGATCGGACAGGAAAGGATTTCGTTCGACTCGATTCCAGATCCGATATACGTATTCCTTGTATTTTACGTCATATCTGGCATGAAATTCATCTGAAACCATCTGAGCATTCGTAACGGCAATATCGTCGGGTAAAAATTGAGCCATCGCCACAGGAATACGGTCAACGGGAATGGTTGTGGACAACGCATTCTTCCCTTTTTGGGCAACCGTCACACAAAACTGATTGGCATGCACACCGCTATCGGTTCGACTGCATCCTACGATATCACAATCATACCCAAACAATGCTTTGGTCGCTTCATTCAGCTTTTGTTGAACGGTGACCCCGTTGGGTTGAATCTGATATCCGCAATAGCTCGTTCCCAAAAACGAAAGGTGTAATAACAGCTTCATATCGTCCTCTTATTTCATGGTATAACCGATTCCGAACAAATTCAGAAGGATCAGACCCGTGCCAAACAAAACGATCATCGCGAGAGGAATAAAATCCACAAAGCGAAGACGGCGAACGTTCATTCTCGTTCGGCCCTCCCCACCGTGATAGCAACGGCATTCCATTGCGGTTGCCAGATCTCCCGCGCGGTTAAACGCCGATACAAACAGCGGAATCAAAATAGGAATCAGCGCCTTGGCACGGGACACCAGACTTCCCGTGGAAAAATCAGCGCCTCGCGCCTTCTGCGCAGTCATGATCTTATCGGTTTCCTCCACCAGCGTGGGAATGAAACGAAGAGCGATGGTCATCATCATGGCAAAATCATGCACAGGTACATGGAGCTTTTTCAAGGGAGACAGCAGATCCTCCAGCGCATCCGTCAAGGCAATGGGTGTGGTGGTATAGGTTAGGAACATTCCCGTTCCGATAATCAGCGCCGTGATCCGAATCGCGATAAACGCCGCGGAATAAAGTCCTTCCACGTAAATCTGAATGAATCTCCAGCCAAACAGCAGATGCTCTCCCTTGGTCCAAAATATATTCAGAAAGGCGGTAAACAATAAAATAATCAAGACGGGGCGAAGCCCGCGAAAAACGATCTTAAGCGGAATCCTTCCAAACAGAATCAACAGAATTGCCGAGACTATCAGCAACGCAAAGCTGATCACGTTCTTACAAAGAAAAGAACAAACGATATAAAGGATCGTTAAAATCACTTTGATTCTGGGATCCAACCGATGCAAGGGTGAATCGGCGGGATAATATTGCCCAAAAGCGATACTTTTCATAATCTAACAGTTAACCAATCACTTTTTATAAATTTTCAATAGGTGCTCTACCGCCTGTTCAACGGTATAAATTCCTCCGTCCACGGGAGCGCCGCTTTGCTTCATCATCAGCATTACCTTTGTAACCTGAGGAATATCCAGACCAATCTCGGTCAGGCGCTCCGAGTGGGAAAATACGGTATCCCGAGTTCCCTGCATCAAGACCTTACCCTCGTTCATGACGATCAAATGATCGCAATACCGAGCCATGTCCTCCATGCTGTGACTGACGACCACTACGGTGTTTCCACACTCCTTCTGATATTGGAGAATGTTGGAAAAGATAGACTCCCGTCCTCTCGGATCCAGTCCCGCGGCGGGCTCGTCGAGCACCAGTACGTCGGGGCGCATCGCAATAATTCCGGCAATGGCGGCGCGGCGTTTCTGACCACCGGAGAGATCAAAGGGAGACTGATTCAACAAATTCTCGTCCAGTCCCGCGAAACGAGCCGCTTCTCTTACCCGTGTGAAGAGCTCCGACTCGGAAAGTCCCATATTTTTGGGGCCAAAAGCAATATCCTTTTCCACGGTTTCCTCAAACAGCTGATATTCGGGATACTGCATCACAAGCCCTACGCGAAAGCGCACGTCGCGGATCCGCTTTGGGTTTTCCCAGATATCTACGTTATCGATCAGCACCCTTCCCTCGTCGGGACGGAGAATACCGTTGAACATTTGTACCAAGGTGGATTTACCCGATCCGGTATGACCGATCAATCCGGTAATCTTTCCCTTTGGTACGGTCAGGTTGATCCGGTCCAACGCCTTGATCTGATATGGCGTATCCTTACCGTGGTAATAGGATAGATTTTCTAACTTAATTTCCGACATGTTATTGTTCCTTTTTCAATGATTCCAAAAGAAGCTGCGCGCATTGCTCGGCGGTGACACACCCTCCGTCTAGCTCCATTCCGCACTCCCGCAAACGGTGGATCAGCTCCGTACACTGGGGTACGTTCAGCCCACAGGAACGCAGAAGCGCTTCTTGCTCAAAGATCTCGGAGGGAGTTCCCTCGGTCAGTACGTTTCCGTCGTGAAGCACGAGGATCCGATCCGCCATAGCGGCTTCCTCCATATAGTGTGTGATCATGATCACCGTGATCCCCTTCTCTCTGTTGAGACGAAGGATGGCATTCATGACCTCCTGACGTCCGATGGGATCCAACATAGCGGTAGATTCGTCAAAAATAATACATCTTGGCATCATGGCAAGAATCCCCGCAATGGCAATTCTTTGCTTTTGTCCGCCTGACAGTCGATGAGGCTCGTGCTTGGCGTATTCGTACATTCCAACGTCCTTCAGCGCCCGATCCACCCGTTCGCGGATCTCTGCCGAGGGGATTCCCAGATTCTCAGGACCAAACGCAACGTCGTCCTCAACGATGGTTGCGATCAACTGATTATCGGGATTCTGAAACACCATTCCTACGGTTTTGCGAAGCTCCAGCACATCCTCATCGGTCAAGGACTCATCGGAAATATCCTTTCCCGCAACGTAAATCTTACCGCCCGTAGGCGTGAGAATCATATTCAAAAGCTTGGCAAGGGTCGATTTTCCCGAACCGTTATGCCCCAGAACGGCAACAAATTCCCCCTCACGGATCTCCATAGAAAGATCGTTCAGTACGGGACTTCCGTATCCGTCCTCCCCCTCGTAACGATAGGAAAGATGTTCTGTTTTGATAAAAGGCTCTTTCATGGTTTACCCTTCATTTTCGTCTTATTTTCTGTACCATCTCGCGCTGGCGCCGCACGGAATGGCAAGTCCGGTCGCCGTAGCGCGCAGTCCAAGCTCTCCTGCCTCCAGCTTTCCGCCGTAAACGGAAGCAACCTTCAAGCCGAGAATATACTGCATCGCCATGGGAGAAAGACCCGTGGTATAAGAATTGATCAAGAAGAATAGCGGATCGTCAGACAAAAGCTTTGCGCTCAACGTTACCAGCTCGTCCACACATTCCTCGATCTTCCAGACCTCCCCCGACGGTCCACGCCCATAGGAGGGAGGATCCATAATAATCGCGTCGTATCGGTTTCCTCTGCGGATCTCCCGCTCAACGAACTTTTTACAGTCGTCAACAATATAACGAATCGGCGCGTCGGAAAGTCCGGAAAGAGCGGCATTCTCCTTTGCCTGCGCCACCATTCCCTTTGCCGCGTCCACGTGAACCACAGCCGCTCCTGCCGCGGCGGCGGCAACCGTTGCGCCACCGGTATAGGCAAAGAGATTTAAAACCTTGATCGGTCTGCCGGCATTGGCAATCTTTTCCGAGAACCAATCCCAGTTTGCCGCTTGCTCGGGAAAGAGTCCCGTGTGCTTGAAGCCCATAGGCTTCAGCACAAACTGAAGAGATCCGTAACGAATATGCCACGACTGGGGCAATTCGTTTTTTATCCAGCCGCCGCCTCCCTTGGAGGAGCGCTTATATATCGCGTCCGCTTGATTCCATTGCTTCCCTCCGGAAGAGCTCTTCCAGATGATCTGCGGGTCGGGACGCCGCAATATGTACTGTCCCCAGCGTTCCAGACGCTCTCCATCCGAGGCATCCAACAGCTCATAATCCTTCCAACCGTCTGCTATCCACATAGATTTAATCCGCCTTACATTTCCGTTTATTTCTTATTATAGTAATTTGCCAGTCTTGACGTGCCTGAATGAGCGTGACAAACGGCAATCGCCAACGCGTCCGCCGTATCGTCGGGTTTGGGAGGCTTTGGCAGTCCCAGAAGCATCGTAACCATGGTGATCACCTGTTTCTTTTCCGCTCGTCCGTAGCCAACCACCGATTGTTTCACCTGCAGAGGGGTATATTCAAACACCTTAACTCCCAACCGATAGGCGCACATGATGATCACGCCCCGCGCCTCGGCAACACGGATTCCCGTGGTCTGGTTGGTATTGAAAAACAGTTCCTCCACCGCCACGTGCTCGGGATGATAGGTGTCGATCAGCCGCTTGATTCCGTCATAGATCAGAGAAAGCCTCTGCTCGGTCTCCATTCCCGCGGGAGTTTCGATGGATCCGTACCCAAGAGTGCGAAAATGAGAGCCGCTGTATTCTACCGCGCCCCAGCCTACGATTGCCAATCCGGGGTCAATTCCCAATATAACCATTTCCGCCTCCTTAAAATATCTCAAATTACATTATACCACAAAACATTTGTCAAGTCAAACAGATTTTTGACAAAACATAATTTTTTTGTGGGAATTTGCAAAATTTCTTTACAAAATATCGATCATGTGGTAAAATAAAGTGATAACGTATTAAAAATCGGTGGGTGCTATGGAATTTTTAAAGTTCAGATTGTACGATACTGTCGAATTGAAGAAGCCTCATCCCTGCGGAAGTAAGCAATTCCAAATTATGAGGGTGGGAAGCGAGATGCGGCTGATCTGTCGTGGATGCGGCAGAGATATGGTCATGGATCGCATCAAGCTGGAAAAAGCCACGAAAAAGCTTTTCCCTGCCGAGGAAAATGAAGAAAACAACAAAGAAGGAGAAACCTAATGTTTTACTATATCAGCGGACGGCTGGCACATATCGATATGAATTGCGCCGTCGTGGATGCGGGCGGTGTCGGCTATAAAATGACCATCAGCCAGACCACCTTTGCAAATCTTCCCCATCGCATGGACGCGGAGGAGGCAAAACGCGTTACTCTGTATACTTATATGGCTGTCCGTGAGGACGGCGTGGAGCTCTTTGGTTTTTATAGCGCCGAGGAGCTGGACTCGTTTAAGCTGTTGATTACCGTATCGGGTGTCGGCCCCAAGGCGGCAATTGCGATTCTGTCACAGCTTACGCCAAACAAGCTGACCGCGGCGATCTGCTCCGAGGATAAAAAGGCGATCGCCCAAGCCAACGGAATCGGTCCGAAAACCGCGGCGCGTATCATTTTGGAGCTGAAGGATAAATTGAAAAAGAGCGGCGCCTTTGATATGGGCGGATTGGATGACGCGTCGGGCATTTCTGCCTCCGTCCCCACGGATACGAATAAGCTTTCCGATGCGCAGGAGGCGCTGATGGCGCTCGGATACACCAGAAACGACGCAAGCGCGGTATTGCGTACCATCGATACAGCCTCTCTGGAGCTTGACGATATCATACGTCTGGCGCTGAAAAAGATTATGAAATAAGGAGGAACGTCACACATGGATTTTTCTGAAGATTTTGATTTTGAAAACCGAATTATGACCACCTCCTACACCAAGGACGACAGCGGAACCGACGTTTCTCTGCGTCCCAAAACCCTTGATGATTATATCGGTCAGGAAAAGGTCAAGGATAATCTGAGGATCTATATTGAAGCGGCAAAAATGAGAGGGGAAAATCTGGATCACGTGCTGCTTTACGGCCCTCCCGGCTTGGGAAAAACCACCCTTTCCAATATTATTGCGGCGGAAATGGGCGTTAATATTCGAGTAACCTCAGGTCCCGCCATTGAAAAGCAGGGGGATCTTGCCGCTCTGCTGACCAATCTTTCCGAGGGAGATGTTCTTTTTATTGACGAGATCCACCGTCTGTCCCGCTCGGTAGAGGAAATTCTCTACCCCGCCATGGAGGATAACGCGCTGGATATTATTATCGGAAAGGGTCCCGCCGCCAGAAGCATTCGAATCGATCTTCCCCGTTTTACTCTGATCGGCGCCACGACTCGCGCGGGTCAGCTGACAACCCCCTTGCGAGACCGCTTTGGCGTTATGCTGAAGCTGGAGCTTTATACTCCCGAGGAGCTGACCACCATCGTGATCCGAAGCGCGGGAATTCTCGGCTTTGCCATCACCGACGACGGCGCCTACGAGATCGCGTCCCGCTCTCGCGGAACTCCCCGTATTGCCAATCGGCTTCTGAAGCGAGTCAGGGATTTTGCGCAGGTCAGCGGCAAGGAAACCATCGACAGCCAAATCGCGAATCTCGCTCTGCAACGCTTGGAGATTGATGGGCTGGGTCTTGACGATACCGATAGAAAAATGCTGGAAACCATCATTAAATTTTATGATGGCGGTCCCGTCGGATTGGAGACCTTAGCGGCAACGGTAGGAGAAGAAGCCATCACGCTGGAGGACGTTTATGAACCGTATCTGCTCCAGATCGGATTTTTGAGCCGTACCCCCAGAGGACGGTGTGTCACACGGCTGGGATACGAGCATTTGGGGATTCCCTTCGAACAAAAAACGGTGATCCGACCCGCAGAGCAACTGAATTTATTCCCAACTGAATAAAAGTCAAGGACGGAAAATGTTTGTTTTCCGTCCTTTTTATAGAATTATTTTCTTACTCCGTATTTCACAATTCTCCAATATAACCGCTCAAAAAGCGTATGGTGTGAGATTTGGCGGGAAGCTCCTCAAAGGTGAGATCGCGAACCTCACCGTTTTGGATCTCCCGCACCACCGTAGGATAGACGCGAGGCGCGCCGAACGTCCAACCGCTGACAGCGGACACGTCGGAATCCTCGTTTATGAAAATCGGCTTATCGGGATTATCGGCTCCCGCCGCGGCAACGAAGGTCATGACCTCGGTCCTTCCTCCGTTCACGGTCTTGACCATCGTTCCCGGGCCTTCTACGTAAACGCCCAGGATGACCAAATCTCCGCCGTCGTTGAGAACTTCTAAATCCGCCCGCTCGGGGTTGATATTTCTTGCCCACACCCGCTGTCCGTGAAATTCAAAGGGTATATTGGTGGCATAAACGGGTTCTCTATCATCCCGTCTGTAAAAGTACCACTCAGAAAAATCTCCCGTAGTACACGCCACGTCCTCCAAAAAGACACGGCTTCCGCTTACCGTATTGACATAAACACATGCCGACTGCAAATGAACGTCCCGCAAGACAAGATCCCGCACGGCGCTATGACGCACAAAGTGGAAAAAACCGTAGAATTTTTCCCAAGTAAAGGCATTGGTCATAAACAGGGGCATCTCGCTATCCTCCGCGACCACAAATGCGCCAAGTCCTCTGCCCCCTCGGAGCTTCTCTCCCGCCACCAGATCGCAAAAGCAGAAATTGATCATACGTACACTTCTCGGAATTTGGATCTCGTCGGTAATGAGATACCGACCTTGATTAAAATAGATTGTTTCCGCTCCGCTGTTCAGCGCATTTTGAATTGCTTCCGTAGAATCGGTAATCCCGTCTCCCACAGCGCCGAAATCCTCCACGCAGACCCATTCCGACACATCGGGATAAGAATACGAGGGAACCTCCTCAATCGGCAATCCCAACATACTTTTTGCGGTGTTTGTATGAGAAAGTCGATGAACAGGCATTTCTGCTTTGTCGTTATCACGGCAATATGCGTACTGCCCTGCCGCCTGCACAGTACCTTCCGTATGGATAAAGGATGCGGTTGTAAAGGAAACGGAATCGCAGTTAAAGGTTGGTACGATGCCTTGATTCGTTATATCCTTAAAAACAGCATTCGCTTGTGTAGCGTAAACGCCGCAAATTCGCTGATTACGGAACGTAACGCGCTCATACAGCTCTCGCTCGCCCTTGGTGATCAGTACACCGTAATCGAAGCCGTCGATCTCCACGTCACGAATGTTGCCCACGCTTCCGCCCGTCATCAAAATCCCCGCAAAGCCGTCGTGCATGGGGTCGGAGGAGCGGATTGTCACGTTCGAGATCATTCCCGAATTGTTGGCATAATATTTGATGCCGACAGCGCCGCCGTTTCCGACTCCGCAATCGATGGTAAGGTCCTTCACCGAGTTCATCATGGCGTTATTGGCAATATGCTCCGCTACGGTCTCGGGACGAAGGATAAAGCTGATAACGGGACGGATCTGTCCGTATTCAAAGCCTTTGGCATGATCCTTGAGCTTGATGATCGCCCCTTCTCTGCTTTCGCCCTCAAAATGGATATTGCGGTTCAGCTCAAAGTAAAACCGCCCCATGTGAAATTTTCTTGACTCCCTCGTTTGATAGACGATGGTGTCGCTGACAAGATAGATTCCGTTGGGAAAATACAAAATTTTGGCGGGAGGAAGGTCCTCGGAAAAGGACACGTTAAACTTCCCCGCTCGGGTCTTTCTCGTTTGAAACCCGATATAGGTATCCTCATCATCGGGCGCGTTTTTCATTTTCTCAAACGTCTTTTTGAAGGCGGAAACGTCCTCCAATATCAGATCGTTATAGGCGCGAATCAAGGCTTCGGTACAGTCGATCTTACCCGTATTGTCCGCGCAATAGGGCGGCTTGGTTACATCAACGATAATTCTCAAACTTTCCGGATAGCGCATGGCAAATCCTCCTTGAATTTTTAGTTACATTGTAGCATACTACGCAGTTAAAGTCAAGTCATATCCCCATGAAATATGGATAATATTTGCTAAAATAGCAACCGCCATTGCGCAATTTTGCGGGCTTCTTCGTCGTCATGGGTTCGTCAAAAAAGAAGAAGAGGTGCAGAGCACTTCTTTTGTCTGACTCGAACCCGTATTTGCGCCGAGAGCTTCGGTTTCCTCTTGATCTCTTTGGGCGCAAATCTGGCAGAAATATTGCCAATCGGCAATATTTTGCGGGGGTCTTCGTCGTGATGGGTTCGTCAAAAAAGAAGAAGAGGTGCAGAGCACCTCTTTTGTCTGACTCGAACCCGTATTTGCGCCGAGAGCTTCGTTTTTCCCTTGGTCTCTTTAGGCGCAAATCTGGCAGAAATATTGCCGATCGGCAATATTTTGCGGGCTTCTTCGTCGTCATAGGTTCGTCAAAAAAGAAGAAGAGGTGCAGAGCACCTCTTCTTCTTTTTTGGTGGAGACATGGGGACTCGAACCCAAGACCTCACGGATGTGAACCGTGCGCTCTAACCAGCTGAGCTATGCCTCCTTACCGCGCTCACTTATTATAGCACGGCAAGGAGAAAATTGCAATACTTTTTTGGAAAAAATCCAAAAGATTTTTTAGAACATACTCAACTGATCCGTCTCACTCAGATTGTCCAACACGTGATTCTTTCGGAGAATTTCAATGACGCTCTTTGTCAGCTTGGCGCGGATCTGCAGATCCTCAACCGAGAAGAATTTTTCTTCTTCTCTGGCTTGAATGATGTTTTGCGCCGCATTCTCACCCAGTCCCGACAGCGCCGAGAACGGCATGCGGATCGCTCCGTTTTCGGGCAGAAACGCGTAAGAGTGAGATTTTTCAATATCGATGGGCAGGAATCGGATCTTTCGGGACATACATTCATTGGCAAGCTGCAAGGACGGAATCGACGCTTGTTCCTTGGGAGAAGCCTCTTTTCCTCTTTTTTCAATATCCTTGATGGTTGCCATTACACCCGAACGCCCCTTCATGACCGTTTCCGCGTCAAATCCACCGGGAGCTACGGTAAACATAGCGCAGTAGAAAGCAATGGGGATATGAACCTTATACCAGCCCAGTCGAATCGCGGACATCACGTATGCGGCAGCATGCGCCTTGGGGAACATGTATTTGATCTTTTTACAGGACCAAATATACCAATCCGGAACATCATGCGCCTTCATGGCTTCCTCCCATTCGGGAGTCAGTCCCTTTCCCTTTCGGACGCTTTCCATGATCTTAAACGCCATGGCGTTCTCCACGCCGTAGCGAATCAAGTCATTCATGATGTTATCCCGACATCCGATTACCTTGGAGATATCGCATACACCCTTTTTGATCAGCTCCTCCGCGTTTCCGAGCCACACGTCGGTTCCGTGCGTCAGTCCGGATATCTGCAGAAGATCCGCAAAGTTTTTTGGTTTTGCGTCGATCAATACCTGTTGCAAAAAGCGTGTACCGAACTCGGGCAATCCAAAGGTACCGATCTGGGCATCAATATCTTCCGGTGTGATCCCCAACGGTTTGGTGGACAAAAACAGCTCGTATACGTCGGGATCGTTCATGGGAACGTCCATCACACTGGTATCCGAGAACTTTTCCAGCCATTTATACTTGGTTGGAATATCGTGTCCCAGCTCGTCCAGCTTCAGAATCGTATCATGTAGATATGAGAACGCGAAGTGCGTCGTAACGATATCGGAATGGGGATCATCCGCGGGATGCTGAACCGGCGTAAAATCGTAGACCTCGTATTCCCTGGGAACAACGATGATACCGCCGGGGTGCTGACCTGTCGTCCTCTTCACTCCCACACAGTTCTGGATGATACGGTCCATTTCCGCACGTCCGAGGCTGACACCCTTGCTCTCAAAATATTTCGCGATAAAACCAAACGCTGTTTTATCCGCAAGTGTACCCAAGGTTCCTGCGCGGAACACGTTTTCGGCTCCAAAGAGCTCCTCCGTGTACTTGTGTACCCGTCCTTGCACGTCACCCGAAAAGTTCAGATCGATATCGGGCGATTTATCTCCGTAGAATCCAAGGAAGGTTTCAAAGGGAATATCGTGTCCGTCCGCATTCATTTTCGCTCCGCACTTGGGACAATTGGCATCGGGCAAATCAAAGCCGGAGCCGACACTGCCATCGGTAAAGAATTGAGAATACCGGCATTTGGGGCAGTAATAATGAGGCGGCAGAGGATTTACCTCCGAAATTCCCGCCATGGTTGCTACGAAGGACGAGCCAACAGAGCCGCGGGAACCGACAAGGTATCCTTGGCTCTCACTATACCAAACCAGACGCTGCGCGATCATATAAAGCACAGCAAAGCCGTTCTTGATAATCGAGGTCAGCTCTTTTTCCAAACGCTTCTGTACAAGCTCCGGAACGGGATCTCCGTACATGGCTTTCGCACGTGTCCAGCATTTTTCCTGAAGCTCCTCCTCCGCTCCCTCCATATTGGGAGTATAGGAGCCTTTCGGGATAGGACGTACCGATTCGATCATATCGTTGATCTTATTGGTGTTTTCCACCACCACCTCATACGCTTTTTCCTCGCCCAGATACGAAAATTCCTCCAGCATTTCTTCGGTGGTACGGAAATAGAGATGGCACTCGCTATCCGCATCCTTGAACTTCATCCCCGCCAGAAGAATCTTTCGGTAAAGGGCATCCTCATCGTTGAGAAAATGAGCATCACAGGTAGCCACCACAGGCTTTCCGTATTTTTCGCCCAATTCTACGATCCGTCGATTGAGGGCACGGAGCCCTTCATCGTCCGCGACCTTTCCCTCCTCGATCAAAAATCGGTTGTTACAAATGGGCTGGATCTCCAAATAATCGTAAAAATTAACGATCTCCTCCAACTCATTCTCCGGCTTATCGTCAAGCACGGCACGGAATAGCTCACCTGCTTCGCAGGCTGAACCGATAATCAATCCTTCCCGATGCTTTTCCAGCTCGGTTTTGGGAATACGGGGATTTCTACGATAATAATTCAGATAGCTTTTTGAAATCAATTTATACAGATTTTTCAGACCTGCCTGATTTTTCACAAGAATGATCTGGTGGTAAGGACGAAGCTGTAGCGGATCTGCTTTTTCGCTCATTTCATTTTGCAATGCCGCAAAGCTGTTGACATCCATCTCCGCGAGCTGCTTTACCATACCGAAAAAGATCATCGCAAGCATTTCCGCATCGTCGCAGGCGCGGTGATGATGAAAGTCTCCCAGCTTATAATGCTCCGCCAAAAGATTGAGCTTGTGGGATTTCAAATCGGGGTTCAGATACCGAGAAAGCGCAACGGTGTCCAAATATGCGTTGGTAAACGGAATCTCCTGCAATTTTGCCGCAACACGGATAAAGCCAATATCAAAATCCGCATTGTGGGCAATCAGCAACCGATCTCCTACAAATTCCAAAAATTCGGGCAACACCTCACGAATCGTCCGCGCATCCGCAACCATCTCATTGGTAATCGAGGTCAGCTGCGTGATCTCCTCCGGAATGGGACATTCGGGATTAACAAAGGTATTGTATCGATCGATCACAGCGCCGTTCCGTATTTTTACCGCGCCGATTTCTGTAATTTTACAGGTTTGAGCGGAAAGACCCGTGGTCTCAATATCAAACACCACAAATTCATCCTGAAAGCTTCCCTCGTAGCTGCCGTACACAGCACTTGCCGTATCGTTCACGAAATACGCTTCCAGACCGTAAATAACCTTCATTCCACACTTGTCCGCCGCCAACATCGCCTCGGGAAAACCCTGTACGTTTCCATGGTCGGTAATTGCCACGGCGGGATGTCCCCATTTTTGAGCGGTCTTAACTGCCACATCAGGCGGAATCAGCGCATCCATGGTGGACATATTGGTATGTAAATGAAGCTCCACACGCTTTTTTGGGGCGAGATCCTTCCGCGTTTTCTTGCCAATGATCGCGATATCGGTATAGCTCATGTAAAGCTCATCATCGTTTCGTTCCGTTTTTAAATATCCGTGAACCGCTACAACCATTCCCACTTTGACAGTTCCGGAAAGCTCACCTGCATCCTCTGCCGTCATGGAATACCGCTTGACGTAAATCGATGCGTTACCGTCAAAAATTCCAAAGGATACGTTGAATTTATCCCCCGCGCGATTGGCTTCCTTCGTAACGTTAAAGACCTCGCCAAAGAAGGTAACGTTCCGTACGGGTCTTGTCACGCTTGCGATCGGAATCGGTTGAAGCTCAAAGGTTACGCCAATTACGTACTCAGGCGCGGAAATATCAAATTGAGAGGAACCGATCTTGACGATGGAACCGTCTCGCTCTACCGCTACGTTTCCCTCGTAAACCGTGGAAAGCCTTGGAAGCTTGATCTCCTCAGCGCTCTCTGCGGCAGGAGTTTCGTTCTGTCGCGCGCTCATAGCGTGGTACTCCCGTTCTGCCTCACGGATCTGACGGTCCATCATCTCCATTTTCTGACGGTAATCCTCGGACATGGTGTGCTCCCGATGGGGATCCTTTTCCAATACAACACGGCGTCGAACAGAAAATTCGCTAAAAAGAATCCTCTCCATGACTTGGGGCGTCATCGCGTTTTCCAAAAGACCCAGCCCCTGCTCCGCAAAAGGGATCCGTATCGTCAGGGTATCTTCGGTCAGAATGGAGGAATAAGAGGAGAAAAAGCCTCGCGCCACAACGCCTATGCGTTCGGTTTCCAGAAGGAGCTGAGGGATATACGCCTCAGAAAACAGCTCCGACGGATAATGAGGTAAAATCTTAACGTGCGCCAGCTGATATGCCTTCGCAACATCCTCCTCAATTTCATATAGAGTTTCTTTATCGAGAATATAGGGGAAGTCCGCAAAAACCTCCAAAATCCTCTTCTCTTTATCAATTCTTGTTTTCGTTACCGTACCGGAGGCGAGAATCTGACCTGTCGCATCGGTTGGAAGATATTTACTTAACAGCTCTTTCAGCGTTTTTTGAGCCATGATCTCACATCCTTTCTTTTTTTGAAAGGTTATCCCCTGATTTTCTTGACCTCATCAATCAAACAGGAAACAATCTCACTCTCGGGGATCTTTCGAACGATCTCCCCCTTTTTAATCAGAACCGCCTCGCCTTTCCCACCGGCAATTCCAATATCCGCCTCACGCGCCTCACCGGGACCGTTTACAACACAGCCCATTATGGCAACCTTCAAGGGAAAGTCCGTAAGGCCCTCTTCCCTTGCCCGTCGTTCAAACTCGGCAACGATGGGAATCAGATCGATTTTTGTTCTGCCGCAGGTAGGACAGCTGACGATATCCATACCGCACTGACCCTCCATTCCAACACCGCGTAAAATGTTTTTTGCCGCATAGATCTCCTCCACAGGGTTGTCCGTCAGAGACACACGAATGGTGTCACCGATTCCGTCCATCAAAAGCGAGCCGATTCCGATCGCACTTTTGATGGAACCGATTTCCTTACTTCCCGCCTCGGTCACACCAAGGTGTAAGGGATAGGAGCACTGCTCTGCCAACAAACGGTTTGCGGCAATCATATTGTATGGGTTGGACGCCTTCATGGAAATGACGATTTGATCAAAATCGTTCTTCTCCAGCAAGGACACGTGATACAGCGCGCTCTCACAAAGCGCCTCCGGCGTGGGCGCACCGTATTTTGCCAAAATTTCCTTTTCCAGTGATCCGCTGTTCACGCCGATTCGAATGGGAATCTGCTTCCTCTTACAAATCCTGCAAACGGCACGGACACGGTCCTCATCCCCGATGTTACCGGGATTGATTCGAATCTTATCTACACCGACCTCTGCGCAACGAATCGCCACGCGATAGTCAAAATGAATATCGGCAACGATAGGAATACGAACTCCCTGCTCCTTCAGAAAAGGAATCGTGTCCGCCGCTTCAACGTCGGGTACGGTAATCCGCACGATATCACAACCCGCCCCTTCCAGAGCGCGGATCTGGGATAACGTTTTCTCACGGTCATGGGTATCCGTATTCGTCATGGATTGAATGGCAATCAGATTGTCCCCACCGATGGCTACGGAACCAATTTTAATTTCCTTCGTTTCTCTTCGAATGTCGTTATATTTCATGCTTATACCCTATGAAAATAATTTAAAAACATCTTTGATCGTTACAAAAATCATGAATGCAAACAAAATCATGATTCCAATGAAATTCACATAGGACTCTACGTCTCGATTGATGGGCTTTCTGCGAATTCCCTCAATGACCAAGAAAAGGAACCGTCCTCCGTCCAGCGCGGGAAACGGCAATAAATTGAACACACCAAGATTGATGGACAGCACGGAAACGATATACAAAAGGTTGAGAAATCCGGTCTTTGCCGCATCTCCGACCACCTTGGTCACACCAACGGGTCCCGAAACAGCCTCCATTCCAAAGCGCCCCGTGACCAAGCCGATCAAGGAATCATACACCATCTTCACCGTGGAAACCGAACGAAAAAAGGAATGTTTCATCAAATTTTGGAAATTGACTTCTTCCCCATATACCTTGAAATCGTACGAACCGAAGCTCGCGCCCGATTCCTCCATAGCAGGAAAGGTTACGTCCTCCAGCAGAATCGTATCCTGTCCCCGTCTGACTTCAAGATCAATAGGCTTGTATCCGCTGTTCATGATCTCATAAACCAACTCGTTACCCGTATGCACTCGTGTGCCATCTACGCGAAGAATCTCGTCTCCCACCTGAAGGTGAACGTTTGAGGTGGCATTTTCCTCGAATTCAGCCACGGTAGTAGAAGCAAGATTTCCCTGCGCAAAGACGATCACAGTCATCAAGATAAAACCGAGCAACAGATTCATCACGGCTCCGGCAGACACAATGATCATGCGCCTCCAAACCGGTTTGTTACAAAAAGCGCTGCTGTCCTCGGATTCCTCATCCTCTCCCACCATACTGACAAATCCGCCGATGGGAAGCAGACGCAAGCCGTATTTCGTATCATATTTTTTTGATTTCCATGAGAATACGGTCGGACCCATTCCCACAGCAAATTCCTTGACGGCAACACCGCATGCTCTTGCCGTTATAAAGTGTCCGAACTCATGGATAAAAATCAGGATGCCGAACACAAGCACCATGATCAACAAATAAAAGAAAATCATTGGTTTCGTCTCCTTGCCGAAATTTTTACAAGGATGTCATTACTATGCTTATAAATTCAAAAGCTTCCGAGTAATTTCCCGCGCTTCACGGTCGCAAAGAAGGATTCCCTCCAGATCGTGTACCTTCGCTTTCTCTTCCAGTGCGGACACCGCCTCACATACCACCTCGGTGATGGTATAAAACGGTATCTTTCCCTTAAGGAACTCCGCCACCGCCACCTCATTGGACGCGTTCAGAGCGGCGGGCAATGCCCCGCCCTTTTCAATGCAGTCCAGCGCGCAACGAAGAAGCGAAAAGGTATTCATATCGGGAGGAGCAAAGGTCAGCTTTGCGATCCCTAACAGATCCAGCTCCTCAATTACCGCCTCGGCTCGATCCGGATAAGTCATCGCGTATTGCGCGCAAAGTCGCATATCGGGAACCGAAAGCTGCGCGATGACGCTGTTATCAATATATTCCACCATAGAGTGGATTATACTCTCACGGTGAACCACCACTTGAATCTGATCGGGGCGGACGTCAAACAGATGTACCGCCTCGATCACCTCAAAGCCCTTATTCATCAGCGTGGCGGAATCGATGGTGATCTTGGCACCCATTTTCCACGTAGGATGCGCCAACGCCTGCTCCACACCAATCGAGCGAAGCTGTTCTCGGGTTTGTCCGAAAAATGGGCCTCCCGATGCGGTCAGCAAGATTTTTTTGACCTCCTTAGGCGTTCCCGATTTCAAGCATTGAAAAATTGCGCAATGCTCGCTGTCAACGGGAAGAATCTCCGCTCCGCTCTCTCGTGCCCGCTCCTTGACGATCTCACCCGCCACAACAAGAGATTCCTTGTTGGCAAGCGCCAAGCGTGCGCCAGTGTCAACAGCGGCAAGGCTTGGGAGAAGTCCCGCTTCACCTATGATCGAATTCAGAACAACGTCTCTGCGTTCCTCACCAATCATATCGCAAATGCCGTCGGCACCCGCATAGATTTTCGTATCGGTATCCGCCAGGCGGATCTTCAGCTCCTTTGCCGCCGACTCGTCTGCCATCGCAACGGATCTCGGACGGAATTTTCTCGCCTGCTCCTCCACACGACGGTAGTTTTGGTTGGCGCTGATGGCGCTGACTCTCATGGAAAGACGGTCGGCAACGTCCAATGCTTGCTCGCCAACCGATCCCGTTGATCCTAAAATGGCAACGTTTGTTTTCGTATAATCCATCATGGTTTTCCCTTACGTTACATCAGTTGAATTCCCGTTAGGGTTGAGAAGATACAGATTGCGGCAAGTCCCAAGGAAACCGCCAAAATGGAATCAAAGCGATCCAGCATACCGCCGTGTCCCGGAAAAAGTTTTCCAAAGTCCTTAATTCCATAATGACGCTTAATCACGGACATGATCAGATCTCCTATTTGAGATACAACGGATAAAATTATGCCGCTGATAATCAAAAACAGAATATTTGCGCTCTGTCCGAAGAAATGATTGACAATCCATCCAAATAACGCAAAGCCTGCGGCACAGAATACGATGCCGCCAATGCTTCCCTCTACCGTCTTCTTGGGGCTTACATCCTCGATCAGCTTATGCTTCCCGATAAAATATCCGGTAAAATACGCAAATACGTCGGTTACCCACGCACCAAGGAAGATCAGCAAATACAGATACTTGCCGCCATTTGAAAAGTCTCGAACGTACATAATAGAAGCCATTGCCGCCAAAATATACACGGCAATCGCAAACATGGCAGCTCCGTCCCCAAAGGGCAACGACCCATGAGACCATACCACGTGGGCAAACAAATAAATTATGTATAGCGCCGCCACCATAAAAGCAATCATGGTGAAGGCGGTACGAGACCACAGATAGCGCATCAGAAAGGGCGAAACTACCGCAAACAAATAGACGGGAAGTATCACTCCGATCCGTTTCTGCATACCAATACATTTGAATATCTCATACATCGCAATCAGCGATACGACCGCAATGGCAATGGGGAAGACCACCGTATCAGAGAAAAACAAAACAGGCAACAGCACAGCAAGTGCCACGATGGAGGTAATGATTCTTTTCAGCATATTCTTACTCCTTTGTATCCACGCCGCCAAACCGGCGATTTCTGTTTTTGAAGCTTTCTACGATTTCATCCACGTCATCGGTGTTGAAATCCGGCCAGAGCTTATCGGAAAAATAAAGCTCCGCGTATGCCGCCTGCCACAGCAGGAAATTGGAAATCCTGAGATCCCCACCCGTTCTGACGATCATATCCGGCTCGGGAGACTCACTGGTATAAAGCGCCGCGGCAAAATCCGCCTCGGTGATCTCCTGTTTTCCTTCCCGTAGCAGCTTGTTTGCCGCATGAACCAGCTCACTTCTTCCTCCGTAATTGAGCGCCAGATTTACAATGAAGGAATTTTGAGCGGAGATCTCCTCGATATGCTCCATCTTTTTTCTCAAGGAATCGGAAAAGGGGGATTTATCGCCAAGAAAGATAAATCTAGCGCTCTCCTTCTTCAATTCCTTTTCGCAATCATCCAGATACTGATTCAGCAGATTCAAAATTGAATCCACTTCCTTTTTCGGGCGCTTCCAGTTTTCGGTGGAAAATACGTAAAAGGTGGTCGCCTCAATTCCGATGCGACCGCAGTGTCGCATGATCTTTTTGAAGGTATCGGCGCCAAATTTATGACCGTATTCCCTCGGCATACCCCGTTTTTTTGCCCAACGTCCATTTCCGTCCATGATAAAGGCAATGTGCCTGATCGGGCAATTTCTCGGAATATTCTTCTCCGTCATGATGCGTGCTCCTCCGTTTCATAAAAATCAGGACGGGCATAAAACCCGCCCTGTATTCAAATTCAGATCTGCATGATTTCCTTCTCTTTTTTCGCGGTAACTGCGTCGATCTCCTTTACATACTTATCGGTGAGATCCTGTACCGTCTTTTCAGAAGCCTTCTGCTCATCCTCAGTCATCTCGCCATCCTTCTTCATCTTCTTGCAGAGGTCATTCGCATCTCTTCTGATGTTACGAACGGCAACCTTAGCCTCCTCGCCGGATTTTTGAACCTGCTTTGCAAGCTCACGTCTTCTTTCCTCGGTAGGCTGGGGGAATACAAGACGGATCACTTTACCGTCATTGGTAGGAGTAATACCGATATCCGATGCCAGAATTGCTTTTTCCATCTCCTTGAGCGTGGTTGCATCGTAGGGAGAGATCGTCAGAGTCTTTGCATCGGCAACACGCACATCAGCCATCGAGGTGATGGGAGTGGGAGCACCCCAATATTCAAAGTTCACCTTGGAAATAATTGAGGCATTTGCCTGACCTGCGCGAATAGAAGCAAGATTTTCCTCGTAAACGGAAACCGCCTTCTTCATCTTTTCTTCAAAATCTTTCGTATTGAGCTTCATAATACTCCTCCATATGTATTTCAATCATTATTTTTTCAAATTCAAAATGGTTAACGGTGAATTTCCGTACCGATCTTTTCTCCCATGATAACACGGTATATGTTCATCGGATCCTTCAGCTCAAACGCGTATGCGCGGATATCATTATCCATGCAGAAGGTGGTTGCCGTCAGATCCAGCGCCTTCAGTTCCCGATCAAGGATCTCCTTATAGGTCAACTCGTCGTAACGTACCGCGCCGGGATCGAGCTTTGGATCGGCGGAATAAACGCCGTCGATATTTTTCGCCATCAGAACAACGTCAGCGCCAATCTCTGCCGCGCGCAACGCCGCCGCCGTATCGGTAGAAAAGTAAGGAGCGCCCAGACCGCATCCGAAAATAACGATCTGTCCGTTTTCCATTGCTTTTACCGCGTCTCTTGTAACGTACTCATCTGCAAAGGTTTTCATCTCCACCGCGGTCATTACCTTTGCGTCCAATCCCGCCTGAATGAAGGTATCCTGAAGAGCAAGCGCGTTAATGGTGGTCGCCAGCATTCCCATACTGTCGGCTCGAACCCGATCCATCTTACCGCCCTGTCTACCGCGCCAGATGTTTCCCGCGCCAACGATCACGCCGATCTGCACCTTTTGCTCTACACATTTTTTTAACACCTCGGCAATAGAAGCGATAAAATCAAAGTTGAGAATCTGATCGCTTCCCGCCGCCAACGCTTCTCCGGAAAGCTTCAGAAGGACACGCTGATACTTGGGTTTTGTATTTTCCATAACCGTCATTTGCCTTTCCCTAAAAATATACAACTATATTTTACTACATTTTCCTCTGTTTGTAAACAGTTATTTTTACTTTTTTTCAATTTTTTTATAAAATCAATTCCAATACGCCCAGCGCCGCCGACATGGACGGAATCCCGATCAAGGAACCGTAGAAAACAAAGCTTTTCGCGGATAGGTCGACCTTGTTTTTCTTCAGAAGATTCATCCACATGATTCCCGCCAACGCGCCCACCGGCGTAAGGAACGCGCCGATATTGGAGCCAATCACGGTGGCAAAGATCTGTCCGTCCGTTCCTCCAAAGCTCAGAATCTTACTGAACAGCACGCTCATGGGGATATTGTTGAGAATATTACAGGAGAGGAAAGAGAAAAAGCCATAAGAAAAAACACTCTCGTCAAATCGGAACAACTCTGCCGCCATCGCCGTAACACCGTTCCCTTCCAACGCCAGAACGATCACAAACATTCCCACGATAAACGGAATGATTTCAAAGGGCATATGTATGATTGCCATTCCAACGCATTCCAATCTCCGCTTCCGTATCAGCAGACAGACTACCGAGCAAATTACGGCGGACAGCGCCAAAATCAGCGAGATCAGCCACATTTCGAATCCGATATACTGAGACAGGGAAAGCAGGAGAACACATGCCGCCAGATGAATCAGAGAAATCCACATCAATCCCCGATCCCGAACCGGCTCTACCACAGTGTCGTTCCGAATCTCCCCGCGCAGCTTTTTTCGAAACATAATCAACATCAGCGCAAGAGACATCAGTCCCGCGGCAATCGTAGGCAACGCCATGATCCGTACGTATTCGAAAAAGGAAATATCAAAGGCGCCCGAAATATAGATATTGGTGGGGTTCCCGATGAGCAAAAACAGACTCCACGTGTTTGCCGCCACAAATTCCATGATCAAATACGGAATCGGATCGATTTTTGCCGCCCGACAAAAATAACAGATAAAGGGGGTAAAGGTCAAGATCACGATGTCGTTGGAGGTAAAGACCGTCAACAGCGAGATAATCGCGTACAACGACAAAAAGATCTTATGCTGATTCTGCCCCGCTCTCCTGAGGATCACTCCGGAAATATGCACAAAGAATCCGGTCTGCTCCAACAGTAACGAGAAAATTGTCATGGAAAAGAACAAAATTAAAATTCGAATGGGATTGACGGAGGAATCCGCGAGGAAGGAGGATACAACCTCTCTCCAATCCGCGTCCCCGAAGCCAAGCAGAACAAGGGCTCCGAGTAAGGGAATAAACGGATAGATCTTCCATGTTTTCCTCTTCAAACTCACCTGTGGGAGAAACAAAATACTCAAAATAAAGGCAGCAACCGTCAGCCCTGAAACCAACAATACACGAACCATGTCAAACTACACTCCGATTTTTCACAATGCTCCTATTATACACCAACACTCCCGGATTGTCAACTGAATTTCAAAACGAAAACTGCATTTTTTACAGCCTTCGCAACCACGCTCCGTATGGAATCAATCCCTGCTTCTTCTCTTTCCAGTCCGGCATGTTTCTTTCCACAATCGCCCAAAAGGCAGAGGAATGATTCAGCTCCAGAAGGTGCGCAAGCTCATGGACGATTACATATTCGATACAAGGCTCGGGAACCAGAAAAAGATATTTGTTGAGGGTGATGGTTCCCTTGGACGGACAACAGCTTCCCCACCTGGAAACCATACACCGAAAACGGATCTGCGGAGGGGAAATTTCACTGGGGGAAAAGCGATCAAGCACCGTCTGATATAGCTTCTTTATCCGTTCTCCCAGTTCCCTCTCCGCCATTCGCTCTACCGCCCCGCGGATCTTTTCCACGGTGGGATCGGGCACCGCTACACGCAAGAGATCGCCCTCAAGACAGGCAACGGCTTTTTTACCATAGCTTACCCGAATTGTTCGCTCACATCCAAATATCGGGATCAATCCTCCATCCCGCCACGGTGTCTCTCCCGAAGGTAAGGAGGCTCTTGACTCCAGCAAACGGCGCTGGGCACACTCGATCCACTCAATTTTTTCAATCAGGAAGGCATCGATCCTCTCGAGAGAGAGCTTCCGGTTTGCGGACACCCGTATACTTCCGTCGTCACGAATACGAAGATTGATATTTTTATAAGAGCCGAGGAAAAGCTCGTAGGACAGAACCTTCTCACCGAGCTGAATCCCGCGCTTCAGCGATTCATACTTTTTCTTCATTTAGGCGCACCTCCACAGGATCTCCGATGGACATTCCGTCTGCCCATACGCGGCATTCCCTTGCCAAAATCCGCACCCCCGCCGCTTCCGCCTCACGCAAAGCATCGCCAAATGCCCTGTGAGTTACATCATTCGGCGCAAAATAGCGGACGGCGCTCATTTGTATCACAAAAAGAATGTATGCATCATGTCCAGCTCTGACACAGTCCACAAGCTCCTCTACATGCTTCACACCTCGCTCGGTGGGCGCATCGGGAAACCGCACGACGCCGCTCTCCTCCAAGGTCACTCCCTTGACCTCAAGAAAGATTCTTTTGGTTGGTGTCTCCACACAGAAATCAAAGCGGGATCTCCCAAAGGTTACCTCCGATAAAAAACGTGTCCCCTGGGGAAACAGCTCGGGAAGCCATTCCTTAACAGCCGCATTGGGGGCTTGACTGTCAATATTGATTAAACGGTCTCCCTTTTTTACGGCAATCAGATCATATTTCGTTTTTCTTTCCGGATTTTGGGAAGGAGCAAGATATACGGTGGCTCCCTTGATCAGAATCTCACGGCAGCGTCCCGTGTTTTTTACATGGCAAATCTCTTCCCGCCCATCGATCTCCACAATGGCAATAAACCGATTGGGGCGTTCTATAAAGACCCCGACGATCACATTTTTATAGTTCATGGCTATTCCTTCAAAAAATAATTTACAAATCCTCAAACAATTTTCCAAAAAATATGGTATAATACAAGGGAACATAAATCAGAGCGCCTCGGCGCAAAGGAGTATTGATGAAAACCAAAAATTTAAGCTTAATGATGCTCTCTGTCACCTTCGGATTGTCCGCCGTTCTTTCCCTTGGACTTACCTTAGGTCTTCAGTACGCGAACACAGATATTGTTTTGTACGCCTCCATACTACCCGAGGTTCTTGGGGCTCTGATCGAGCTTTGCGAGATCCTGATCTATTCCTTCGGTTTTTCCGTATTGATTGCCGCCACCTACATGGGAAAATCTCTGCCGCAGGTGGTAGGGTTGAGCGCGATTCTTTCGGCGGCGTGTGTCTTCCGCCGTCTGTGCGATCTGGTATCCATTCTTATTGTATTCAAAGAATTAGGCATTGCGGATTTCATTGAAGGCGTTACTTATCTGCTTTTGGATCTGATCCTCGTTTGGGCAATGCTATGGCTGATTCGCGGACAGTTCGCAAGGTACAAACGAAAGAGGGCGACAACCAAGAAGGGCTCTTCCCTTTTCTCACCCGAAGCCAACTACACCCCTGTTTTGTCGGATTATTTTCCTTTCAGAAAAACGTACAGCAACCGCAATCCCGTTCAGGTAAGCCTTTTAACGATCGCAATCATTCGTTCCGCGGTCAAGCTCCTTTCCAGAGTGATATACGATATCGGCTACGGCGCCCCCGAGAGCTTTGAGGAGGTACTGATTATGTCTGTGTACTACCTCTCCGATCTGTTGATCGGCGTGCTGTTTTATGCCGTGGCAATTCTTTTCCTTGAAAAACTCTTCCAGCGGTTTAAGAAATCAGTCCAATAACTTTTGCAACAACTCCAGCTTATCAATAGAGTATTCATACGCGCCGCGGAAATCCTCGATCTCCCGACAACAGATCTCCAGATCGCAAAACACGTAATACAGTACGGGCTGAGGAACCGCAGATTCACCCAATAGGATTTCCTTTAAAATTTCATAGGATTCCCGATACGCGCCATTTTTCATATGGCGCCTTGCCTCAAGGTGCAAAAAATAAGGAGAGCCGTTTTTCCAAAACAGGGATTCATCCCCTGATGGCAGCGAAATATCACGCTCATCCAGCTCCATTACGTAAGCATACCGACAAAACTCATCGGTCATAGCGGGATAAACGTTCACCTCCCCCTCGTCGATGACGTTGGAGGAAAGGGTCGCAGACAGACGGCGCATATACCGAAAATACATACCTACCGTCGCCACAATGGAATCGGTACGGTACAGTGTTTTACCGCACACCTCAATTGCCTCGTCCAGATACCCGCAACAGACACGAAGATTTCCTCGACAAAACTCCTCCATACCGATTGCCAGATTGCACTCGGCAAGGATCATTTGAATCTCGTCGTCGTCCGCGCTATCCGACTTTTGGCATATATCGCGACAGATCCGATAATCCTCCCCAAGAAACGCCTTTTTGATTCCTCGTATCTCATTATGCTTCAGATAAATCTGTTCATCCCACTCCTCCGCCAGCAAAAAGCCGGGAGAGACGTTGAGGCGAGTGGCAAGATAGCAAAGAGTATCCAAGGAGGGCTGTGCCGCTCCGTTTTCGATCCTGCTGAGCATATTTCGGGTGATCTCGTTTCCCGCAAGCTCAGATTGAGTCATTAGCTTTTCGATCCGAAGCGCTTTAATCTTCTTTCCAATATTCATCGTGTCACCTCTTGACGGTAAATTTCAGTTACCTTATTATATCACACTTAAATCAATATTGCAAGAGGATTGCCAACGATTTTTTACCTTTATTCGCAGAAAAAACGGCGGCGCATCCTTGGCGCCGCCGTTCTTTTATTCTTCAATGAAGGGTCAGTTGCTTTCCTTTTGGGATCCAACGGGGTTTACAATACTGTAACCTACGTTTACCAAATGGTCGGCAACACGCTCCAACCCGACCACAACAGAGGAGTAATACGGACTGACCGCCGCTTGACAATTTCCCTCGGCAAGACGGGAAAAATGCTTGGCGGTAAGCACTCTTTTTTGCTCGTCAACCTCGTTTTCCAACGACGTCAGAATGGGAAGCGCGTCCTTATCCAAATTTTCGAATACGTTTTTGGAAATCAGCAGCATTTGCATCACGTTGCTTCTCATTTCCTCGATTTCCTGTCGCGCCCGATCCGAAAAGGATATTTCCTTCTCTTTCATTCCCACGCCGATCTCATGGAAGTTTTCCGCATGATCGCCAATCCGCTCCAAGTCGTTCAATACGTGGAAATAAGAACCGATTACACGCTCGGTACTTTGTTCTACGTTCGTAGACAGCTTGATCAAAAAATTGGTTAGTGCGCTGTTGGTAAAATCAATGATTGCCTCGTTTTCCGCAATTTGTTTCCCGTGCTTCAACGTCCCCGTCTCCATGGCGACAAAGGAAAGTTTTGTATTTTCCTCCACCAGATCAAACATATAATCCATTTCTCTCTTGACCTGCATCAGAGCCACGGGAGGTGTGGTCAGCAGACGGTCATCCACGTAACGAAGCGATCGCTTCTTCTCTGTATCTCTTTTCTCTCGAACGATCAGTTCAGAATACCGTACAAGCTGCTTGACAAAGGGCAAAAGCAAAAGGGTCGTCGTCACGTTGAAAATTACGTGAAATACGGATACTCGCATCTGAAGAGACATGGGATCCTGTCCCGGAAACATGGAAACCAACAGATTCACCGACGGCTCCTTGAAGATCCAGATCAAAGCGGTAAAAAATAACGTGCCAACCGTATTAAAGGTAAAATGGATCAGCGCCACGCGCTTGGAATTGGCGTTGGCGCCAACGGACGCCAGAAGCGCCGTAACACAGGTACCGATATTGGCGCCCAATACGATAAAAAGTGCCATGTCCAATGAAAGGATACCCGTACCAACCATGGTAATCACCACACCGGTGGCGGCGGATGAGCTTTGCAGGAGAGCGGTAAATACGACGCCTACCAAAACCAGGAGCAGCGGAAAATCAATGGCGGCAAATACCTTGGCAAACAAGCTCTCCACATGAGGATTTCCAAACGCTTGCTCACTGCTCATAAGATTCAAGCCGACGAAGATCAGACCCAGTCCGCAAAGGAGGCTTCCTACAAGCCGTACCCGTTCCCGTTTGACAAATCCCATCATCACACCCGCAAAGGCGAGCAAATACATGAGCATGTTGAAATAGTCGTTTTTCAGAGACACCAGTATACCTGTGATCGTGGTTCCGATGTTCGCGCCCATAATAATCGGCGTTGCCTGAAGCAAGGTCAGCGCTCCCGCGTTTACCAAGCCGATCACCATGACCGAGGTTGCGGATGAGCTTTGAATAATGGCGGTAACACCGGCTCCGATCCCCACGCCGGAAAAACGGTTATTGCTGATTCTTCCAAGAAGCTTTTTCATACCGCTGCCGGAGCTTTTCTCCAGAGCATCACTCATAAAATTCATGCCAACAATAAAAATACCGACGCCTGCCAATAACCACACAAGACTTTGAAAAAGCTGCATTGTAATACCCTCCTTTTTCTTTATATGACACGAAACGATTTTATCTTACATTTTTATTTTAGCATTTTCCTGCTCAAAATTCAATTAGGAATATTCACGTTATTTTCTTTTACTTTATGTCAAGAAACCGACACATGCAACAATCCCGTTAAAAATAAAACAATATCAAGGAGTATGAGATGATCATTCAAGGTTTTCAAAAAACGACCCTGCTTGATTTCCCCGGCAAGGTTGCCGCAACCATCTTTACGGGGGGATGTAATTTTCGATGCCCTTTCTGCCATAACGCCTCTCTCGTCACCCATATCAATCGAGAGGAGATGATCTCGGAGGAGGAGGTTTTATCCTACTTGAATAAAAGAAAAAATATTCTGGACGGTGTATGCATCACGGGTGGAGAGCCTTTGCTTCAGAACGACGTAGAGGATTTTTGCCGAAAAATACGAAAAATCGGACTTGCTATCAAGCTGGATACCAATGGCTCCCGCCCCCAAGCGCTGAGATCTTTGATCAGCGGCGGACTGATTGACTATATCGCAATGGATATTAAAAACTGTAAAGAAAAATATGCGCTTACCTCCGGCTTAGACCACTTTCCCGAGGGTGTTGAAGAGAGTGTTGGGCTGATCATGTCCTGCGGACTTCCCTACGAATTTCGAACCACCGTCACAAAAGAGCTTCACACCCCTACCGATATCCAAGCGCTGACACGCTGGATCAAGGGCGCCGAGCGTTATTTTCTCCAATGCTTTACCGACTCCGGAGATCTGATCGGAGATGGGCTCTCCGCCCCCACGGCAGAGGAGCTGGAAGAGCTTTTAGCGGTTGCGCGACAAGAAATCCCCGGCGCATCCCTTCGCGGCGTCTAAACACAACATCTTGGGCTTTTCTCTCTTTTTATACAAGATATTGTGATAATCTCCAATAAACGACACAATATATTGTAAATTCTCACAATTGACATTTTGTCAGTTTTGCTTTATACTTATATATGCTGACAATAAAAACTAAATTTGACAAAAAGGAGAAGAAGCATGTATCAGGTTTTAAAACGTGACGGCAAGGTAATGGATTTCAATCTGTCAAAGATCAACGACGCCATTAAGCTTGCTTTCGAAGCACAGGAAAAGCAGTATCACCCCAACGTAATCGATTTTCTCGCGCTGAAGGTAACAGCCGATTTTGAATCTAAGATCAAGGAAGGACTCATCGCCGTTGAGGATATTCAGGACAGCGTAGAGGCGGTTCTGGTTCAGGCAGGTTACGCGGACGTGGCAAAGGCATATATTCTGTACCGCCGCCAGAGAGAAAAGATCCGTAACATGAACTCCACTGCTCTTGACTACAAGGCAATCGTGGACAGCTACGTAAAGAATACCGACTGGCGTGTAAAGGAGAACTCTACCGTAACCTACTCCGTAGGCGGTCTGATCCTCTCCAACTCCGGAGCCATCACCGCAAACTACTGGCTCTCCGAGATCTACGATGATGAGATCTCCAATGCGCACCGTAACGCGGATATTCATATTCACGACCTGTCCATGCTGACGGGTTATTGCGCAGGCTGGTCTCTCAAGCAGCTGATTCAGGAGGGCTTGGGCGGTGTAACCGGAAAGATCACCTCTGCTCCCGCAAGTCATCTGGCAACCCTTTGTAACCAGATGGTCAACTTCCTTGGAATCATGCAGAACGAGTGGGCGGGCGCGCAGGCATTCTCCTCCTTTGATACATACCTTGCTCCCTTCGTTAAGGTGGACAACCTGACCTATGAGCAAGTTAAGAAGTGTATTGAGTCCTTTATTTACGGTGTCAACACCCCCTCCCGTTGGGGTACACAGGCGCCCTTCTCCAACATCACGCTGGACTGGACCGTTCCCGCTGACCTTGCGGAGCTGAACTGTATCGTAGGCGGCAAGGAAGTGGACTTCAAGTACAAGGATTGTAAGCGTGAAATGGATATGATCAACAAGGCGTTCATCGAGACCATGATCGAGGGCGACGCCAACGGACGCGGATTCCAGTATCCCATCCCCACCTACTCCATTACCTCGAACTTTGACTGGTCCGATACCGAAAACAACCGTCTTCTCTTCGAGATGACCTCCAAGTACGGAACCCCCTATTTCTCCAACTACATCAACAGCGACATGGAGCCCAGCGACGTTCCAAGCATGTGCTGCCGTCTGCGTCTGGACCTCAGTGAGCTTCGCAAGAAGTCCGGCGGCTTCTTCGGCTCTGGCGAGTCCACCGGCTCTATCGGCGTTGTTACTATCAATATGCCCAGAATTGCCTATCTTGCTGAAAACGAGGAGGACTTCTACAAGCGTCTTGATCACCTGATGGATCTCTCTGCACGCTCGCTGAAAATCA
>JAZNDP010000025.1:0-2791 GCA_045588165.1 Eubacteriales bacterium | reverse complement strand
AACGGACTGCTGGGAGCGGGAGGAGGCATCTTGGCGGTTTTTGTCCTGTCTGCCATTTTGAGAGGAGAGCTGGAGGATCCAAGGGATTTGTACGCCAACGCCTTATGCGTCATGCTTCCCATCTCGATTCTTTCTTGCTTGCGATATGCCATGAGAGGAAATTTACCCGCCGAGGGGTTCGGCGTGTACGCGTTGCCCGCCATAGCGGGGGGCGTGGTAGGGGGCTTTCTTTTGGGAAAACTGAACGGGATCTGGCTGAAGCGACTGTTCGGGGCGCTTGTCATCTGGTCGGGTGTTCTTATGATGATTCGATAGGGGGGACGATGCTGATTTTTCAAATAATGGTATCCTTTGTCATTGCCGCGCTGTCCGGTATGGGCGTGGGGGGCGGAGGATTGTTCGTGATCTATCTTGCCCTGATGGGGGATACGCCCCAGCTGGCGGCGCAAGGATTGAACCTGCTCTTTTTTCTGTTTTCGGCGGGGGCTTCCATGCTGGTGCACCTCAGTCGACGGCGGATCTTTTCTACGGTGGTTTTGCTGATGGCGTCGGCAGGGATTTTCGGTTCTCTGGCGGGGACGGCGTTGACCGCCTATGTGTCGGAATCGCTTCTGCGAAAGTGCTTTGGCTTTTTGCTGATCGTTGGGGGGATTCTCTCCCTGAGAGGACGGCGGGATCCTGTCGGGCAGAGCGGTGAGTGAGGAATGGCGCTATGCGGTGTTAGAGAATAATATGCGCGCGATTGCGCGACAAAAACAAACGGGGGATTGATTTCCTCCCGATTTCCTAACAAGGAAGCTGTCGAATGCCGACGGCTTTTTTTGAGTTCGCACGAATGAGATCGACAAAAAAACGGGCGAGATGTTCGAGACAGGCGAAGTTCGACAATTCTTTTGCGCCTGATTTGGTACAATCATTGTAACCTGTGAGAAATGAGAAAGGGGACTTACGTATGAATGCAAATCGCAGTAAGGAAAAGGAGTCGGTGGGAACGGGCGAGGTGCTTGAGGAAATAAACGGTGAGATCCGAAGCGAAAAGAAAGGGACGGGAGTCAGGGAGCTTTTGCGCTCTTTGGGCGGTGGGCTGTTCTATGCCCTCTGTGCCTATTGGATAGAGGCGGTCAGCTTGCCCTTTGGTGCCGCGCCTTTTGGGATTGCCATGCTTTGCGCTGCCAACCGCCGCGTGCTTTACGTCTTTGGAGGACTTTGCGTGTCGGCGTTTTTCAGCGAATCTCGGATTCTGCTCATCAGCGCGTATACGGCGATCCTTTTGGTTCGTCTGTTGACACGTTTTGTTTTGGATACTCCTTGGAGTCGGCAAGGGGGAGAGGCGGCGGGAGAAATGACCCTGCGGCAGATATGGCCCTATCTGTTCTGTGAGCAGATCGGTCTGCGTATGGCAAGCGCCGCGATTGCCGCCTTTGGGGTCGGGCTGTATCGGCTGATCCTTGGGGGATTTCTCTATTACGATCTGTACGGAACCATCCTCGCTACCTTCGCCTCTCCCGCGGCGGTACTTCTGTTTTGCGGGTACTGGGGACAGGCAGAGCAGGGGAGAGGTCGGTATTTGAGCGGACTTTTGTCGGTCGCCTTCGTACTGATTCGGGGAACGGTGGACGTGACGGTATACGGCGTGTCTCTCGGGATGTTTGTGGCAATGCTTCTGACCCTTTCCATCACGAGACGGCAGGGTATGATTCACGGTGTCATTGCGGGAGCGGTTTGCGGACTTGCCGTATCGATTTCTCTGTCTCCCTCCTTTGCCTTTGGGGCGATCATCGCGGGCGTGCTGTTTCCTGTCTCTCGGTTTTTAGCCGTTACGGGGGCGTTTGCGGGGGGATTGTCCTGGGGCGTTTACGTCAGCGGGATCGGCGTCCTGAACGGACTTCTTGCCTCCCTTTTGGCATCCTCTCTTATCTTCGTCGTGCTGGACAAGCTGTTTTTGGGTGAACGGGAAGAAAAAGAGGAAGCTGTAGCGGAGGAGGCGCGAGTGATCTGCCGCCCCGCCGCGCCGCTGGAGAGAGACGGACTTCTTTTGATGGAGAGGGAGGGGCAGATCGAGGCTCTTCGGGAAAGCTTTTCTTCCTTGGCGCAGATCTTTTGGGGATTGAGCCGCCGTATG
The DNA here is from genome assembly GCA_045588165.1 of Eubacteriales bacterium. Taxonomy (GTDB): domain Bacteria; phylum Bacillota; class Clostridia; order Oscillospirales; family CAG-272; genus HGM12713. Next base: position 669 of record JAZNDP010000025.1, on the reverse strand, counting down.
CAGACTCCTGCCGCGGCAGATCTCCGTCAGATCTGCGATAACGCCTTCGACGGATCCTGTGTGAGCTGCTCCGAAAAAAACCGATGCTGGGGAGAGTGCTACCGCGAGACCTCGGGAGAGGTGGGGCGGCTTTGCGCGGCGTTGCATAAAAACGGACGGGTCGAGCGGAGCGATGCGGGGGAGGCCTTGCTTGCCCGTTGCGGACGACTACCGGATATTCTGGAGGAAATCAATCATAATACGGCTCTGCACCGAAAGGAGATCCACGAGGGGGATCGAACCGAGATCTTTGCCTTGGATTATCAGGCGCTCTCTGAGCTGCTTAAAACCACGGTCTGTGGGGGGGAGAGTGATTTTGCGGATGCGGAGCTCTCGGAGGGTCTGTGCCGTGAGTTGTCGGAATTGCGTTTGAATCTGACTGCCGCCTGCGTGTTGCGCGGAGATCGACGCAAGGTGGCGGTATGCGGAGCAGATCGGGAGGAGCTGCTTTCAGAGGAGGCGCGGATCCGCGCGGCGGTAGAGAAGGTCTGTTCCTTCTCGGTAGAAAAGGGAGCTCTTGCCTCGGGTGACGGAGCGGTGATGTTTTTCTTTGAGAAGCCGCGGCTGTCGGTAAGCTGCGCGCGGCGGAGCCTGTGTGCCGAGGGAGAGGATACCTATTGCGGAGATACC
>JAZNDP010000024.1:0-3640 GCA_045588165.1 Eubacteriales bacterium | reverse complement strand
GGATACCGTGCTGATGGACATCAAGCACGTAAACAGTGAAAAGCACAAGGAATTTACCACAAGGGAAAACGGAAGAATCCTGGACAACGCCAAGCTGATCGCAGACATAGCAAAGCGGCTGATCATCAGAACTCCCGTGATCCCCACCTTCAACGATACCGAGGCGGAGATCGGCGAGATCGCGAGATTCGCGAAATCCCTGGGCTCGGTGAAGGAGATGCACCTGCTTCCGTATCATCGGATCGGGTCGGACAAATACGCGGGTCTGGGACGAACCTACGGCATGTCTCACATTCAGGTACCTACCAAGGAGCATATGCAAAAGCTTCTTGCGGTGGTGAATGAGACGGGACTTCGGGGCCAGATCGGCGGGTAAGGAGGAGAGAATGGACTATACGGAAAAGCAACGGATCATACAGGAGCTGGTTCCCGGTAAGCAGATTACCCTGGCGCACATCATCGCAAACCCTGACGAGATCCTTTACAAGAAGCTGGGACTTGACCCCGCGGTGGAGTATAGCAAATCCGCCATCGGGATTCTCACGGTGAGCCCTGCGGAGACCGCGATCATCGCGGGAGATATCGCCATCAAATCCTCCGGCGCGCAGCTCGGCTTTGTGGATCGCTTCAGCGGAACGGTGATCCTGACGGGAACCTTCTCGGAGGTAGACGCCTCGCTTCGGGCGGTGGTAGACTACGCCGAGGGAACACTTGGGTTTACGGTATGCAAGATCACAAAGACCTGAACGCGGGCATGAAAAAGACCCTTCTGGTGGGACGGCATGGTGTGGGAAAGACCACGCTGAAGCAAGCCCTCCGAGGGGAAGAGATTCGATACGAAAAAACACAGTACATGCAATATGGGGATTGGCTCATTGACTCCCCCGGCGAGTACGCCGAGGTCCACGGACTTGGCGCGGCGCTTGCCATCTACGCCTATGAAGCCGACGTGGTGGCACTGCTGATTGCCGCCGACGAGGATTATTCCCTCTTTCCCCCGAACATCACCTGTATGGTGAATCGGGACGTGATCGGGATCGTCACCAAGATCGACCACGCCTCTCCCGAGAAAGCGGAGCGGTGGTTGCGGTTATCGGGCTGTGAGAAAATCTTTCCTCTGAACTCCCACACAGGCGAGGGAGTGGAGGAGCTGAAGACCTATCTGCGGAAGCAGAGCTAATTCAATTCGAAAAGAAAAAATAATTTATATTTCATTTTAAAAAGGAGAACAAAATCATGGTAAACGAGTACGAAATCAAAAAACAAATTTGCGAGATCGGTAAGCGCATCTACAACAAGGGAATGGTTGCCTCCAACGACGGTAACATTTCCGTCAAGCTCAACGACAACGAGTTCCTCTGCACTCCTACGGGCGTATCCAAGGGCTTTATGACCCCCGAGTACATCTGTAAGGTAGACGCAAACGGAAAGGTCATTCAGGCAAACAAGGGATTCAAGCCCTCCTCCGAGATCAAGATGCACATGAGAGTATACCGCGAGCGTCCCGACGTAACGTCCGTGGTTCACGCGCATCCCCTGTATGCAACCTCCTTCGCGATCGCAGGCATTCCGCTGACCGAACCGATCATGCCCGAGGCAGTCATCGCTCTGGGTTGTGTTCCGATCGCCGAGTACGGTACCCCCTCTACCGAGGAAATTCCCGATGCCGTTTCCAAGTACCTGCAGTACTATGACGCGGTTCTTCTGGCAAACCACGGCGCCCTCTCCTTCTCCGACTCTCTGCTGAACGCATATCACAAGATGGAGTCCCTGGAGTTCTACGCACAGCTTCTGTACCAGTCCAAGGTTCTTGGCGGACCCAAGAGACTGACCGACGCGCAGGTTCAGAGACTGTACGAGATTCGCCGTCAGTTTGGTCTGAAGGGTAAGCACCCCGCGGACATCTGCCCCAACGCGAAGGCAGGCAAGCCCAGCTGTCACGGCTGCGGCGGTAGCTGCAAGAGCGGGGACGTGGATGCCGAGATGGTAGCAAAGATCACCGCAATGGTGATGGAGTCTCTGGGCAAATAAGTCCCGGTCGTACGGTAGTATGATGGACGAACGTCAAATCAGACAGATCGTTCAGAATACCGTATCCCGCATACAGGGAAAGCCGAAGGCGATGACCCTGGAGCGAGCCGAAGGACTTGCCGACGAGGTGATTGCCGAGGCGAGACGAATGGGTGTTTCCGCTGTTGTCTGCGTATCGGATGAGGCGGGAAATCCAAAGCTTGTCAAGGTGATGGACGACGCCTATATCGCAAGCTACGACGTGGCGGTGAACAAGGCGTTTACCGTGGTGGCACTGAAAATGTCCACCATGACCTTGAAGCCCCTGGCGCAGCCGGGCGAGTCTCTGTATGGGATCCAATTTACCAACGGCGGCAGAATCGTGATCTTCGGGGGAGGAGATCCTCTCACCGACCTCACCGGTAAGATCGTAGGAGGTCTCGGTGTCAGCGGTGGCTCGGAGGAGCAGGACGCGGCGCTGTCTCTGTACGGTAAGCGGTATTTTGAAAACAATATGGAATAAACGAAAGGATAGTACAATGGATATGAAATCCACAGACATCGAGAAGATTGTCAGACAGGTTCTCGAGAGTATGGGCAGCGCGAGCGCTCCCGCCGCAAAGTCGGCAGGACCTGTTCCCGCTACCTCGCGGGTGGCAATGCTCACCAAGGCAGAGCATTTTGACCTTCAGGAATATCCCATCCCCGAGCTGGGTGACGACGATATTCTGGTAAAGGTAGAGGGATGCGGCGTGTGCGGAACCGACGCCCACGAGTTCAAGCGCGATCCCTTCTCCCTGATCCCCGTCGTTCTCGGACACGAGGGAACGGGCGAGATCGTAAAGATGGGTAAGAACGTAAAGAAGGACAGCGCGGGAAAGCCCCTCGCTATCGGCGATAAGGTGGTTACCTGCATGATCTTCAAGGATAACCCCGATATTACCATGTTCGACCTGAACAAGCAGAACGTGGGAGGAGCTGACGTGTACGGACTTCTGCCCGATGACGATAAGCATCTCAACGGCTGGTTCGCCGACTACATTCTGGTTCGGGGCGGATCCACCATTTTCAACGTCAGCGACCTGGATCTGGACAGCAGAATCCTTATTGAGCCCTGCGCCGTGCTGATCCACGCCGTAGAGCGCGCAAAGACCACGGGCATTCTCCGCTTCAACTCCCGCGTTGTGGTACAGGGATGCGGACCCATTGGTCTGATCTGTATTGCCGTGCTTCGCGCCATGGGTACCGAGAACATCGTTGCCGTAGACGGAGAGGCAAAGAGACTGGAGTTCGCCAAGCTCATGGGAGCTACCGAGACGGTCAACTTTAAGGATCACAAGGGAATTGACGCACTGACGGGTGCTGTGAAGGATGCCTTCGGCGGTTATCTTGCCGACTTCGCCTTCCAGTGCACCGGCTCTCCCGTGGCTCACGCCAACATTTACAAGTTCATCCGCAACGGCGGCGGTCTCTGTGAGCTGGGCTTCTTCATCAACGGCGGTGATGCTACCATCAACCCCCACTTCGACATCTGTTCCAAGGAGATCACCACCGTGGGCTCTTGGGTATACACCCTGCGTGACTACGTGACCACCTTTGATTTCCTGAAGCGGGCAAAGGCGATCGGACT